>NZ_CP041767.1:2870000-3203750 GCF_022026395.1 Brevibacillus brevis | reverse complement strand
ACCCGGATAACAACAGAATTTCATTCTTATCGCCGATAGGCAGGCAACTGCTGCTAGCGGCTCCACACGATTCTGTTGTGCTGGAGAGCCCTGTTGGCAGGCAACAGGTGCAGGTTCGGGAGATAAGCTTTACATATATGGGGGATTCTCGTCACCTTAGGAATCTACCCTTCGCAAAGATCATGTGAGAAGACACTAACACGAGGTTAGTGTCTTTTTTGTCCATTCTAGTAAAATACAAGAAAAGGAAGCTGTGGATACAGGAGGGAAAGACGATGAAAATCATAGCCTGTCCAACATGTGAGCAAGACGTGCAATGGGATATGAATCGCCTGCAGAAGCTTGGGGAGCGATGGGTGATGGCTTGCGAAAAATGCGGTGATCAGTGTTTCAGCGTGTCAGAGGAAGAAAAGGAAATGATTCTTGGAGGCATACGATTGACGGAAGAGTATGTACCGGATATCATCAATGCTTATTCGACTGTTATTCCTCGTAAGTAAATGCCACTCGAATACTTCGAGAGTCTGATTGTTTTTAGGGATGATGATTGCTCTGGTATGTCATACAAAGAAAGAGATAGGTGTGGAGCATCGTATGGAAGAAAAAATTACTCTTATATCTACAAGAATCCATCTAATATTGAAGATGAAGAGTTAGTCAGTTGGGCTATAGATCTGGATTAATCGACAATCGGAGCATGTTTGAATACACTACCATAATCTGCACATACTACCATTCACGAAAACAATCAAAACCTGAGGTGAACAGCAATGGCACGTTCGAATTCCCTGGTGTATGGACAAGCTCGTGCACTATTAGATCAATTAAAGTACGAGATCGCTGCTGAATTTGGAGTCGAGTTGGGAGCAGATACGTCAGCACGCCAAAATGGCTCTGTCGGCGGAGAGATGACGAAGCGTTTGGTACAATACGCGGAACAGCAAATGTTTCGACTGTAATCCCTCCTTGTGAGGGATTTTCTTTCGCTTACATTTGACCGAAATATCGCGTATAGGATTTTCTCCTACTCATGCGTATCTCATGTTGACTGTTAACGAAAAGGAAAAGGTAACCCCGACTCAATTGGCGCAAATTCTTCACATGACGCCATCAACGATTACTCGTTTTGTCGATCAGGTAAAATCAGTCACACAGATGATTCACGAAACAGTCGAAATGCTGGAAGGGAGCAAGTCGGAGTCTGGATTCCAGCATTTGTAAGGTGCGGGATAGTTGACAGTGTCCTAGACTTTTGTCAATTTGTATGTACAAACCAAATTTTTGGAGGATTTCCATGAAAACTCTCGTCATCGCAGTACACCCTACCATGTCTCAATCTCGAATCAATCGAACATGGAAGGAAAGAATACAACAAGAAGAAAGTGTAACGGTTCACGATTTATACGCTGCCTATCCGGATTTTCAGATCGATGTTGAACAAGAGCAAAAGCTGATGCAAGAGCACGATCGTATCGTCTTTCAATTTCCGCTTTACTGGTACAGCACACCGGCCCTGTTGAAACAGTGGCAGGATGTTGTGTTGACGTATGGTTGGGCTTACGGATCTGAAGGAAACAAGCTGCATGGAAAAGAGCTTCTCCTCGCGATTTCTACGGGCGGACCCGAGGAAGCTTATCAACGTGATGGATACAACTACTATTCCATCAGCGAATTGATCAAACCGTTGCAAGCGATGGCAAATTTAACGGGAATGAAATTCTTGAAACCATTCTTATTCCAAGGGGTATCGGGGGTTTCGGATGAGCAAATTCAACATAGTGCAGAAGAATATGTTGCTCATGCACTGAACGCTTCCTTGGAGCCGATAGGAAAATAGTCAGACACGAGAGACGATGAGAAAGTTATCATCGTCTTTTTTGTGTTGCTTGAAGTGGTTCGGGGTACCCCAGCAAAAAACCTTGACCTACAGGTACCCCAAGTGCCAAAGCGACAGCTAAGTCCTCTGGCTCCTCGATTCCTTCCAGTACAAGCTGAATATGATCTTGGCAGTATTGGACGAAAAGCGAGACGAGCTTTTGCTTATTGGGCATGGAGGACAGTTGATTGCCGAAGTATCTGTCGAGCTTAACGATATCTGGTTCATATTCCACGATCTTTTTTAATGACGCGGCACCTGAGCCGACATCATCTAATGCGATCAGGAACCCATGCTGACGCAGCTCACGTATTTTTTTCCCCAACAATCTTAACTCCCACATCTTGTCTTCTTCATTGGTCTCATTGATTTCCAAGACTATTCGACGGTTCCACGATCCAAATAGGCCCTCGGTAACAAACGATAGGAAAGCGGGGTTCACCAACGTAGAAGGAAACACATTGATGAACAAATATGGGGCATGATCGTTGAAAGTCACATTCGTAAAGTAAGATTCAATCGCTTTTTTCATCGACATGGTATCCCATTCAAACAAGTGTCCTTCTTCACGAGCTTTTCGAAAAAGGAATTCTGGTGAGTGCTGTGTAGAGGAGCGAAGAAGTGCTTCGTACCCGAAAAAATGTCCTGTCGCCAGATGCACCAGGGGCTGAAAAACTGGATATGGCGGTTCCTTTGCCAATACGACGTTCATGGAATCATATTCCTTCCTGCACGAAAGATTTTACTTGAGGAAAAATTGTTTCCTTAAGGAAAGATGATTTGTCGATATTTTACAACAGAGAGGTGTTGTTTGCAATGCAAGCCTCATGTGAAATAAATTTTGCATGAAGGAAACAAATTTGGGTGTATACAAAATATTTTTCATCTTGTAAACTAGGCTTGTAATCGACAATCAAGATTGGAGGAAATAGGAAATGGAAGCCTTTACGTTACCGGAACTGCCATATCGTTATGATGAGCTGGAACCTTACTTGGATGCGAAAACGATGGAAATTCATCACGGAAAGCATCATGCTACGTATGTGGCTAACTTAAATAAAGCCTTAGAAAACCACTCGCAGTTCAGGAATGCCTCGGTCAAAGAACTAATCAGTAACTTGCAGGATATCCCGGAAGACATTCGCATGGCAGTTCGAAATCATGGGGGCGGGCATTATGGACACAGCTTGTATTGGTCGATCATGAGTCCCACTGGCGGCGGGAAACCAACAGGGGATATTGCGAAAGGAATCGACAAGTATTTCGGAAGTTTTGAGAAAATGAAGGATGAATTGACAAAAGCATCTGTCAGTCGTTTCGGATCAGGATGGGGATGGCTCGTCGTCAACGGAGACAAGTTGGAAGTGATGAGCACGCCTAATCAGGATACTCCTTTTATGGAGAAGAAAACGCCTATATTGGTCGTAGATGTGTGGGAGCACGCGTATTACTTGCAGTACCAAAATAAACGTCCTGATTTTGTCTCTTCGTGGTGGAATGTAGTCAATTGGGAGGAAGTCAATCGTTTGTATAACGAAGCAATCCGCTAAGGCAGGTCCATTAATGAACAGACACGCAGTTTATTTTCAAGAACAGGAAAAACGTCGAGAAATTTTGGTGTTGCTTAAGAAGCGCCGTTCGGTCGATGTCCAGGAACTGTCTAAATATCTCGGCATAACAAAAGTCGCAGTACGTAAGCATTTAGATGTTTTGCATAGGGAACGGTATATCGAGTCTCGATTGGTTCGTCAGCGAACAGGCAGACCAGCCTATGTGTATCATCTATCGAATACTGCTGAACAATTATTTCCGCGTCACTACAGCGAGTTGGCTACAGAGATGCTGACGGGCATTCAGGATTTGTATGGGGAAGCTTTTGTCGATCAATTATTTGAGAAGCGGATGGCACGGATGTTACAAAACTATCGGGAGGTAATGAGAGGACAAGGTTTTGACCAGCGAGTGAAAACATTGGCAAGCATACAAAATGAAGAAGGATACATGCCTCACTTGGAAAAAGTCGGGGATGGTTTGTATACGCTTGAAGAAGCGAATTGCCCTCTCTTACAGGTAGCTATTCGCTATCGCCAAGCATGTCGATGCGAGCTCTCCTTGTTTGAGTCGCTAGTAGACGCGCATGTAGAGCGTACTTCGTGTATGGCGGAAGGTCAAGTAAAATGCCGTTACCTGATTAAAGAAAAGCTCAGCAATGAAGAATCGTAGGTAGCAAGACATCCGTTACAAGGGCGGATGTCTTTTTGTTGTAAGCAAGGAGTTGATTGGTCGGTGATTCATAATTTTGCGGGTTATGCGGGATAAGGTTTGCCATGGGAAGACGAATTGTATACCCAAAGGGCAAGTGTCTATACAACCAGACGGGCGATCACGTATGGATAAAGAGAGGCGTATTTTGATGGAAAGGAGTGAGGACATGCCGATCGACAAGAAAAATCCTAAGAATAAAAGACCAATGCCAAACCAGCGAGGCTCCTTGCAAAAGTCGAGAGCATCACTCCCGCTCCTCTTTGTCGCACCGAAGGAACAGATGCGGTCTCTGGAAGGTGCCACAGATAAGCAGAAAATGTATCGCTCCAAGAAACCAAAGGGCAAGCGAAAACAAGCACCTCCACCTCCGGTCAAGCAGATGACTACCGAACAAGTGCCACCTGTTGCAGCTACGACCCCACCCCCTATGAATGCCAAGGATCGTACGCAAGAAAACAACAGTTCTCAACAAGAACTGATTCAAGCAAAAGTAGTCTACGTTGAAAACGCGGGTCAATCGTTCATGCAGGTTGCTTTTTTAGAAGAAATTTGGGACGTAGAGTGGGTACATTCCTTACGTGTCCCCTGGAAACTCGAGTGGAAGGAAGTGGAATGCCAAAGTAAGATCCATATCCAGCACGTTCGACACGATGATAGCAAAAAGATTGTCTGGCTGTCAGGTGAGTTGGAAATCAAGGGGGTGGGGGTCACTGTCCATTCGCAAAAAGTAGAGCATGAAACGATTCGCATACCCTTTACTTCTACAGTATTACGCCCTTCTTTGCCCAAAGAAAATGTAGGAACAAGCGCAATTCTTCTCACAGCACCAGCTTGTCCGACGAATAGATGGGTAGAGACAGGGGACTGGCAAATCAACCTCACAGCAGATCCTCTCACCCATTCGCAATCAGAATGGAAGGAGTTCAGCGGCTTGGCAACCATTAGCGGTCGTGTATGGTGGTATCGGAAGCAGCTGGTTCCCGTTCCGCCTCCATACATAACGAAAAAGGTAAACAGTCTTTTCTAGAAAAAAGGGCAGATAACGCTTGGCATCAGCCAAATCCATATTGTGTCTAGTCCATATAATATAAAGAGAGTAGGTGGCTGATAAAGGAGTGAGAGTAAAATGGGTATACATGGCGATGGCTGTAAATGTGGCCAAACTCAAGTGACGCAAAACAGCTGTACAGTGGAAAATGCCCGAGTGTTCGGAATGGCTTCAACCGAAACCACTTTTCCTAAAACGATTAAAGTACCTGTAACGTTGGCAGAAACGGCTGTTGTCGTATGTGTCGAGGCTAATGTCCATTTAGAGAGGCCTGCCCTTGAGATCATTCGGGTATTGAAGAGTGTCATTCTGGAACAATGTGAGCTGGTTCCCACATTTAACCCGCTGTCTGCAAAGCTGTTCGTCAGCGGTTTTATTCGAAAAAATATCGAGTACACCACAGTCGATCAAGTAACGGGAACTGCTGTTTGCGGTGATGTACGACATACAACAGCACTGATACCATTCGATTTCTGTACGGATCTGACCTTTCCTGCTACAGGACCGACTTTGCAACTGGCACCAGATTTCGAGTCACACGGAGAATATTTGAATAAATCAGGTCACGCGGCAAAGATTAACGTAGGTTTGTTTGGCAACCGAAAAGTTTACAATGAGAGACCGTATTGTGAGCTGTTATTCACGGAATTCACCGAATTAGATATCGGTTTGGAAAGTAAGCGGTGCAAGGACACAACCAAAACATTCTCGACCGTTCGTGAAAAAATCGTTCTGCGTATTGGTCTAAAAGTTTTGCAGGATCAACAAGTTCCTATTCCAACGACCCCACCACCGACACCCCCACCAAAACCGACATTTCCGCCACCTTGCAAACCGATATGTCCACCTAAGAAAAAATGGTAGTAAAGCTGTAGGAAAAGAAACATAGAAGAAGGGCAGATGAGACTTCCGGTAGCGTGATTACATGCTGACTGGTAGTCTCATTTTGTTAGGCGTGATAAAAAATGTTAAATATGAAATGAAACGCAGGAAGTAAGTGAGGTCAGCTGTGACGATGGATGGAAAGGATTTATTTAAACAAAGCGACAAACAAAATCCGTTACGGAGCATAAACTCTCCGTTCTCAGGTAGTAGCGGTCACGCATTTCTCTTACGATTTTGATGAAAAGCGTGCTCTATGGAAGGAGAAGGATGTGCGATGTTTCGAATCCGTTTTAGTATATTTTTGAGTGTATTTGTGGCGATGGTGGGATTGATGATTATTGCTCCCGTAATGCCGCCGCTTATCCGTGAATTAGGCCTCAGTGAAATTCACTCTGGCATCATTATTTCACTCGGTTCAATTGCAATGGCTGTGATGGCACCTGTCTGGGGGCGGTTAAGCGATCTGAAAGGAAGGAAAGCTGTCATTGTCATTGGTTTTTTCGGAATGTTTATGAGTTATGTCCTGTTCACAGCGACCATGTATGCAGGATTATCACAGGTAATAAGTGGCGGGCTTCTCGTTGGATTGCTCATTGTGGCACGCGGATTGATCGGTATGTTTATCCCGGCAGTTCCATCTGCTGCGCAGGCGTACATAGCGGATGTAACTAACGAAAAGGGTAGGGCGGCAGGAATGGCTTTAATCGGTGCAGCCAATGGGATGGGGCTTGTTCTGGGTCCAGCGATTGCTGCAGCCTTTGCACTGATCGGTCTGATTTGGCCGTTATACATAGGCGCACTGTTGCCGCTGGTCGCATTGGGCATCGTGTACTTCTTGATTCCGGCTCAAAAACCCATCATTCACGAAAAACCTCCCAAGGTGAGTCCTTTTCAAAAAGGCCTTCCCCTATATTTGTTTGCCGGTTTGGCAACGATGCTCAGCATTATCACCTTACAAGTCGTTGGAGGGTTTTATTTTCAGGATCAGTTGTCTTTAACAACAAAGGAAACCGCCAGAATGTTATCAGTAGGACTTATGATTTCTGGCATAGCGATGATTGTCACACAAGGACTACAAATGAAAAATCCTAAATGGCAACCAAGATCACTCATACTTTTCGGGGCGGTGCTCTTAATCATCAGCTTGTCTCTCTTTCTTTTCTTCATCCATGTGATCGTCTATGCCGCGGCATTTTTCTTGTTTGGTGTAGGAACTGGGCTCATGATGCCAGGATTTATGGCAGGAGCTTCGCTTGCCGTTGATCATGAACAGCAAGGAGGAGTTGCGGGGCTTGTGGCATCGGTCCAAGGAATTTCCGCTGTCATCGCACCGATTCTCAGCACAAGTCTTTACCAGTTGAATAAGTATCTGCCTTTTGCCGTAGTAGGTTTATTTGTGATGCTGATGGGAGCAACATTGCTTTTCGTCAAAAGCAGGTCAAAGATCAACGAAAATACAAGAATAGATTCGTAATCAAAAACGATATGGATACATTGACATTCTGGCATATAATTGGGATAGCAATTTCTTACGAGGAGGATCTATGCTCCGTGAAAATAAGCGAATTATCCCAATTAACGAATGTCAGTACCCGGTCGATCCGTCATTATGAAGAAAAGGGCTTGCTACAGGCAGAACGACTGGAAAACGATTACCGCTATTTTAATGAATCGGCAGTCAAACGTGTCAAAATGATTCAACTGTACTTGAAGCTGGGGTTGACCGCAGATGAAATCAGGACGGTCTTCAGAGGGGAAGTGGCAGCTCCCGACGATTACGAATATTGCGAGGAAATGCTGGCGATCTACGAACAAAAGCTCAGAAAAGTGAACGAACAGATGGAGGCACTCCAAGAGTGGAAGAAAACGCTGGAGAGGCAAATAGCTATTACACGTGGTAAAAAGGTTACGAGTTAGTTCATGGTCACGGCCCCGAAGCGATCAGCTGCTCCGGGGCCGTCTTTTTACAAGGAATGCAAGTTTTGCCCGATGCCACCATCCACAGTTAGCCTCGCACCAGTCGTAAAGGTAGCGTCAAAGGCGAGGAAAAGCACCGCTTTCGCCACTTCTTCTGACGAACCATGACGTTTCATGGGTGTAATCTTGTCACCAAGCTCCTGGAAGGTAACGCGTTCTGCATCCGTGAAACCGGCAACTCCCATGGAAGGCGTATCAATGAAACCGGGACTCACGACATTGACGCGAATACCCTTGTCTAGCAACTCCACCGCAAACCCGGAGGCCAAGGAACGCAATGCCGCTTTAGATGCACTGTATACGCTCATGCCAGGGTAGCCGCCTTCATCCGCTACGGAAGATGTAAATACGATGGAACCTCCTTCATGAATTAGCGGCGCCAAGCGCTGGACGGTGAAAAATGCCCCTTTCGTATTTACCTCAAAAATCCGATCGTAGGTCTCTTCAGTGACTTCCAAAAACGGTTCCAGAATAGAAGTACCTGCATTCACATGGAGAAAATCGATCTTGCCAAAATGCTTTTCAACATAGTCCCCGAATGCTTGCACATCCTTCATGCTCGATACATCAGACACCACAACATGTGCCCGTTCGCCCAGCTCACGTTTTGCTTCCTCGGCATTTTTCGGATTACGACCAGAGACGATGACCTCGGCGCCGCCTGTCAGCAAAGCTTTTGCCACAGCCAAGCCCATACCATGTGTTCCTCCAGTTACGACTGCTTTTTTCCCTGTGTAGTAGTTCATTTTTGTTCCTCCTTGAGCGAATGAGATCTCTTTCTGGATGTAGTCTAAACGTTCACGCTAATGTGAAAGTCAAGGGCTTATAGAAAAAAGAGCGGTTCATCCCTCATGAATACGGAACCGAAGTCGTAATTTTTTCTAATTTGATCCTACCTATGCTTTTCATATCTTTGTTAACGCTTGGCTGTTGGGAACAAACGTGATGAGAGAGGAGAGCTCGCACGCCAAAAGAGGTGTACCATATACAGAAGCACTGGATATTCCATTTACAGGTAATCGTCAACAGCTTTTATGATACTCCTAAGGCGGAGAAAACCTTCTAATTCAGAAAAGTAGCTTTGAGATTAATGGGAGCATGATAGAAAAGGGGGAGGCGAACCCCCACCCTTCTGGTGGTTCGGACGATGGTGGCCAGTTGAAATCCATCGGACATTCGTATGTGATTCCGTTTATCCTTTGATCTCTTCTTCAAGGATAAGTGCGTGAACAATTCCTGGACCATGAACGCCAATAGTTAAGTCGTTCTCAATATCGGCGGAACGGCTGGGACCGGAAATAAAGTGAACGCCCGCAGGCATTTTGCCGTCATTCCATTTGTTGATTTCCTGTAGAGCTTCACCCATACGTGTTTTGATATTTTCAGTTCGAATGACAGCCATAAAAATGGTGGGTAGCAAGCTGAGAGAGCGGCCTTTTGACGCTGCCGAAGTCATCACGACTGTGCCAGTATGGGCAATGGCAAAATCTGCAATAGAAATCCCAATATCAGCATGCGCCGCTTTACTCAGCAAATCAGATTCTTCCTGTTTCCGCCATATCGTCATCTCTACACCATTGAACGAGCTGTCCTGGTACATGCTTTGAAAAAGGACGTGGTCTTCGTGAATGATTCGTTTTGCTTCAAAGGTTTGGACTACTTCAGCGATATATGAGCAAAGAGCTTCTGGAGAAGAAAAGCGTTTAGCGACACCACCAAGCATCTCCCAATTTTTAATAAATAGGTCTATTCTTTCATCAGAGCTGAGATGGTACATTTTCCAAAAGTCCGGAACACCGCGAACGGGTTGTGGGGGAGGAGTGGTCATCCGGTTTCTGCCTAACCGATTTGCGATCGTGTTGAAGAATTGTGCTTCTTTTTCACTGTGACTCATGTGTGTTCCCCCGTTTTTTCAGGATGTCGGTTAGACGATCTTTCATTTCCGGACCCATTTCCTGCAATTCAAACTGAAGTTCAGTGACAAGCGCTTTCCACGTATCCCGGAAGGAGTGTTGGGCAAGTTTTGGTGCGTAACGATAGGTATTCCAACCCTTTAAAGGTCCGATTTTGGCTGTGATCACTCCACCTTTGACAAAAGGCTTTTGTCCCAGTTGGCTGATTCGCAGAATTCGACGGAACAGTCTGTGGTTGGAAGAAATAAATTTAAAGGCTTTCATTCCCAGTTGTTCCGCTTTCTTTGTCAAAGCTTCTTCCACATTTCGTCTGCGTTGGTAGACGAGCATATCATGCAGCGGTATTTTAACGGGACAGGCTTCATAGCAGGCCCCACATAGGCTGGATGCATTCGCCAATTCCTTGTCTTCATGCAGGAGAGGAGTCAGTACGGCGCCAATCGGACCACTGTACACCCAACCATACGCATGTCCGCCTACATGTCGATAGACAGGGCAAGCATTTAGACATGCTCCGCAGCGGATGCAGTTTAAAACCTCCTGAAATTCGGGATCTCCCAGCTGCTTTGAACGGCCGTTGTCAATAATTACTACGTGTAACTCCTCTGGTCCGTCGGAGTCATCTGAGCGGCGAGGCCCATTTATCAACGACATGTATACCGTCAGCTTTTGCCCTGTAGCGGCACGCGGCAGCAAGGTAGCCATTACTTCAAGGTCTTCCAAAGAGGGAATGATTCTTTCCATGCCCATGAAGGTGATCTGTGTTTTAGGAACCGTGCTTACCATGCGGGCATTTCCTTCATTGGAAAACAATGCGATGGAGCCTGTTTCCGCGATAGCAAAGTTGCATCCGGTCATCCCAATCTCGGCTTCAAGGAATTTCTCCCGCAGCTTTGATCGGGCAAAGCCTGCCAGAACAGCAGTATCTGCTGGTAAGCGCTTTTCAGCCACGTTTGAAAATAGCTCTGCTACTTGCTCTTTGTTTTTGTGAATGGCGGGAATGATTATATGGGAGGGAGTCTCACCGGCGAGTTGAATAATATATTCTCCCAAGTCCGTTTCTACCACTTCGATTCCGTGTTGTTCAAACACTTGATTAATATGCACTTCTTCAGAAAGCATCGATTTTGATTTGACAACGGATCGAGTATGTTTTTCTTTCACGATATTCATTGTGATTTCTATAGCTTCTTTGGCATCAGAGGCGAAATGTACATGCCCACCTAACGCGCGCACATTATTTACGAACAGCGACAGATAGTAGTCTAAATGTGCAATTGTATGCAGGCGGATTTGCCGTCCTTGTTCACGCCACTCTTCCCAGTTGCCCAACTCGTCAGTTGCTGTAACTTTGTTTGTTCTTAGTTTTTCTGTTGTGAATTTTACGGCATTTCGCAAAAAATTATCGTTTAGTGCAATTTGTGCGCGTTCATTTAAAGTTGCGGTTGAGGATGCTTTTGCGCTCATACTCCTTTCACTCCTTCATACAATAGCTCTGCCAGATGCATTACGCGAATCGGATGTCCCTCATGGTGCAAACGCCCGGAGATATTTGTTAGGCAGCCCATATCAAGGCCGACCAGGACCTCTGCATTGGTTTCTAGCACATGTTCTGCTTTTTCTGTAACCATTGCACCGGAGATGTCGGAGACCTTTATGGCAAAAGTTCCTCCGAATCCGCAGCAATCCTCCGCGAAAGGAAGGGGCACAAACTCCAAACCTTTTACATGGGAGAGCAGAATATGAGGCTCGTCTTTTACGCCAAGTAAACGGCTACCGTGGCAGGAGGGGTGATAGGTGACGCGGTGGGGGAAGAGGGCACCAATATCAGTCACCCCGAGCACATGAACAAGAAACTGCGAGAACTCATAGCTTTTACCAATGAGATCATGAGCAAGTGCCAGATATTTCGGATCTTCTTTAAAAAGAGTAGGGTAGTGGTGATGAATCATCCCGATACAAGAACCGGATGGAGCAACCACAAAATCGCTGTCTGCGAATGTATGAATAATTGTTTTTGCTCCTTCTCTAGCGGTATCCCAATACCCGCTGTTAAAAGCTGGTTGGCCGCAACACACTTGCCGTTCGGGAAAATCCAGCTTGATGCCATATCTAGCCAGAAGTCGTGCCATTGCTTCGCCCACTTCAGGATAAAAAGCATCCGATAGACAGGTAATAAACATTGATACTTTCATTCATCCAGCTTCCTTTCGAATTTATTAGCCATCATGATCCATCCAAATATATGATCATGATGTCATCTGATGACTTGTTTAAAAAAGAAAATGCTTGATCTTAATCAAACATTTCTTTTTCTACGCCAAGTAGGTGGTAGAGCATGGATTCTTCGGCTCTTTTGGAATTTTTGTTAGCGATAGCCTTGAAAATTTCCTTGTGTTCAGCCAGGAGCCGTTCCGGATTTCCTTTCGTTTGAAACATTTTTTCGCGGCTTGCTTTTAATGCCTTGCTCATGGTCTCAGATATGGATTGCATGATTGATTCCAGAACCGAGTTATGGCATGCTTTGGCGATTTCGTAATGAAATTTCCAGTCGGCCTTTTCTCCTAAATCTCCATTTGAAACTGCTGCTTCCATTTCCTTCAATGCATCCTCGATACGTTGCAAATCTTCATCAGACCGTCTCTCGGCGGCTAGTTGAACGATTCCCGTCTCAATGATCTTCCGAACCTCCAAGAGTGACATGATGTCTTGTTCCGTGACAGGTTGAATCGGTTCAAATCCAGACAATACCTCTTCTGGATTTAAGCGGGTGACAAACGTACCTTCACCCTGACGAATGGTCACAAGACCCAACGTTTTGAGTGCACTGATTGCCTCTCGCATGGTTGACTGACCGACTCCAAAAAGGTCACTGAATTCGCGAAGAGAAGGCAGTCGATCTCCAGGTTTGTAAACGCCATTGATAATTTGATCTTTGATATAGTCAGATACTTCTTCGTACGTTTTGCGTACTTTGAATTGTGGCACCGCTTTCATTCTGCATTCACCCTTTACTTTCTTAGGGTCATCTGATGAGTTCATCCTACCTGAATTGTCAGTTATTTGTCAAGGCTGCATCCTTTTTGGCATAGGTTACGAGGGAAAGGGTACATAATTCAACTTTTAAAACAACTAGTTTCGAATATTCAAAAAATACTTGTCAAAAAAAACCAGGGTACATATAATGAGAACTGTCGAAAAGAAGACATCAGATGACCATATCAGATGGTGACACTTTGACTGTCTGGTAAATACAAGTTCGTAAGGGGGATATCAAGCCATTTTACATTTAAAATTTCGAAACCGCTTTCAAATAAAAAGAATAAAAAAGAGGTGGAAACCATGACATGGACGCAAGTTTTTACTCCGGTTGGGGGGAGTCTCGTAATCTCTGCGCTTGTTGCGCTTATTCCCATTCTTTATTTTTTCTGGGCGCTTGCGATCAAACGTATGAAGGGCTATATGGCAGGGCTGACCACTTTACTGATGGTGATCCTAGTTGCTGTATTGGTGTATCGCATGCCCGCGGGAATAGCGATAATGTCTTCGGTGCAAGGGGCCGTTTATGGTATTCTGCCCATCGGTTGGATCATCATTTCCTCCGTATTTTTGTACAAGCTCACGGTGAAAACAGGGCAATTTGATATTATCCGCAGCTCTGTCTTATCAATCACGGAAGACCGCCGTCTGCAGGCACTTCTTGTCGCCTTTTCTTTTGGAGCCTTTCTTGAAGGGGCAGCCGGTTTTGGCGCTCCTGTAGCGATTTCTGCTGCGCTTCTTGTCGGCTTGGGTTTTCATCCTTTGTATGCCGCGGGTCTTTGCTTAATTGCCAATACGGCACCCGTTGCTTTTGGTGCTATTGGAATTCCGATTATCGCCATGGAAGGTCCCACTGGCGTTCCAGCCATGGAAATATCCAAAATGGTCGGCCGCCAGCTGCCTATCCTATCTGTCTTTGTTCCCTTCTATCTGGTTGTAATCATGTCTGGATTTAAAAAGACTCTTGAAGTGCTTCCGGCGATCCTAGTTTCCGGCATTTCTTTCTCCTTGACACAATACTTGACATCTAATTTTATGGGGCCGGAGCTACCTGACATTTTATCTGCACTGGTTTCTTTGGTTGCGTTAACCTTGTTCTTAAAGGTTTGGAAACCGAAAACGATTTTCCGTTTTCCCTGGGAACAAGCAGCTACCGCGGAAGTAGCTGCCTCTGCACAAGCTATCAAGAACAGCAAAGCTCTCTTTACACCCGGACAAGTTTTCAAGGCATGGTCTCCCTTCCTGGTATTGACCGCCTTTATCTCTATCTGGGGAATTCCGACTGTGAAAAAAGCGCTGGTCGGCAAATATGAAGGGGCTAACCTTTTATTTAACTGGCTCAATCCGATTGGGAAAGCATTGAGCTTCACGCCTGAGGTCCCTGGTCTGCATAATCTGATTATCGATGGGAATGGAAAACCGATTGCTGCTCTTTTCAAATTAGAAGTATTGGTAGCAGCCGGAACAGCGATATTGCTTGCTGCCATTGTTACCAAATTCATCGTTAGCATCTCTTGGAAAGATTGGCTTGCCACTTTTGGCGAGACATTGATCGAGCTGAAATTTCCGCTGCTCACGATTGCGACTGTTGTCGGTTTTGCCTATGTTGCAAACGCTTCCGGAATGAGTACCACACTGGGGATGGCGTTGGCGGGCACAGGGGCGTTATTTCCGTTCTTTTCTCCGTTCCTTGGCTGGTTAGGGGTGTTTATAACTGGCTCAGATACTTCTTCCAACCTGCTGTTTGGAAACCTGCAAAAAGTCACAGCAACATCAGTGGGAATGGAACCTGTGTTGGCCCTAGCAGCCAATACGAGCGGTGGGGTAGCGGGTAAAATGATTTCGCCGCAGTCGATTGCCGTTGCCTGTGCTGCGGTAGGACTCGCCGGAAAAGAATCTGATTTATTCCGCTTTACGGTGAAACACAGTTTATTCTTGGTTGTAATAATCGGTATCATCACGTATTTACAGTCCAATTTACTGTCATGGATGGTTCCATAAAAAATAGCGGGTGCTGAAACAGCACTCGCTGTTTTTTGATCCGTTCCAATTTAAGTTTAACCAGCCACGCGTTATTGGAATAGATTCAATTACTTTCCATTCGAAAAAATGATAGAGGCTCTAATTAAGTCTTCCAATATCAATTCCTCTGTCAATGACTACCGCCGTATGTGGACTGCATATATGGTGGTATGGGAAGAAGGGGGCTATCCGTCCTCTCTTAATCCTTGAGCGGGCTAGGATTTGCGAACAGGTAAATAGGCTTTTGGAATTTTACAGACGACACTGTAAGCGGGATTGAACACGTTGGCCACCTCATATTCGACGACTTGGCCGAGCAGCAGGCTTGCTTCATTTACCGAGAGTCCATAGTCTTCGACTAGCAAGGAGAGCATTTCAGTAGTTGCGTGCTGGAGCGCTTGTTCGAGCGGTCTGGCGTTGCCGATGCAAGACAAGTGAGTGTCGGACTCCACCCTCGGCCATTTTATCGTCTTGCCCTT
The DNA here is from genome assembly GCF_022026395.1 of Brevibacillus brevis. Lineage (NCBI taxonomy): Bacteria > Bacillati > Bacillota > Bacilli > Caryophanales > Paenibacillaceae > Brevibacillus > Brevibacillus brevis. The sequence continues at coordinate 3,188,246 of NZ_CP041767.1, read as the reverse complement.
ATGCACACGGACGGAAAAACGGACGTCTAACGATATTTCTATACCCGTGCCAACAATTTCGCCGCATCCCTGTACCGCATGTCCATCGCCAAGATGAAAAAGCGCGCCTTCCGCAAACACTGGAAAGTAGACAGAGACACCGGCAACTAACGCTTTGTAGTCCATATTCCCGCCGTAATTGCCGCTTGTCGCCGATGATATGGCCTGATCTCGGGAAGGGGCTACACCGAAACAGCCGAGAAACGGACGAATCGGCAGGTTCAGGTATTCTAAACCGGGTGTCGGCTGCTCTAACCTCGCTATACCCTGCGCAGCATCCACCTGCCAGCGGACGATTTCCAGAGTGGGCAATGTTGTAGCTGTCAGCGGATCGACTACGTTAGGCGCAAGCACATTGGCTGTCCATCCCCAGTCCCGGTTTGGCGTCATCGATTCCAGCTTAACCTCCAACACATCACCTGGTTGTGCGCCTTCCACGTAGAAGGGACCCGTCATCGGATTTCCTCTGGGGGCAACGCTTTCTCCCATGTGATCCCATCCTCTTGCATCGATGGTAGAGGTGATAACCGTGTCGCCGTCGTTTATAACCAGCGCCGGTTCATAAGAGCCGAAATTGATGTAATACCGTTGCGGTTGAAACGTATGTATGGCCATTTCATTCACTGCCTTTCCTGGAATGTTTGAAGTTAAATATCCGAATATTTGTTTATACTAATTCCTAGTATGGAGGATAAAATCCTTTTCGGTATCTTATCCAAGTTTTCTCGATGTAATATTGACTAGTGTCTAATACTTTATTTTCTTTTGACAGTAGCTATCTTGAAACACATTATCGCTTGCTCATTCCTCTCCCATTTACAAGGTGATCGTAATAATCTTTAATAAATTCGGTTTTGTATTTGGAGAGAGTAGAACTAAAACCATTGGAAAAATGATAAAACGTTACTGACATACTGTTGTCAGTAACGTTTTTATATAGTCACGTTGAGATGATATATGAAGGAACATTTATGCCAAATACTATACGTTCTTGAAATGCACAATCGTCATCTATTCTGAAGACGAAACGTTGTAATTAGCAAGAAACGTATAAATTTTAAAGAAGGAAGGGATAGGAACGATGCCGATCAAGGTAACAATCCAGAAAAGTCGCTACTGGATTGGAGTTGTATCTGCTTCACATGTAAAACGGGGGGTGCTGGGTGGATTCGCCCAGCTCTGCCATGGCAAGTCGGCACCGTTGCGTCGGATGTCTCCCGGTGATTGGTTGATATACTATTCTCCACGAACAGACTTGTCTAAGGGGGAAGTGCTTCAAGCATTTACCGCTATTGGACAAGTTGTAGATGACAAAATCTACGAATATCCGATGTCCGAATCCTTTGTGCCATATCGTCGGAATATCCGCTATATTCCGTGTCGCGAAGTGAAGATTGCCTCTCTATTGGATCAGCTTACCTTCACGCGCGGGAATCGAAATTGGGGATATCACTTCCGCTATGGTCACTTTGAAGTCGGTTTCGAAGATTTTCTGACGATTGCTGGCGCAATGCTTGGCGATGTGGAAGGTATCCACGAGTAGATAAGTGAATGGCAGCCGTTTTTTAGCGGCTGCCTCTTTCACCTCATTCCCAATCCCGAAACACTATATTTTAACAGGAACGTGTAGATACGCCTTCGCGAGGATTTTATCTTCGATGCCTGTGACATTGGACTCCAAATGAAGTAAAACAGAACGGGGCTATCGTCAACAAAGCTGCCAATACAGACTCGTAAGCATTAATCTAATAACCCGCTACCGGAAATCTTTACATCTACACTCCCAGTCCGTCATGATTAGCTTTTTGCATTTTTTGGAGGACAATTTTTGCTTGGTGGGTAAATTTCTTTGATAACCTTTGATTTATTTCTCTCAAAATGCGTTGTTCTCGTAGATGATCTTGTGCGTACTCATACGCAATAACATGCAAATTTACCCGAAGTTGTACGGTTATGTTTCGATTTTCTCCAACGATTATGTCCATTTTACTCTTTGCTCTTTTAACATCGATTGATATGTACTCTGCCACTTTAGCTTGCTTTGAGTTGTTTACTTTCAGCGTAAATCCAGCAGTAGATTTCCCTTTTTTGCCTAGCATTAGCAAATATAAGATTGACTCGTCTTTATTTAACTCGCCACTCATACGATCACCGTCAAAAAGAGCAATCCCTTGCTTCCTCAAGAGCTTTTAGGCTACTCTCCCTTCCATCAAGTTGTTCACCACCCTCTCAGGCCTTTCAGTAGTAAGCAATTGAGGGAAAGGACTATATGATTTGCTTTCCAAATTTTCATCTACCATCCCTAAATATGCTACATTGTCAGCAGAAATGGAGCGAATCCTTTTATCAGCTTCCTGAATAAGTTTAGGGTTCGCAATATTTTGCAGGTATACTAAGGCTGTGCGACTTTTTGTATCTGTCCCAAGTTTATAATAGCGAATGACCAACTGCCGGCTCGCAATTCGCTTGCGGACCATCTGTAGATTCAGATTGATGTCTTCAATAAATCCCTCGTGCGGACCGCGTACGACTTTTTCATTTTCAGGTTCATTGTTGGCACGCTTGATGACTGCACTACATTTTGCCTCTTTTGACTGATGTTCATAAGAATTTCTTCTGTTATCTCTTTCTCTGTTTCTAAGAGGGGAGTGATGATTTTGTCAGAGATTTTTGTATCGCAGGGGTATCTACAAAAACGCATGGTAACACTGACGTTTTTGTTTGTGCGAGGAGGTACTGGTGTGTGATAACATGGAAAATATTTCTGTTGGCGTATTTGGAAAGGGGAGAAGGAAATGGCCACGATCGAACAGATTACCGAACATATCTTGATTATGCATGCAAGTCATGACACAGATCGCCCGATCCTAGCAGCCATTACGGGGGCAAGAAAAACCCTCTTGATCGATGCTGGAAATTCACCGGCGCATGCCGCGTTGTTTCGTCAGGAGTTGCAAAGGCTAGGTGTTCGTCTTCCAGATCTGCTCATATTGACTCATTGGCACTGGGATCATACATTTGGAATGTCAACATGGGATCTACCTACCATCGCGCAGGCAAAAACCGCACATTCATTGAGTAAGTTGATGGGGCTGGAATGGTCGGATGAAGTCATGGAACAACTCTGCAAGGAGAAGATCATCAATGCCAGCACGATGGCGAACATCAGAAAAGAGTACGGAATGAACCGGGACTTGATCCGAATAGTCGAGCCGGATATCCTATTCGATGAATCGATCACGATCGACCTTGGTGGCGTGACATGTCAGGTGAATCATGTCGGAGGTGATCATTCGGAAGATTCGTGCTATGTGTTCGTAAAAGAAGATCAAACGCTGTTCCTAGGGGATGCCTTGGGTCCCTCTGTCTATGGAGGACCGCGCAGTTATACAGCCTCCTGTTTTCTGCGCCTGTTGAAGCAAGCGTACCAGTCTGAAGCAATCCTTTTCGTGGAATCGCATGGTCGGCCATTGGACCGAGCTGCCTTTCAAAAGGAGCTCAGTGATTGGGAGCAGCTAGCTCGACTTACAGAGCAATACGGGCAAAACAGAGAACGGATCGTAAGCGAGATGTGTACCTTTCTCCAGGTGTCAGAGCTTCCACATGAATTTTCAGAAGCTCTCGATTGGTTCATGGTAGGGGCTACCTACCAATGATGTATTTAGACGGGTTATTGACAGTATCTTGGGAATGAAAGGAGAATCTAACATGAGCATTTGGCCTAAGCCTTTCTTGGAGCCCGAAGTATTAAAACAGCGTCTGCTTATCCTGAGCGCACTGGATATTGTATTGTGTGAAGAGGAGTGGCTGCGCAGATATCAGTTCGATCCGCAATGGGATGAAAACACGACATTCGCGAGCGTTAGCAACGGTTCAGGCGACGATCTTTACATCCTGTTCACCCCTGAGGGTGTTATTGTAAAAGGATTCGATCATGAATCGGAAATGAGTCCACATACCAGGGAAGAATACGAAGTCTGGCCTGGTATCTATGAGCAAATCCCTCCTGCCTTGCTTCATCGACTCGATGACGAAGCGTTAACCAAGGAGGAAGTTACATTTTGCCTTTGGCGAGAATCTACCGATCACGTATGGAAAACGGGAGACGTACATAATCCGCAAGGGCTGGATGACGGATCAGATTTTTTGCTTGGGATGATATATGATCATCCAGAAGACTATGTAGAGTGGGCGGAGGCCTACTACGAGGTGAAGGTCCCACTTGATGTAGTTGGTCATGTATTTACGAATACTTCCATCACTAAAGAAATGATGATGGGGCTGAATCCAGAAGTTGATCTGGAAATGGCGATGAAGGAGCTTCAAGCAATCGGTTTTACCGTTACATAAAGGACGCCATGACTCATAAAACCACATTGGAAAGAAGATGACGATATGCCAAAAGGTATGTATTCTCAAGGAGTTGCCGTCTTGCTGTCAACGGCGGTTCCGATTCACAAAATAGCAGATATGCTCAAAAATCAATTCGAAATTGCGAACATCATGGAAACGTTCGACCAATGGGTGTTTAGCGGCCCTAGCTTGCTTATTCCGTATCGTCCAGAAGTAAACGGATATATTCAGGTCGATGTCGTCGATAAGCCTTGGCCGGATGCAATGGGAGACCCAGCAGAAGATACGATGCTGTTTGGCGCTTGGTCGATGGGCTTTTTCGGACCGTTTACGTTCTCGAATAGCCTGGAGCGGGCAGCTCAGCAGTCGTGGGGATATCCCGAAGGGCGGCAAGCCGCATCTGAGCACGGAGCGTTTATCCGTATTCGCTCTTCTTTCGTGCTAGGGGAGTCGGACGATCAGGCTCCTGTGCTGCCTGAAGATTATGAAGCGCTCCCGGAGTTGATGACGGTCACTGCCATCGCTGAGTCGCTGTTGAAAATGCCAGAAGCCCTTTGCTTTTTTAATCCGAATGGGGAGTGCGTCGCGTCTGCCGAGCTGATGCAAGAGCTGAATCAACGTTATGAGCAAATCCAGCTCCTTCCGCTGGAGCTATGGTCCAATGTCCGGTTGTTCAATCTTCCAGAGGGATGGCTCTTGATGGATACCGTCGGCATGCAGCAGTTGGATGTGATCGATCATGAGGCGGTATTTAATGGGGATGCCTACGATCCGAATGAGGTCGCGAGTTTCTTGCGCAATATATCGAACTATGTATACGAGAATGGTCCTGTTATCAATGACGGCGATACAACCGATGGGCCGGGGGATGAAATTTGGAAGTGTGTCTTGTTGGAGGAAGGGTTGGCAAGCCCTCCGCGTGATGTGCTTCGCTGGTATCCGTTAGATGGAAGGGAAAAGCCTGCTGGATTGGAATAATCACTTAGGAGTACTAGGAACTTAATAGGAAAAAGCACGACCATCCCCCTGTTTCAGGAGATTGTCGTGCTTTTATTTGTTAGTATGAGAATTTAAGAGAAGTCAGGCTCACTGGTACCTACTTATTTGATAATCTCCTCATAGATCAGCTTGCCGTCATGCGTATACACGCCAATCTTTTTGGTTCCCGAGATGGTGTACTCGATGGCGACTGTCTCATTCGTAGGAGTGATCAGCAATTGATGTGGAAAGTTGAAGCTTTGATTGTTAGCTGTGTTCGCAATGACCTGGGTATCCGTATGGAATAATTGTCCCGTCTGCTTGAGCTCTTTTATTTGTTCTGGCTTATTTAGCACATATTGTTGAGGGGAGACGACTTTATCTGCTGCATTTATTTTAGTAAAGGTATATTGCTTGTTGGTTTTCGTCACAGCCAGAAAATGGCCATCGGATGTCGGGTGGATAAACGCATACTTTTTGGAAACTATGAGTCCCTTTTTATTCATCAGCACATAAAATTCTTCGTTCCCCAGCTTGCCTGAGACAATAAATGCTCCACTGTGCATATTCGATTCAACTTTATAGTTACGAGAAGACTTCAGCATAATTTTGCCTTCATTGCTGATAAAATGCGTCTGTCCATTTATTTTTACTCGATGCCAGCCTTCACCATACCCGAAATATTCATCGAAAAATGGCTTGCTCAGTATTTTTCCGTGAATAGTTCGCATGCCCATCTTGTAGTATTCGTTCCCTTTTGCGTCTTTTACCATTTCACCATAGGGCAAGTAGTACGGATCAAACGTTTTCGTAGTCCGTTCGGCTAAGTAGAATGGATGATCCGCGTCGGGAAACTTCTTGGTAATTTTCCCTGTTTTGGCATTGTACAGATACGGCAGGTTTCCCGGATAGTCCGTGCCCGTAAACCATTCTCCATGTATCTGCTTGAGAAGAGCCAACATCGCAACAGGTAATCATTTTCTTAACATTGCCCTGCTTATCGTAGAAGTAATAGTCCATATGCTTAAAAAAACCAGTATCAAAAAAATAACCGTACCCATTTTGGAGTGGGTACACCTCACTTTTATAGGGGGGCACAATGCTTTTTAATACTTTTCCAGACGTTGAAACCAAAGACATGGTGTACTGCGTTGGGGGTGAATCGCGCTTGTAAAGTGGTTGCTTCGTGAAAAGAAAGAATGGCTCTGTCAAATGAGACGGTATTTGCAGGTTTTGATACACCACTGGCAATTCCGGTAATCTTGATGAGTCTTGCTGCTCTTCGGCCTTGATTGGAGAAGTTGAGAAGAAGGTGAGTAACAGAACGAGCATGGTTTTTAATAGGGTAAAAAATTTCACGATAGGAATTCCTTTCAAGTAGGTTGATGAGTTGGTCCTTAATCTATGCCGGTTCCATGGTTACAAATGTTACCATGCGTTTGTAAAAAAATGAAAGAGTTATTAATGAGGCTACGAATTTTATTCAACTCAGGGAACAAAGAATCCATCAGAAGTATATATTACGAGAAATAAATCAGCGAAAGTGTAAATTCCGTATTTTATATCGAATTATTACATTATTGTTCGGTTTTAAAGTGGCCTCTTTGCGCCTTGTTAAAAAAATCACGGGGGTAATACTTTTGTGCGGGCCCTTCATTCACTTTAAATCCGAACATTATCGGCATGGAAGAAGGGGCGAAAATGTTTTAATGGTTCTGCAATCAAAAACGCTTTCTGATTACATTCCCTGGAACCGAAATCCGACAGAGCGTAGACAACCCCAAATACCCGAACAACGGATACAAAAACATGAGCAACTGACTATACCCAATCAGGCACAATACGAAAGCAGTAGAGAACAAATACAAATATAGCCGCGATTCCGGAACGTCCAGTAATTCACGCAACTGCTGACCAATTCCGAATACATTAGAAATCAATGTAGTAAAAATCTCGGAATAGAGCACGAAAACAAAGAACAATTGAAGCCACTCGTTCCATTGGTCTGTTACAAAAAGGATCGGGATATTCATGAGACGGACGTCGTCCCAGTTGGCCAACATGGCCGTATGGACGACGAGGAGCATGAATCCAAGCACGACTCCGCCAATGACGGCTGCCCGAAACAAAACAACCTTGTCGCGGATCGCATAGCCGATCGGGATGAGAACGGATTGGGCCATGGCCAAATTAAACGACACGTATAAGACTGTTTTCCATAAGAAGGAGTAATCGGATGGGGGTGAGAGAGGCATGGGAGATTCTGCGGTGCCATCCAGCAAAATGAGCAAAGCGAACAATACCATGGACGGAACGACAATCGCATTCACGACGAGTAGCTGCTCCAACCCTTTTCGCAGAATCAACAGGGCGAGCAAAACAGTGGCTGTGGTCCCGATCAAATACGGGATGTCAAACTGCTCCTCCAAGACTGAGCCCGCTCCTGCCAACATGACAGTCGTTACGCCAAAAAGGGTGAGAAAGACCAAAATATTCATCGTACGACCAATCATCGGTCCAAACAGTTTTTGATTAAAGGATTCATAGGAGGGTGTGCGCAATTGATGAGCGATTAGCATCATCTTGTAGCCCAGCCAGACAAAAAGAGATGTGGCGAGCAGGATGCCGATTGTTCCGGCATGGCCGTAGGCGGTGAAAAACGCGAGTATTTCTTGACCGCTCGCAAACCCGGCGCCCACGACGGTCCCAATGTACGTCGCTGCGACTTGGATACTTTTTCCCCACAACTTCATACTGGTTTTTTCCTTTCCTATCCAAATAGAGGCTAGTACAAGTGTATGAGTCTCGGAGAAAAACAGAATGAGAAAACTCGTCTATCTCATAACCTAACCAAGGAAAAAAAGCGAATGGCTCGTGACCATTCGCTTTTTCGTATAAATACCGACATTTTACAGAAGAAACATCGCCACGATTGTCGTCACCAAAAGCCCAATCGCCACGGGATACAAATTTCGTCTTGCCAGCTCAAAAGGATCTACTCCACAAATGGCTGCAGCAGGTATCAATGCCCAAGGAATGATCGTTCCACCGCCGACCCAGATGGCGGCAATTTGTCCGAGCGCTGTTAACGTTGCGGCACCGGCACCCAGAGCAGTTGCAAACAGTTGGGCCAAAGAGCCAGCCAGTGTAATCCCGGAGAAGCCTGAGCCATCCAGCCCTGTAATGACACCCACTGCGGATACTGTGAGGGCAGCTACTTCCTTGCTAATGGGAATCGTATGTGCAAGCGCCACACCGAGGTCATTTACGATTCCGTGTGATCCCTGTGGCAGCACCTCCCCAAACACCTTGATAAACCCACTGTCCCCCATATAAAAGAAAGCAGCAATCGGGATGACCGGACCAAATACTTTAAAGCCGAACTGAAAGCCTTGAATGAGATGTGTGGTTACCTGCTCGAGACCACTTTGCTTGTGCGCCAGCATCGTTGCGATGATGAGGATGAGCAAGGCGGTTCCGCCCACAAGCGCCGTTGCATCACCTCCGCGTAAATCAAAAGCAAACATGGCCACGACATCAAGGACAAATAATACTGGTACGAGCCCAGCCAACGTACGCCGCACGCCATCTGACAACGGGACTCGTGCGGAAGTAAAAACAGCATCGGGGACGACTGTCTCTTTGGGAGATGCAAGCACGCCGAGCTTCATGTCTTTTTTCAAATACCAGAATGCAATTGCAGTAGTCACCACGCCCATAATAATAACGAGAGGGACGCTAGCCGAAATCACGTCCGAAACAGGAATTCCTGCGGCTTTGGCCGTTAAAGTGGGAGCGCCTTGAATAATATAATCGCCGGACAGTGCAATCCCATGTCCAAACAAGTTCATCGAAACGGCGACACCCATCGCAGGCAAGCCAGCGCGCAATGCCACAGGTAACATGACAGCTCCGATCAGTGCGACAGCTGGAGAAGGCCAGAAAAACCAGGAAATGACCATCATGACGATCCCGATGACCCAATAAGCCCATGCAGGATTTCGAACCAAATGGGTCATCGGCCGAATCATCGTTTCATTTACGCCCGTATCGGTCAAAACGTGACTCATCGCAACAATGATGCAGATGACTAAAATCGTCGGCAATAGCTCGGTAATCGCGTAGATGAAGCTGCCGAATATTCCGCCGACGGCTGTTGTCACAGAGCCTGTCGCGACGAACCCGATGATCGCTATACCCACGATACTGATCAAACTCGTATCTTTTCGCAAAACCATCACAAGAATAATGCCGATTACGAACAAGACATACACACCATGTATCCACAAAAGCTCGATTCCCATGTCGCACCCTCCTTTTTCGTTACTCCGATGAAAGTACCTTGATGTCACAACATATGCGAAAAATAGGCCATGGGTGAACGCACATCCTAGAGCAGACGGGTGAAGCATCTGCAAAACTGGCATTTTTGTCCACGATATGCCACTATTAATGAATGACGTATATTTGGGTTCCAAGCAAGAGAGGGGGATCGGCATATCGACGTACGTAACCAGTCCGTCGTGAAGCCAACTACGATGAATTCGACTACACCCATCCAACGTAAAATGGACCAGGCAATTGAGCTATTGGAGCGCCGTTTCCTGGAAAGAAGTGAACTGATTCGCCTTTTAATGCTCGGCATCATGAGCGGAGAAAATGCTTTGTTAATCGGTCCGCCGGGTACAGCCAAGTCTCAGCTAGCACGATCAGTCTCTCAGCTTTTTGGATCAGAACATTGGTTCGAGTATTTGCTTACCCGTTTTACGACACCTGATGAGATATTCGGTCCAGTCTCCCTTCAGCAATTGAAACTGGATCAATACGTACGAAAAACAACGGGCTATTTGCCCAACGCCCAGTTTGCGTTTTTGGACGAAATTTTCAAAGCGAACAGCGCGATTCTGAATGCGCTGCTATCTATATTGAACGAACGAATTTATTTCAATGGCAGAGAAAAAGAGGAGGTTCCCTTGCAGTTTTTAATCGCTGCATCGAATGAACTTCCTGATGACGATGACCAATTGACTGCTCTTTATGACCGCTTCCTGTTCCGTTACGAGGTTCACTATTTGAAGCATGCTGCAAGCTATGAGCGCATGTTTTCTTTGCCAACAACGCCTCTTCCCGTTGTGTTCTCGCTGTATGACGTGAAGGATATTCAAGCGGCAGCGAAGCAAGTGGTCATTCCAGAAACCATCATTTATTTCTTGTACCGCCTAAAACAAGACCTGGAAGAAAAAGAGTATGTGCTCTCCGACCGTCGCTGGAGCAAAATCGCGCATGTATGGCGTACTTCTGCCGCCTTGCATGGACGTGAGCAAGTGACGATCTGGGACACCGTTTTCACTCCGCATATGCTGTGGAATGTCCCTGAGGACTTAACCGTTATGCAGGAAGTGTTTGAACAACAATTTACGGAAATGTTGAAGAGTGATATGGAGAATGAATTGCCACTCCAGCGTTTCGGACAAATTGCGGATAAATGGAAGGAAAAAGAATCAGAGCTGCATGCCTTTCAGTTTAAAAAGGAAGTGGGCGCAAAGCTGGGCAAGGAAGCGACGGAGCGCAATGTCCGTTTGTTGGAGGAGAGTCGCGATGAGGTGGAAGACACGGCGCGAGACTTGCGTAATCGGCTCATTCAGTGGGAGAAGCGGGAGCACGATCTGCATGCCTATGTCCTGGAAAAAAACCGCTTGATTCCCCATGTAGAAAAATACGCGGTCAAATATTCGTATCTGCGTATTGAAGGCGAACGGATTTTGCAGCAGCTCCAGCGCACGTATCGGACGATTTTTGACAAGGAAATCCCCGGGGCGGATTATGATTTTACGTTGTAGGGGGTAGATCGTATGATCATTCGCGCTAGCGGTGTTGATCGCTATGTATTTGAAACATACCTCGCCTCTTCGCGCACCGCTCAGGAATGGGTTCATGAGGCGCGAGCACGAGCAGCATGGTTTGACTTGGAGCTCTTGGCTGACTTTTTCCTCGTTTTTTATTTGGAAAAGCCGGAGATCGATCTGACGCAAGAATCCACTCCTTTTCATCATTGGATGATTCGTACGCTCATGAAGCAGTATTTTACTCGCATGATTCATCCTCGTACGGTCGGGCAGGAAAGTGCGGCGTTCAAAACCGCAATCAAGGCTTTGCTGTGGCTGACCGAGACGTTTTCCGAGGAAGTGAAGCAGCGGGAGAAGGATCAACGGCCCTCTCCACTCTTAACTGGTTTGAAAGAACAGCAAGGTCAGGAAGGAAGCCAACAAGCACATCTTTCCGAGCTACTAACCGAAAAACAAAAGGCCAAGCTCGAGTTGGTCGGTTATACTCTCCAGCAGGGGAAGCGGGTCGTGGAGGACAAGCAGGAGGCCATGGACACCAAGCCGTTAGTGCGGGCAGAGGTATTGTCTTTGCAAAATCGCATTACCGAGCTGCAAGAAGAAATGAAAGTGCAGTTCACGAAACGGACCAAGCTTCTACAAAAGGTGAAAAAATTGGAGGGGGAGCTCGTCCAACGTGAAAAGCAGCTAGATCGACTGCAAAAGCAAGAGAAGGAAGCGATCGCCGCTTTTGAAAAAGAGCTGGGACAATGGCTGGAGCAATCGTTAAAGGCGACGCTATCTACTGAAGAACTCGATACGCTTTTTGTCGAAGAGGTATTTACGGCCAGTCAGCGTTTTGCGAACCGAAGCTGGGGGCATGAGCTAGGAAAGCTGCGGAGGCAAAGCTTTGAGCAGTATTTAAAGTGGATTGAGAAATTAAAGCGCTATCCTGATCTGGTCGCTTTTCTAAACGAGGTAGGCAGGCAAGTCCATCGCTTCCGAGTAAAGCGCAAAGAAATTCGCTCCAGACATTTTCCAGAGGAATACTATGATTTGCGACAATCGGGCGATATTGCACACATGCTGCCTGGTGAAGCAGTGCTTCTCGCTGATCCGGACTTCGAGGACTACTTCATGCTCAAATGGCTGGAGCAAAAGCTCATGACCTACGATACCTCGGGATGGGCAGAAGAACCGCCAAAAGGTCCGGTGATCTGCATGTTGGACACATCCCATTCGATGCGCGGAAGTAAGCTGCGGCTTGCGCAAATTTTTATCATGACGTTTGCTGCCCTTTCGATGCTGGAAAAGCGTGATTTTATCCTCCTCTTGTTCGGGGCTAAAGGTGAGATTAGAGAGCAACCGCTCTATCACAAAAAGCCGGATTGGCCTGCTTTTTACGGCCTGGCGCAAATGGCGTTTGGCGGCGGGACGCACTTCGACGCCCCGATGAAGCGAGCCATCGAGCTGGTAGAAAAGGAACAAGCGTGGCAAGGTGCGGATTTTGTCATGGTAACGGATGGAATTGGGGGCATTTCTCCTTATGTCCAAGAAAAACTCATCTCTTTGGGTCAGCAGAAACAAGTTCGCTTGCACAGCTTGATTGTGGGTTCTGCGAGGCAGCATCTTGTACAAACGTATGATCTGCTGGGTGTTTCTCACCGTGTCAAATTTGCGACGAGCTGGGAAGCGGATGGGGAGGAGAATACAGGATTGCTCCTGGATGTATTTCAAATAGCCAAATAAGTCGTTCGACGCTACTTCCAAATCTCGTCTCCTCTAGTGGGACGGGATTTTTTAGTGAAGCTTAAGAAAAAATTTATCTCTTACCCACTTTTTTCTTTATTTGTTTCGCCTATGCTGAGCGTAGCCAGGCAAAAGGAGGACACTATGGAGGAACTGATTAAGCTGGCCAAGCTTATAAGGGGAGTCAATGTCTTGTTTTCAAATATTGCGCAAAAAGAGTTAGAGACAAATGAAATCAATTGGCAACAAGTATTGATTCTCGAAATTCTTGAAAACGGGCCAAGAACGATGGGAGACATTAGCAAGGCTGTTAATTTGTCAAACAGTACAACTTCGGGCTTAATTAGCAGGTTGGAAGAGGAAAACTTGGTACGGAGATACCGAGACCAAACGGATCGCCGAATCGTCTGGGTTTCACTGACGGAGCGACTATACAGTGCATAAAGAAATCGGCTGAAAAAAGCGGATAGACCGCTTCTTCTCAGCCGTTGATTATGACCCTTATTAGCCAACTCTCGCTGCCATCGTACGTCCGAATTCAAGCTCGTCGAATTTGTTCTGAACGACTTGACGATCGTATTCCCATTGGGCATCCTCCAGCGCATACTCTACTGGAACATCCCGAATAATCGTAGCCAGCTTTTTGCTCAAGTACACCTGATCGCGATTTTCTTCCAGCTTGCTGCGCATTTTAGGCGTACAGCTTGCCAGATTTACATATAGGTTATCCAGATCACCATGCTCGGTAATCAGTTTTGTCGCTGTTTTTTCACCAATTCCTGGGCAGCCTGGAATACAGTCAGAGGCATCTCCCATTAAAGCTTTGACATCAACGACCTGTTCAGGTGTTATTCCCCGCAATGCCAAGAGGCTCGCTGGATTATAATGCTCGTGTTTGCCACCATTTTTCAGGATTTTAACGCTTACTCGCTCAGATACGAGTTGCAAGCTATCGTAATCACCTGTCGCAATGATCACCTCGTGTCCTTCTTCGGAAAGGCGTGTGGAGAGCGTACCTAATACATCATCGCCTTCATAGCCTGGGCAACCCAAGTTCGGAACCGAGAATGCATCCGTTACTTCTTTTACCAAATCGAATTGTGGAATGAGCTCATCCGGTGCCGCTTGACGATTTGATTTATATCCGTCATACCATTGACTGCGCACCAAAGACTCGCGCGAAGCGACATCCCAGCCCACCACGAGATGAGTAGGACGTGTCAACTCTGCGTAATCGAGCATCATTTTTGTAAATCCATAAACCGCATTTGTGTACACACCTGTTGAAGTCTGGCGATAGGCTCCACCCCAAGCAGAACCATAAAAGGCGCGAAATAAAAAGCTCATGCCATCGATGAGCAGTACTTTTCCTGAATCACTCACAAAACCTTGCCCCTCTCACTACCAAACTATACGCACCATTATAGCATAAAGGAGCGGGACAACCTTGTCAGATTTTACAACAGAAATATCAAGTGAAAACGTGCATGTACTTTTTTTACGGTGGGATGATAGTACCACAAGAGGTCAACAACCACTCTTGAATATCAACTTCCGGTCTCAAGGTGAGAAGCAAAAAACGCTAGGCGGTTCAACTCCGTCCCGGGAGAAAAAAAGCGTTGGGAGGAATCAATCATGGCAAACAACGGTGGAAGCTCCAACAACCTGCTAGTTCCTCAAGCGAACCAAGCTTTGGATCAACTCAAGTATGAGATTGCATCTGAATTCGGTGTAAATCTCGGACCAGACACTACTTCTCGTCAAAACGGTTCTGTTGGTGGCGAAATTACCAAGCGTCTGGTGAGCTTTGCTGAGCAACAAATGGCTGGCCGTCAAGTCTAACGTACTGACAAGTAAATAGCTGGATGATGAGAGGTCCCTTCAATAAGGGGCCTTTCTATTTTTCCAAACGCCGCCCTTTTCTGCCACTTGTGTGCAAACACACAAGCACAATCGCGGACTAGTCATATGGTGTAACGAACAGTTAACTATCCTCGTTTGTCCAGTGGAAAGGAGCGACGTCCGGCTATGAAGAAAAAAGAATTCAAGCAGCTTTTAAAAAAGCATCCCGAATTTGAAGCGTGGGTCCTCGAAGATTCCATGCGGATTAGAGCGGTCCGTAGCAACCCCGGTATGGCCGAAGAATTGTTTAAAAGATGGAACGACCGAAAAAAAGGGGTACTTGATTTTGAGGGCATCTCACAAAAAACCAAACGTGCAAGCGAAATGCTGACAGGCGTGCAATCCATCATGGAAATGATGTCGGATTATTCGAAGAAACAGTAAGATTACATTTGGAATGATTGGAGAAGGCTAGCTCATTAGCCTTCTTTTTCTTTTTCCTTTCAGGGTGTGTTTTGTTATACTAGAAAATGGGAGGGAGCATGTCTATGTTCAAATCAATGGTTAGTCTCATGTTGGTCACAGCATTGACGCTCGTCTCTGGGACAAGCATATTTAGCCAGACAGTAGAAGGGGTTTACGCCCAAACAACGAAACAACAGCCAGCGATTAGCGTAACTCCAGCCAAAACATATCCTGGGGACGTTATTTTTGTACGCAGTAAGGAGCCACAAACCGTAACGTTATTCTCTCAGAACTATCGTTTGCAAAAGACACAGGATGAGTACGCCCGGTTTATCCCGATTCCTTTTAACACGAAAGCAGGGACCTATAAAGTTACCTCTGCGGACAAAAAACTTTCCGTAACGGTGACAATCGCACCGAAAAAATTCGAAGTAGACAAGCTCACGGTAAGTAAACAGCTTAACAAAATGCGACAGGATACAAATCGAATCAATGCAGATCAAAAAAAGATCAATGCAGCCAGATCAAATTCGCGAGCGATTCCATATTTCACGGAGCCGTTTCAACAGCCAGCAGTCGGAAAATTAACGACTCCATTCGGCTACCAACGTGTAGTAAATGGTGTACCAGCCAACCGGCACGCGGCGATTGACATCGCAAACAAAACAGGAACACCAATCTGGGCGAGCAACCATGGGAAAGTGGTTCTGGCCGACTCTTTGTACTTAACAGGCAATACCATCATCATCGATCACGGGTTAAATATTTTTTCCATTTATGCTCACTTGTCCAAGCTAGAAGTAAAGACAGGGCAAGAAGTGAAACAGGGACAGGTGATTGGACAAATGGGTAGCACCGGTTTTTCTACAGGTCCTCACCTTCATTACGGCATGTTAGTGGGTAATACGTATGTGAATCCGCAGCCGTTTTTTGACGCATCACCTTTCCTCTGGAAGTAATTTGGAGGTGTCTTCATGAGAGTCACAAATGTGCCAAGCAAAGTGCTCAACAACATGGTTCATTTCTTGGCGCCGTATGAACAGGCAGTTGAAGAGCTGAAGTTAAAACTAAAAGGAATTAAATACGGCTTTCAAAAAAGCGGCCGTTATTCTCCTATTGAATTTGTTGTCGGACGAGTGAAAAAAGTCGACAGTTTAATAAAGAAGGCGAACGAAAAAGGAATCGACTTTTTGGGAGATCATTGGCAAAGTGACGTCGCCAAGGAAGTCCAGGATATCGCGGGCCTTCGAGTCGTATGCCGCTATGTAGACGATGTGCGTGAGGTGCAGCAGTTGTTGCAGGAGCGGGAGGATATTGTCATTCACGATGTCAAAGACTATATAGCAGCCCCGAAGGAATCCGGCTATAGAAGTATCCACATGATCGTCTCGTATACGGTCTACCACGGTAGCGAAAAGAAAACACTTTTTTGTGAGATCCAAATTCGTACATTGGGAATGAACTTTTGGGCGACAAATGAACACGAACTGCGCTACAAATATGCGGGCAACATTCCGTCAGACGTTTTGCAGCAGCTTCATGAAGCGTCCGTGATCACCCATCAGCTGGACGTGTTGATGAACAATTTGCGTCAAGAAATTCTCACACCGGCAGAAGTTGATACGACACTGGAAGAAAAATTGGAAGAAATATTTTCTTTGTACGTCAAGCAAGATCTTGATTCCGCTGCTGCCTTGTACAGGGAACATGTCAGTGGTTTCGAAGAGGCTTTTGCGGACAATCCTAAGTTTAAAATGATCCACGATTTGTTGGGAATCCGGTTGAAATAACGTCTTTTGTTGTCTACAGACCAAATGTAACCTGAAAATACGCGACAAAGTAGGAAAGGATATAGACTAACATGCGCTTTTTACTAACGAACCTACTCGTTGTGGTGATGGTTTTGTTCAACCTGGGCATGCCTTCCGCTTATGCCGAGGAGTCATCAAGCCTGGAGCCTAACACTCTCACTGGACAATCAGCCATTCTGATTGATGCTACAACGGGACAAGTCTTGTTTGAAAAGAACCCTCATGAGAAGTTGTACCCTGCTAGTATTACAAAAATCGCAACAGGTATTTACGCGATAGAAAAAGGGAATCTGGATGACACTGTCACCGTCTCCAAAAAAGCACGCCGTGAAGAAGGAACACGTGTTTATTTGGAGGAGGGAGAACAGATTTCCCTGCGCAATTTGTTATACGGACTGCTCATGAATTCAGGTAACGACGCTGGTACAGCGATTGCTGAGCATATGGGCCAGACGACGGAGCGTTTTGCAGTGGATTTGAACGCCTTTTTGAAAGAAAAAGTAGGTGTCAGCGAAACGAATTTTACCAATCCACACGGACTGCATGATCCGAATCATTACACGACTGTTGCCGACATGGCCAAAATTTCGCAGTACGCGATGAAAAACCCCGTATTCAGGGAAATTGTTGGCACGAAGCGGCTGCCTTGGCATGGACAAACGTGGGAAACAGTTCTAGTGAATCACAACAAGCTCCTGCGCGATTACGAAGGGGCAACTGGCATCAAAAACGGTTTCACAGATCAGGCGATGCATACGCTGGTAGGCTCCGCCAAGCGTGGAGAAACGGAGCTCATCGCGGTCACGATGAAGGCCTCTACCAGTGCAAATGCTTACAAAGATGTAAAAAAGCTACTGGACTTTGGCTTTCAAGGATTTGAGACGAAACCAATCGCCAAAAAAGGAGATTCTTTTTCAGAAGCTGCTGTCCCTGGCAACAACTCGGTTGTGACTTTTACAGCCAAGGAGGATTTGTATGCGACGGTTCCCAAAGGTTTAGAGCCTTTAGTAGAGCTAAAAGCAGATGGGAAACTGTCTGTACAAGCTGGTAAACTAGCCGTCTCTTATCCGTTGCTTCGTCATGATCCGCCTGCTCCAGCTTCTACTACTGTGTTTGGGGATTCAGAAGGTGGCAACCCACATCCACTGGCCCGCTATAGCGTATTAATCGTCTGGTTAGGAATGAACCTTTTCTTAATCGTGTATACGTTTTCCCGTGCACAGAGGAATAAACGAATTCGCGAGCGCAGTCTTCAACGGCGGTTCTACTAATACAAAAATGAGAATCCAAACAGGACGTGTCACTGTGCGCGTCCTGTTTTTTTGTTAGGTCATCTCATCTCTTGTTGAGTCGTGAGGGATAGATGCCGTGTCCAATTGTGGAAAACGAGCGTACATTAGAGTAAGAACTTTTCTCTGGTGAGGGGGAGTGAGATGGACAACCGAATCTATCATCGCCCTGCCGTGTCCGTCATCATCCCATTGAGTGACAGCGCCAGGAATATGAAGAAACTGCTTTCTGTTGTCAAAAGAATAGATCCACACACGGAGGTAATCGTCGTGTGCAACGGTGTGAGCTCCCAAGAAACTAGCCTGTCCAATGAATGGGGAGCACAAGTTATTTCAACCGGTTTGGAAGTAGACAGCTATGAGGCAAGAGCGATCGGTTCTGCTCATGCGAGGGGAGACGTTGTACTTTTTATCGACGAGTGCCTCACCATGCCTCTCTTATACTTGAAGAAATATGTCACGCTGGTCAAAAAGGGATCGGATGTCATTATCACGACATGCTCTGACCATTGGGGATCCAAAAGAGGAAACCGTTCAGCAGGGAGTGCCTATTGCCTGTTGAATCATCTTCTTGGTCAAAAAAGTATGGGCTCCGCTTCCTTTGAGAATATTCCCTTTGCCTTAAGTAGAAAAGCGCTGGAGGCAATTGGTTCCGAGACTTTATGCAATCCGGCAGTTGCTTTGGTTCAAGCGTCTGTCTTGGGGCTCAAAATGACGACAATCGCCCCGTTTGCTGTGGAAAAACAACCAACCGGCACTTGTGATATTGTGCGAAAAGACATCCGTACGATTTACCGTGAGCATGCGAAGGCAATTCAGTTACTTACGGGTGGAACGAAGCTGCGACGCGCAGAGCAGGATGGACAAAGACACCGCGACTTGGTGCAGTCATCGGACGTTTTACATTTGCGCTCGGTCATTCAACTAGAATCACGCGTTAAGGAGGGCGGTGTATGGGGTGGCAAACGCAAAGCGAAATATGCGAGATCCCACAAAAAAACGCGAAGAAGAACACATTAATGGCAAAGAAAAATGCCAGAATGTAAATCGATTAAGTGTCATCCTCTCTGTTCACCACGAGCGGACGATCAAAAAAGTGCTCAAACAAATTGAGAAACTCCGACCCATGGAGATTGTACTCGTTGTGGATGGCTGTCCGGATCAATCGGTAAAAAAAATGTTCGCTTACTCCTCCTGTCCACTCACAGCGTTTGTGTACCCGTTTCCTTTAGGAAATGATGTATGGCGAGCAATTGGTGCCAAGGAGGCCACAGGAGATGTGTGGCTGTTTCTCGATTCAGATCACGTCGTAGCTGCAAATGATATGCAGGCCTTTGTCAGATCGTGTTACCAAGGAGCAGACATTGCGTTGAGAAAATGCATGACACCCCTCCGCCAAACATCCATGGAAGCGGACACCATTTTGCTAGCGAAGACATTTCTCAATGCCCTGGTTTCACGTCATGAACTAGGAACTTCCTCGATGTATGAATTACCTTTTGCTATGACGCGACAAGCTGCCGCTATCATCGGCGTTCAACATTTGGTCGTACCTGCAGTTGCGCACGCTATTGCTCTACAGAATCAATTGCGTGTCGTGTCATCTCCTTACATTGCATCAGCAAAACTTACGAGAAAAAGAACGACACCAAGAAAGAATAAACCGAGCGATAACCGGACGATCCTGGGAGATCACCTGGAAGCAATGGATTACGTGATGTCCCATAAATGAATGAAACCGATGTCGAGGCGATGCCATTTGTGGGCATCGCTTATTGGCTATGTGCTGAAGTCACGCGTAAATGCGCCATAATAAGCCATCATAAGCCGCTGGAATCATTTGATCTCTTGACTTTGCATTGTTCGGTTTTTGTAGTACGATAGGCAAGTAGGTCATTTTTTCTTGATAAAGGAGCAAACAGATTATGAGTATCCATATTGGAGCACAGCAAGGTCAAATTGCTGAAACCATCCTGCTGCCGGGCGATCCGCTACGGGCCAAATACATTGCTGAAACTTTCCTCGAAGGAGCAGAGTGCTACAACAACGTGCGTGGCATGCTTGGCTTCACAGGTACATACAAAGGTAAGCGCGTTTCTGTACAAGGAACGGGCATGGGAGTTCCTTCTATCTCGATCTACGTCAATGAGCTCATGGAATCTTATGGCGTTCAAAACCTGATCCGTGTAGGCACTTGCGGGGCGATCCAGGAAGACATCAAAGTACGTGACGTGATTATCGCCATGAGCGCATCTTCTGAATCCCAAACAAATCGTCTCCTGTTCAACCAGATTGATTTTGCTCCTACTGCTAACTTTGAATTGCTGCACAAAGCGTATCAAGTAGCGACTGAGCGCAATCTACCTGTCAAAGTAGGGAATATCTTTACGAGCGACAGCTTCTATCGTGAGAGCTTGGATTTGTACAAAAAATTGGCATCCTATCAAGTGCTTGCAATTGAAATGGAATCTTCCGCGCTGTACACATTGGCTGCAAAATACAAACGCAACGCATTATCTATCCTCACCGTGAGTGATCATATTCTAACTGGTGAAGAAACTTCCGCTGACGAGCGCCAAACGACTTTCAATGAAATGATTGAAGTGGCGCTGGACGCAGCTCTGATCAAGTAAATTAGCATGCAGACGACATCCCACTGGCAAACTATCGTCAGTGGGATTTTATGTAGAGGATGGAAAAGGGGGAAGGAATCATGAATGATAAATGCCCAGCATTTTTTGAAACGGCATTTAACGAAGGGTATACGAAAGAGCAGAATGGCTATTTATACAGGTTGTTCCGTCAAGATGTAGGCAAACTTCAGATAAAAACTGGAAAAATCGTGGCGAACGATCCGTTTGTCATGTTTGAGACGGAACCATTTGTGGAGGTTTTTCCAAAGGGGAGCTTCTCCGTACAGCTCGCTATCGCGCAAGTTCAATCCCTGTCAAAGGATGGGCAAACGGATGACGCTCTGGAGCCTGATGAACGGGTAGCATTGGCACGGATTGTCTTCTCTAATAAACCTGTCGTGTCTTGGAAAATGGCTGTTTGGCCGGAGTCAGATGTATCGCAGCTTGGCGAAGGTGAATTTTTTGGCTATGGTGTGGATGCGGGGACAGGCTCGTTCATGGATGCAGAATCTTGCACGCTTTTGGAACGAGAAATGGAGAAGGACGAGATGTTCTATGAGACGTTGACAAAGAAAATGGATCAAACGTATAAACACACGCGGAGTTGGGGGCTAATTGATTTAGCGGAAGGCTGTAATGTTGCCATATTTTCAACAGGTTGGGGAGACGGCAGCTACGCGAGCTATATCGGTTATGATGCTGAAGGACAGATTGTACGTTTGGTAACAGATTTTTACTTGTTGGAATGGATGGGAACCGCAGAAGAATAGAAGGTGGGTAAATAGGGGAAAGAGAGAAGAAAAGCGAATAGACGCCAAAGTAGAGTGCCTCCAGTGGCACTCTTTTTATTGGTTATTTTTTCTTATTTCGTTCGAGGTATTGCGCCAGGTTATTCAAGGTATTTTCGTACGATCTTTTTTTCGTCGTAGTGGTGATCGTTTTGGATTTTGGGATGACTTTGGTCATTTGGGGACCTCCGGGCGTTTTTAGTTATAGTGATCTTAATTATAATATATATGAATTTACAATAAATGTAAATACTGTTTTTCATTTAAAATGAATTTTTTTACTTTGATGTAATTTAAGCGATTTAAGCAGATCGTTGATAAATGTCTGAGTAAGCCTCATTCGATGATGGATGGTTCACAACAGTTCTGTTGCTGCCTGTTAATGTCTTGCACTGAAACTGACAAATTAGGTTTTTAAGAGCAAGTTTGGGTGCATCTATGTATGTCATATGGCAGTAATAGATGAGAAAAAGAAAAGCTATATATTTTACAGCATCATTCAGTTAGATCCATGTTCGACCAAGTTTGTGACACAAAACTAATAAACAGGTGAGTGCCCCTCTCAGAAATTATGCATTTCATTTTGAGTCCGATAATATATATTATGTAAACTGATAAAAAGAGCAAGTGGGAGAATAACTAAAGGTTCTTGGTTCCGATGATCGACATTATCAGGAATCTGGTTAGCAAAGCTTCTGGATAATCATCAGTTGCGTCCAGCTAAGTTTCGGAACCGTTCCAATAAGATTCGTGGACGGTCCATAATAATCGGTTGCGTCCTTATAATCGATTTACTAGGAGGACGATTAAGTTTGCAAATGAAACAAGCAATGGATGAATTTTTGTTTTATATGGAGGTTGAACGAAATGTATCTGTGAATACGATACGTAGTTATGCGTACGATTTACATGTATTTGAGGCTTTTCTAACGAGGGTCCAAGGAAAACTGGATATCGAACGATTTTATGGTGGGCATTCATGCGCCGAAAACAGACAAAAAAGTACCGGTTTATATGAAGTTAATCGAATTACAGATGCTATTTCGGTTTTTAGAGAATGATCAGCATAAGTTATCGTTACGGAATCATTTGATGTTTAAGCTATTGGCGACAACTGATCAAGCAATACCAGGAACACTTGGAAACGTTTCAATTACATACTTCCGAGCCGGTTTTTACGAATTACATGGGTCAACGGATAGATCCTCGGGGCTTACATCGGATATTTAAGGAAGTCCTTCAAAATGCGGGCTTACCCCCTCACCGGTTTACACTGCATCATTTGCGGCATACCTTCGCGACTCTGCTCTTGCGTTCCAATGACGGTCCTTCAAAGGTAGATATTCGTACGTTGCAGGAGCGCTTGGCCATGAAAGTTTAGCGACAACGTCTATTTATACTCATGTAGATCTAGAGCAAAAGAAACAAGCTATTGAGACCTTAAGATTCGAAAGTTAGTTAATCGTATAAAACCTCCTCTCTGCTATGATAATTACTAGAGAGGAGGTTTTATAAAATGCTGTTTCAGTTCATGAAAACGCTATTTCATGAACTGTTAAATAAACGCACTGAAAATCGATTAATTACGTGCTTCGCTTCTAAACGAAATCAAACATTTAAATGATTCCTCTTACTCTGATCATTTCTCCATTTTTCCCAATCCTTCTTTCACTCTCAGTTCATTTGTTATCTTCTTCACTATCAAGTTTTGATTTAGCTTAACACACTTCTATCCTCTTTCCACTTGTGTTCATTTTAATGGCTTTTTGATTCGTACTGATAATTTTTTCGAATGCCCCTACTCTATGCGAATGAAACTGAAGAACCTTTGGACCTATTGCAATTATCAATGAATTAGAAGGCATTATTACATTATTTTTTACAATTGGACCAATCCTTTTTGAAGGATCATAGCTGCTACATCTGGATGGGTTTGGAGCAATTGTATCAAAGTTTCTTTCTGAATGATCGGAGATTGTGACAAATATACTTCCCCCATCTTATTTTGCAGGTTCGTAGATTCTGTCAAACGACATATTACCTCCGCATTCTCTTGCGTAAGTTCTTCCTCAAGACGTGTTAGTTCACGTCGAAGGACTTGAATATGCCTGCCATAACGTCGGATATAAAAATGAAGATTATCTTTTTCTGAGTGTCCAAGTAAAAACCTAATAGAGTTGAGATCAATCCCCCTTTTAGATAGAAGGGTACTAATTGTTGCATGAAAACCGTGTGGTATAACCTTCTCAGCCCCGCTCAATTGTAATACGGATGACAACCGATCAGTAATTCGATTTAAGGCTTTGTCACCTAATGGAAGCCCCGCTAATCCAAATAATAAAATGTTAGATGGATCCAGATAACAATGATTATGGGCTACGTATTCGCCGAACCGTTGGTATGCGTAATTTTCGATTTACAATAGATCATCTAGTAACATCTTAATTAAAAGAAATTGTTTTCACCGTAGTACAAACCCCTGTA
The DNA here is from genome assembly GCF_022026395.1 of Brevibacillus brevis. Taxonomy (NCBI): domain Bacteria; kingdom Bacillati; phylum Bacillota; class Bacilli; order Caryophanales; family Paenibacillaceae; genus Brevibacillus; species Brevibacillus brevis. The sequence continues at coordinate 3,163,993 of NZ_CP041767.1, read as the reverse complement.
GGAAAACAACATTTCCTACAAAATTATTTATTCAGCAAGATTAGATTAAGAAAAATGACTTCAACCTATTACACATAATTATTATTTTGTGCAATAGGATCGAATACGAGGATGATTTACACGATCTACAAAAGAAAAAGCCTCATCGTCGTCCGATGAGGTCCTATCATCATTACTTCCTCGCCCAATCAGCGATGGCCTTTATGTCTTCCGGTTTTGTTCTGCAGCAGCCGCCGATTAATCGGGCGCCAGATTCATACCATTCAAGGGCATTGTTGCCATAGCCTTCTCTAGAAGATGCTCCGTACCACGTCTTGGTTGTCGGGTCATACCGCTCCCCTGCATTCGGATATACGACGATCGGCTTCATTGTGCAACTGCGTATTTCCTGAACAAGCCTAGGAATATTCCTGGGCGACGTGCAGTTAATGCCTAAAGCGGCTATTTGCTCTTTTTTATCTAGCCATATTGCACATTCCGTGATCGGTGTGCCGTCTGATATATGCAGTTCGTCTTTTGCACTGAAGCTGATCCACGCATAAACTCCAGGAAATTCTTCCAGAAGTCTGACAAGTGCTCTGGCTTCGCTCAAGCATGGTATCGTTTCGCAGGCAAGTATATCGGCGCCTGCATCAATCAGTGCTTTCATCCTAGGCCTGTGGAAATCGATCAGTTCCTCTTCGCTCAGTTCATAAGCTCCTCGGTATTCGGAGCCATCAGCCAAATAAGCACCATACGGACCGACTGAAGCAGCTACAATAGGCTTTGGCCGATCCAGGCGGCCATCTGAGTTTTTCCAAAATTCATCCCGTGCTTGTACGGCTATCTGAACGGACGCCTGAATGAGAAGAAGCGCATCCCTCTGGCTCATTCCCCGCCGGACAAATCCTTCCACCGAAGCCTGATAGCTGGCCGTGATTGCGCAGTCAGCCCCCGCCAAAAAATACTCCGTATGCACACGTTTAATTAACTCGGGATTTTCCATCAGCACTTTTGCTGACCATAGGCTATCGTTCAGATTGCATCCGTGACGCTCAAGCTCAGTGGCCATGGCGCCATCGAGGATCATCATCGGAAATTTCTCTAAAATCGTTGCAATCGGATTCATCGTACGCCGAACCTACTCTCGTTCTATTTTTTATTTCCATTACATCCACAATAGAGTCGCTGGTTTTCGTGATTTGCTTTTTGCGATTTTTGATATAGTAAAATAAGTAGCAACCAGCCATAAATGCTATACCGCAATAGATCGCAATCCGTTGACTTGGGTCAAAAGCAAGTCCGACACAAGATGCGAGGCATAAACCAAAAGCGGCAATCGGTACAAGCGGATACAGAGGCGTGCGGTATTTCAAATCGTTGATATCATTGTTTTCCTCAAGAAAACGCTTACGAAACATAAATTGGGACGCTGCAATTGCCATCCAGACAACAACTACGGCAAAACCAGAAATCGAAACAAGAACGAGATATACGGTGTCAGCAGCAAATACACTGGACAGAAGCGATAAACACGCAATCAACATGCTAATGATCAAAGCATTCATCGGTACACCTTTGGAATTTACTCTCCCCAGTCGATGGCTGATCATATTTTCTTTCGAAAGAGCCCACAGCATGCGGGTTGAGGCATACAAGCCCGAGTTAGCTACGGAAAGCAATGCCGTAATAATGACAAAATTCATAATATCGGCCGCGTAAGGCACCCCGATGTTGTCAAAGACCAAGACAAACGGGCTTTCAATAACGCCAGCTTCTCTCCACGGAATTAAACCAGCTAGTACAAAAATGGCACCGATAAAGAATATCATCGTTCGCCAAATAATGTTCGTCATCGTACGGGGGATACTCTTCTCCGGGTTTTCGCTTTCCCCAGCAGTGATCCCGATTAGCTCCGTACCCGAGAAGGCAAAGTTGACGGAGATCATCGTCATCACTACAGGGAGAAATCCGTTCGGGATAAGACCGCCCTCTCCAAAAAAATTAGACAACATGGGAGCGGGTGATCCCGTTTTCAATGGAAGAAATCCGAACATCGCAGCGCCGCCCAAAATGATGAACATAATAATCGCAATGACCTTCACACCTGCGAACCAAAATTCAGTTTCTGCAAAAAACTTGACGGAAAGCGCGTTTGCTATAAAGATCACTCCACCAAAAATAGCGCTCCACATCCACACAGAGGTGTCCGGAAACCATCGCTGCATCAAAAGACCAGACGCTGTAAATTCAGAGCCTACTGTAACCACCCACGTCAGCCAATACATCCATCCTACTGTAAATCCGGTTGCTGGCCCGATATATTTAGTGGCGTAGGTTTGAAAAGAGCCGGTTACAGGCATGGCAACTGATAACTCCCCTAGGCACAACATGACAAGATACATGATTAAGCCACCCACCAGATAAGCAAGAAGCGCTCCCCCAGGACCTGCCTGATTCAGGGTATAGCCAGAGCTTAAAAACAGCCCTGTGCCAATTACCCCTCCCAGGGAGATCATAAACAAATGTCTGCTTTTCATCGTACGACGTAGTTCGGTCTGACCTTTTTCATTCATGTGCCCCATGTTGTTCCACCCCTTAGTGAAATGAATGTTTTTCAGGCATGGTGGTTCCCTGTTACTTTAAAAGTCTGAAGCATACTACTTTCGGTTCGGTCATTTCTTGCAGGGCAAAGGCAATTCCCTCACGACCGATTCCCGATCCTTTCACGCCCCCGAACGGCATCGCATCGATACGGTAATCAGAACTATCGTTAATCATAACACCTCCCACTTCTAGCTTGTAAATAGCAGAAAATGCCTTGTCCACTTCACGTGTGAAAATGCCAGCTTGAAGTCCGAAAGGTACTTGGTTCGCTTCACGTATAGCAGTATCCAAATCCGCGACCTTGAAAATAGAAACGACCGGACCAAATACTTCATCCTTCGCAATCTTGCAATTTGCCGGCACATTGATTAATACGGTCGGTTCGTAATAGGCACCGTTACGTATCCCCCCGCAAAGCAGCGTCGCACCTTTCTGCACCGCTTCAGTCACCCAATTCTCAACTCGTTTCGCTTCGTTTTCCGAGATCATGGGACCCATATCGGTTTCTTCCGATAATTTGTCTCCGACTCGGTATTGTTTCGTAAGCGTGACGAACCGATCAACGAATTCATCATAAATTTCTTCCTGTGCATAAATGCGCTGTACTCCTAGACAATTTTGACCAGCTGCCCAAAACGCACCCGACACAGACGACTCTACCGCTAGTTCCAAATCAGCATCTTTCAAGACGATGACGGGTGAGTTTGAGCCTAGCTCCATGCTCATCTTTTTTAGCCCGGCTTTTTTCATGATCGCTTCTCCAGTAGCTAGCCCACCTGTAAACGAAATCATTCGAATTGCCGGATGAGTGATTAATGCCTCCCCCATGTCATTCGTAAAGCCAGTAATAATGGAGAGCACCTTCGGAGGAAGTCCCGCTCTATCAAATGCTTCTGCAAGCAGCAAGGCACTCAAAGGTGTCGTTGGCGCAGGTTTGACAATAATGGCATTTCCAGCAGCAATCGCGGGTCCGATTTTGTGTGCGACGAGGTTTAACGGATCGTTAAACGGTGTGATGGCAGTAATGATGCCAATCGGAAAACGGTAGTAATAGCCGACGCGATTTTCGCTGCCTGGCATTTGGTCAAATTGTATCGTTTCTCCGTAAATTCGTCTCGCTTCTTCCGCACTGATCCGCAATGTCTCTACACAACGCCTTACTTCCTTTCTTGCTTCCCGGATCGTTTTACTTCCCTCAAGAGCAATGACCTTCGCATATAGTTCTTTGTTCTCGGAAATCCAATCAGCGGCACGATGGATGATAGCCATCCGCTCATGCACTGGAATGGCCGCCGCTATCGTTTGTCCATCTTTTGCCTCTTCAATGGCGAACAGTACGTCGTCCTCATTAGCAGCCGGCACCGTTGCAATGATGCTATTATCATGCGGATTATGAACGTTCATTTCTTTATCGCGGGATACCCACTTCCCAGCTAGAAACATCTTTTTTTTAATGAAAGTTTCCGTCATCATCAAGTATAGACCTCCAGTCGAATTTCTTTTGCCCTACAATTGGCCACGGCTAATGTTGATCAAATCAATGAGAATAGAGAAGCCAGTCTCTGTGCGTCCAGCTCCTGCACCGATAAGCGTAATCGGACCTGCCAAATCGCAGTAATAGGTGATCGCGTTTTGCGCCCCTAATACGCCTGCCAACGGGTCGGTTAACGGGATTGCTTCGGGACCAACCTTTGCCATTACATGCTCCCCTTCTTTAACAACTCGTGCGATCAGCTTCCATCTTTTCTTATTTTCTTTTGCCCATTGAATGTCTTGTGGGGTAAGTTTCGAAATTCCTTCACGCGCGATCTCGTCTCTTTGAATATGAGCGTTCATGATCGTGTTTGCCAAAATCGTTACTTTATATTGAGCATCAAAGCCTTCGACATCGTTTCGCGGATCTGCCTCTGCATACCCGAGAGATTGCGCTTCTGCCAAGGCGTCCTCATAGGTCAATCCTTCCTCCATCCTAGTGAGGATATAGTTTGTTGTTCCATTGAGAATTCCGCGAATTTCGGAGATGTCGTTACCTACCAATGAAACGAGTGGCATACGGATGGATGGCGTTCCACTCATAACTGTTCCTTCATAGCACCAGCGAACCCCGTTTTGTTTTGCTACTGTCTCCAACTCTCGGAATGCCAGAGAAACGGGTCCTTTGTTGCTCATCACGATATTTTTCTTACTTTCAAAGGCAGCCTTACAATGATCGATCGCTGGCTGACCTGTTTTAATATCCGTGAACGTCATTTCTACGATCGTATCCGCATTGCTTTCCCTAATCGTTTGAAAGCTGTCCCAGCCTTTGATTAAGCCAGGGGTATCAGGGTAGCCCTGCAAACTGCCCGTTTCGCCCACAATACGTAAAGCCAAAGAGAGATCCAGACCGTCTGGATGATAGAGGGAGCCTTTCATCAGATCAGAAATCGCTACTACTTTCGCCTCGAAACCTACATTTGCGTATAAAGCGTCCGCTTTCGTTTCCAAAATTTCCGCCAATCCTTGTCCTACCACTCCAAAACCGAGTAATGCTACTTTGTGTGTCATTCTGATTCGATCCTCCTACAATGCTGTTTTGTTCATCTGTGAAGCCAAATAGTTCAATGCCTGTTCGAGATCCGAAATCAAATCTTCCGTATCTTCAATCCCAACCGACATACGAACCAATCCTTCAGAAATCCCCAAGGCCATCCTCTCCTCAAGCGTGCATTCCACATGGCTGGTCGTCCTAGCTGGGCCATAAATCGTCTCGACAGCACCCAAATTTCCCGCCCGGTTTCCTAACCGCAAATGAGGCAAAAAAACTTTAATCGCCTCCATTTCACCTTTCAGAACAAAACTAAGAATACCCCCGAATCCACTCATCTGCCGTTTGGCGACCTCATGATTTTTGTGGCTTTCTAATCCCGGATAATAGACAGCTTCCACGCACTCTTGTTTTTGCAGGAATCGGGCAACTTCCATCGCGCTTTTCGCTTGCTGCTCTACCCTGAGCTTTAATGTTTTCATCCCCCGCAAAATGAGGTAGGCGGACCAAGGATCCATCGTTGCTCCATTTATTTCTCTGTAGTGATACACTTTTTCCATCAACTGCTGAGAACCGCAAACGACTCCGCCCAATGCGTCCGCATGCCCGCTTAAAAATTTGGTGGCGCTGTGAATAACGAGATCAACACCGAGTAGAAGCGGATTTTGATTTATAGGGGTCGCAATCGTATTGTCGATAACAACCAATGCCCCGACTGATTTTGCTAGCTTGGCCAAATGCTCGATGTCCACAATTTTCAATGTCGGATTCGTTGGTGATTCCAAATAAAGTAACTGGCAGCCCTTTTGAATTTCTGTTTCAATTTCTTCTTGATTGCCGGTGTTGCACAAAACAACATCAACATTAATATTGGGCAAAAATTCAGTGAAAATTTTGTTCGTACCTCCGTACGTATCTTTTATGGAGACCACCCTGTCACCTGGTCGTAAAAATGTATACAAAGTACTGCTGATCGCAGCCATGCCGGATGAAAACGCTATAGCTCGCTCGGCCCCTTCCAGCGTTCTCAGTTTTTCTTCAAAGGCCTGAACAGTTGGGTTGGTCATGCGATTGTATATATGGCCTGGTTTATTCCCGATCGCTACGTCATACCATTCATCCACATCATCATATCCATAAGCTACACTTAACACGACAGGGACTTGTGTAGAACCAAAAACACTAAACTCCTTTTCGCCAGCCCAAACCGTTTTTGTACCCATTAGACTGTTGGAATTATCGATTTTTTTCATTTTTGCCTCCACTTTTGTAGAAATAACTTAACTCATGTAAAGAATATACAATATACAATATATAATATAATCATTGGTAAACACCTCCTATTCAATGATGAACATTCGTGATGTTTTTTGTGTTTAGTATATTGTATATTTTGTATTGTATTATTCGTTTCTAGAAAACACAATAGTCTTAATTTTTTTATTTATAAAAACGACAAGAGTTGTTACTACTCTTGTCGACCAGTCAAACTTATTTCTATTAAATCATCTCAGGATGCTCAATCTTCCAGTGATGGAATTGGATCAAGTTCGCCAAAGCATCTGAATCTCGTTCTTTAAAATAACGCAAGATCTGTTTATGTTGGTCGTTCATTTGTTTTAAGATGACATACAGTTTTTCCGAGTCGTTGCTCAAATAGGACTGCCGAATAAAACTGTTTTGCAATGATTCCATCATCGTAATCAGTGTATGGTTGTTGCACTTGTCGATGTACACCTTATGGAAAGCGGTTTGATATTTTTGATAATCATCGTAATTGTTCTCTTGGATCGACACATCAATTTTCCGTATATACTCCTCCATCATGGACATATCACTGTCCGTGATAAACTCCATTGACAACCGTGCAGCCAAGGCATCCAATGAACCAATGACGGCGAATACATCCAACTTTTCTTTCGTATTTAGTTCCTTTACGAGAAAGCCGCGTCTCGGAATATACTCCAGGAGATTATCCGAGGACAACTGGATGAGTGCTTCCCGAACGGGAGTCCTGCTGACCTCCAGCTTTTCACAGATCTCTGCTTCATTAATCTTGTGATTTGGCAGCAATGTTCCATTCTGGATTCGCGAAGCAATATATTTGTATACGTGGTCTTTTAATGAGTCGTATTTGCGAGTAATCATCGTTCACCTCAATCAAAATAATATTTTGTATTTAATATTATGGTAGCATTGCACAATCTTTTGTTCAAGGTGTACCCCCCCTGCTACAAGAACCTCGAAATGTAAATGTATCCCGGTTGTTTGTCCAGTTGTACGAATGTTTCCAATTGGTTGGTCTGCTGGCCAGAGGTGCCTTTTCTTTCAATTGCATGACGGTAACCAGAGTAGTTAGGAGCTGACTTTGTGTCATTTGAGCGGGTAGGCTCTTTCTGTATTCAGCAAGTTTTGCCACGTCATTATACAAGCTTACCAGAGCTTTTTGAAAAGCTCCATGATCGCTTTTCCTTTCGGTGTTATTCCATCGTATTTGGGATGGAGTACTGCTGCTCCAACCTCTTTATAATCTGTATACAGCACTTGATTCAAAAGCAAATCGCCTTTTTCAAGTTGATGCAAAATTCTCGTTGTCAAATTTTTCTCTTGTGCAATGAGTTGTTGCATAGACAGTTTGCCGCGTTTATCGACTACTCCGAATTCCGTAATGGCTATGTTCATCGGGCGATTGACAAGTCTTTTCACTTCTCCAATTTGCTTGGCATTCAGGCTACCGTCTCCATCTCTTTCATATAAATGAATCGTCCCGTGAATATTTTCTGTTAAAAAGACATGATCGTTTATCGCCTGTGCTATCGCGTTATTCCAGACCCCAGTTATTATCTTGTCTACTTTCTCGGGAGCAAATTGCACATAAAAAGGCAAGCCAATGGATGTAAACGCCTTGATGTACTCATTACTCATTTTTATATATTTTTGCGGTGTCATTTCAGCGGTTCTTTTGGTAACTTGCTTAAACTCACCTACTTCTGATTCAGCAAACTTTGGTAAATACTGCTCGTTTCCAAGTTCGATAAAGGAGAAATTCAAACCATGATCCTGTAGCCGTTTAAAAAATTTTAATTGATTTTCGGGCGAATCATTGAAATTTACCACAAAGACAAGCGGAACGCCGAATTCCTTCTGAATTGTTGCCCATTGGCGAATATCTTTATCAGACCAATCCTTCGGGTATGTTTTTTGGGAGATACTACCACCTTGAAGACGCAACCATATCTTTTCTGTTTTGATACCTTGCTTCTTCATAGCATGCAACTGCTCCCGCAAAAAACGCGATTGTCCCTCAATATCTAGACTGCCCTTTGCATTAAATCCGACATGCACATTTGGCATATCAGGTTTTTGGGGGATTTCGGTCGAATCGTTGGGCTTACCGGATGGGGGTGTTCCATGAAAAATGGTGTTGAAAACAGGTTGCATAGTTTCAATCCAGCTATTGTTCTCCCGATCGTAATATTTTGTGTCCGAGTTGACAGCAAAAGGGATGCCTGCTGCCTTCAACTGTGACGTCATAAATTTTGCAAATACAGTTTGTTCCTCAATGCTGTAATCATTGCCGTCATTGTAATTTCCAGGCATCCAGGCACCTACCCAGGTTGGGATCTTCTGTGCTGTTTGCCACTCTAGGGCGGTATTAATTTTATCCGTTATTAATTTCTTCTCTGCATCTGTTCCTGTTGTCCATAGCTTTCTTTCATTCGTTTTACTTGGACCGGACGCATAAAAATGCCATTCTGCCATCAGGTAGTTATTGTGCTGTGATGGAATGACGAGCTCTTTCAAATAATCTGCGTCAGAGCGAAGGCGTGGCGAAATCATGATGATTCGAGTTGGATTTGTTTTTCTGATTTCAGTAACCAACCTTTCAAAAATTTGATTGAGTTTTTCAGGTTGCTTATTTAGTGCATCCGTTGCCTCGATTAACAGATCGAAAGCAAGAAGATGAGATGTATCTTTATAACGTTCGGCAACCTTCGTCCACCAATCCACTACCAATTGAATATTTTGCTCGGTAGGTTCATTTTTAAATTCATCAGCTTGATAGGCAATGATGGGTATGATCCCCGCATTGAGGCAATCCTCGATTTGCTTGTCTAGACCTTGCAATAGTTTCTCATCCGCTTGATCAGCAATACGAATGCGGACATGAGAAACTCCCGCTTCCTTGAAGTCTTGGACGGTCTGGGATGAATAATACAATCTGCCCTTGCTTGTTTTTGACCAATCCACATCTATCCCTTTTCCTAGACGCTTTTGATAGTCCCAAGGAGATATAGGTACATTTATCATGGATATAGGCGAGTGGACCATCGGATGTACTTGTGCCATTGCGTATTGACCGCCAAAAGAACCGACCATCAAGGTGCTAATTACGATTGAAAGAATACTTGCAACCTTCTTCATAGTAACCTCCTTGAAATTGGATTTCATAAGCATTCTATACTCGATTTGTGTGATAAAAATGGGATATCGATGTGGTCGAAATCCTCTTCATTGCAAACGGTATGCTTATCATTTCTAGTTTGCTTCCGTTTGTTGACGGATTCATATTTCCTTTCGAAACCATATCGCACAGATATAACCTATTGAGGCATAAAGTAGCTTAAAACAACACAAAAACACACAAATACAACCAAAAACACAATAATTACATTGAATTAGCATGAGCTTAACAATCTTTTTATATGATTGCATTGGTGATATCACTAATTTGAAATCACATGAAATAACAACTGATCGTGAATGAAAAGATTCCTACCCTACGTTTTATTCAAAACAATTTATTTAGTAAGAACTTTTTCATTAGGAAAGGAGATTGAATATGAAGGAGAAAAATCATTTCATCTTATCTGAAGGGGATGTCAATCATTCACGTAGTAGAAATGAATGGCAGAATTCTTACCTTAATGATCAAACGAAACAGATTTTAGAGGATGACAAGCGTTATTTTTTACATCAGTCATTATCGACACCATGTCTTAATGTTGTTTCGGAATGTGAAGGAATATTTCTAACAGATGAACAAGGTCGAGACATCATGGATTTTCATGGTAACGCCGTCCATCAAGTTGGCTATCGCAATCCAGCTGTTATAAAGGCAATGAAAGACGCATTAGATTTGCTTCCGTTTTCACCTCGCAGATATACAAATAAATGGGCTGTTCAACTTGCAAAAGAACTGACTTCATTAACAGACAATCAACTGTCGAAGGTACTGTTTGCACCTGGAGCTACTTCGGCGATCGGTATGGCCCTAAAGCTTGCACGCCTAGCAACTGGAAAGCATAAAGTGATTTCGATGTGGGATTCTTTTCACGGTGCGTCACTTGATGCCATTTCAATTGGGGGTGAGAAACTCTTTCGTAAAGGTTTAGAACCGTTACTGCCTGGTACAATTCACGTACCTTCCATTGATTCATATCGTCCTTTATGGGAAGGACATTCAGGTGATCCTATCCAACTGGTTAAGTATATTGAATACACGATTGAAAAAGATGGGGAAATTGGCGCAATTGTGATGGAGACTATTCGAAATACAGATGTTCAAATCCCACCAAAAGTGTTCTATCAAGAACTTCGCCGTGTTTGTGATCGACATGGTGTGCTTCTTATTCTTGATGAAACACCTATTGGTCTTGGTAGAACAGGAAAAATGTTTGCTTATGAACATTACGATATTATTCCCGATATTGTCGTGTTAGGGAAAGGACTCGGCGGTGGGGTGTTTCCATTGGCAGCTATGCTTGCAAAGGAAGAGCTTGATATTGCATCTGAGACAGCTCTAGGTCATTATACACATGAGAAAAGTCCAGTTGGTGCAGCTGCTTCATCCGCTGTTATATCATATCTAAAAGATAATAATTTGGTAGAGCGCACAGCCTATCTTGAACAATTATTAAACAAACGATTAAATGAACTGAAAGAAAAATATATACAAATTGGGGATATTCGCGGGATTGGACTTCTTTTTGCCGTTGAACTTGTCAAAGATCGCACCTCCAAAGAACGTGCATATGAAGAAGCTGATCGGATCATGTATACATGTTTAAAAAAAGGATTAAGTTTCAAAGTATCAAAAGGGAATGTTATTCAATTATGTCCTCCACTTACGATAACAGAAGAAGAGTTAGAGAAAGCCATACAAATTCTTGACGATTCGTTTGCTGAAGTAATTCAATAGATTCATGAACAGAGGGTCTGTCAAGATTTTTTTGAGCTGTTGCAGATGATCTTGGGTATCGCTGTGTAGATAGCTTTGGCATACATATAAAGGCTTTGAAGTTATCTTTCTATTGCTGCTCGTAGTCATTTAAAGGAAACAAGCTGATGCCGTTGGTTTTCAACATCAGCTTGTTTTCTATTAGTCGGTAGCTTCGCTTTCTTTCGTAAAGCCTACCACTATTTCCTTTTCACTGAACTTGCCATACAGTTCTGCCCGTGCCCAGCAAAGTCCATTTATACTAGCCCTTCCTGAAATAATTTCGCACCTGGTGGTTTACGTATTAATTTTTGGACAGCAAATCCTCCCCACTACTTTGGATCCGATCTGGTCTGAGTTGTTTTCAAGCGGTTTCTATGTTTTAAGAAAAACTGCTTCTTCTTGTTTTCGTTACTCTGTTCGGAGGGATCAGGCATCGATTGATCACTGTCATTCTCGCTCGGAACCAAAAGCGATTCCATAAACTCTTTTGTCGGGATATACGGTTCATAGGCAAGAGGAACTTTTGTTATCTTGCTCGTCAATTCATCAAGGGCTGCAAGATCATCAACGCCAACTTGATGAACAGATGTTTTTCCCAATGCAAGAATTGCGACCTTCATTTCTTCCACAAACGACGTAAGAAAGTTCTCTAAATACTTTGCTGCTTCTTGCTCATCAAATTGAGCAGTTAAACTTCCTGGATAAAAAACAAGTTGAGTAGGAGGTTCCCAAGGAACTGCTTTTGTTACCTGATCATGCGTCATTGCCCACAAGAGAGCCGTCCCCATATAGACACCATCAACACCTAACGCAAATGCTTTTAGGCAATCAGATGGCGTGAAGTATCCTCCTCCGCTTAACAAGGTAATTCTTTCCTTCACCCCGCGTTTTTGTAAGTATTGTACGGCACGTGAAACAGCATAAATGGTGGGGATTCCAAAATCGTCTTCCAGGATGGGAGGTCCGCCCTTAGATCCTGCCTGTCCGCCGTCAATGCTTACAAAATCAACCCCAGCAAAAATGGCGACTTCCAAATCGGCTTCAATCTTTGCGCTTGCACATATTTTAACTCCAATGGGGATTCCACCAGTAAGGGCGCGCAGATGATCAACTACTTTGCGAAGATCTTGTGGTTTATTGATATCCTTATGCCTGGAAGGAATGACGACATAATCATCATTCTCCACCTTCAAGATTTTTCTGGCTCTTCCTTGAACGTACTCCGAAGGGATAAAAGTTGCCGCACCCGCAATGGCTCCTTGGCCGATATGGATTTCAATCGCATCGGCCTGTTTGAGAATTTCTGGCTCTTTTGACCACTTGCCGCTGTGGTATTGAATAATTAAATGTTTGGCGTTTTGTCTCTCTTCGGGTAAAAATCCCCCTTCACCCGTATTTGTTAAAGTGCCGACCGCAGCGGTTCCTTTTGCAATCGCTATCTTTGCTTTCTCTGACACACCAATCCCATATCCCATTCCTCCTGCCATAATGGGTATTTCCAGAGATAAAGGTTTTTTTGCCTGAGGCCCGATGGTAATCCGCATATCTACATCTACATCTTCAGGGGTAACTAACGTGGCCAGTTGTGCCGGTGAAAAGATAAGTCCGTCGTAAGTAAGAAATTTACGCGGACTCCCAAATGGTCTTTCTATAACTGCCCCTTCTGAAGCGCGCAAGCTATTTTCAATCACAATTCTTGGTGACAGGCGAGTCAGTGCTGTTACCATTTCCCAAATGTTTTCGGGATACCGTTCATTCATGAGCCGCTTCGTGAACCGGCCAATGATCCATTGCAGCAACGACCTTGAAAAAATAAGAGCTAGAATTCCTGAAAATAGAATGGCTGTCATTGTACCCGTAAATGATCCGATGTCAAAAGACATCCATTTACTTCCCATTACACTTCTCCCCTTCGATACCGTTAGCAAAAGCGTACAGGCAGATAAGAATGATCCATGCGCAGGTTAGTGATAGTGGCAAGATTTTCAGAAATTTTGTGTTTTACCATCTTTTGGTTTACCGCAGTATCGTATTCTTTTCCTCCTGTAGTATTATCCAGTTAGACAAGTTTATTCCCACAAAAACGCCAGTGAGCACCCGCCGAACCTCCCGGGGCGAATACGATTTATGTTTGTTCAGCACCAGATCGAACTGACATGGACAGGAGGGTAGCAGGAATTTCATGCATGGAGTCAAAAAAAGCCTTTCCATCCGGTTGTCCCGGCAGAAAGGCTTTTTTGACTTTAGCTTTGCGGTTCCTTTTTGTGGAGTTCCTATATGATGCCCCCAAACTCTATGGCCTTAAACTAGAAAAAGGCAGCCGTTATAAGCTTGAGGAAGTTTGTGACTAAAAATCCTAGGTTTGTCGCTGTTTGATTAGAAGTTGTCATTGTATAATTCTTGTTGCTGTTCCTCTGCTATGGTCTGTAAGTCATATGCGTTAATTCGAAACAACTGATAATCGCCCGTATCCGCTTTTTTTGCGGCGAGCTTACTTAGAAATTTCGGGGAGCCTTCGTTTTCTTCATCGTAAACTAACAAGATACCGTCAGAATTGGCTAGCAAGAATTTGTCTTTCTCTCCAAGCTGCCAAGCTCCCTGATAAGGAGTTTGATAGACACTATTGATATAATCAGCTTGCATCACAATATTTCGGTAGTAATCCTGGGTCTCTTCCTTCCACTTTTCCTCTTGATTCAAAAACGGAGTAATTACCGCCAGTTTTAGATGCGGATACTCCTTTTTCAATTCCAGAACAGTTTCGGCTGCCCACATTTCTACCCCTAGTTGACCTGATATGATGACCCATTCCAATTCTTCTTCAAGGAATCTTGCGAGTTCCCGCTTCAGTGCTTTCTTAATTATCGCTAAGCCCGGATTTTTTTCATTGAAAATGCCAAGCTCGTGAGCCTTGTATCCTGATACAAATAACCGTTTTAACATGTTGCCACCTCAAATTTAAAAGAACTCTAGCGCTTCGTCTCATTTTTTCTTATATTATCACAAAGGTAGTTGGTCTCCTAAATTCCGATGATCGAGATAATAAATCCTCTATCAAAAAGCGAAGGTGTAATTTTTCACCCTCCAAGCTGAAATGTGCCCAAAAAAGCTGTAAAACAGCTGCTTAACCTCACAAGACGAGAATATTGAAATACCTGCTGATCTTATCGATAATATTGCCTTTTGTCCTTTTCTTTTACAGATACTCTTAGTTTCCAAAGTTCTTGAGCCAATTGAAAAGCTTCCTTATCATCTCCTTTTTCAATTGCTATTCCCCTTGCTTTTAATAGAGCATTCACAGCAGGAGATAGGTCGGGAGAATCCACAACCCATATTTTAAAGTCATGTTGAAATGGATCCGTATCGCTCCAAACATAATGATGTTTTCGAAATGCAGCACCAACTGTGCTTTTCGGAAGCTCTTGCTTACAACGAAATAGTTCTTTCTCATCTTTACCTAAAAACACCAATTGCTTGTTATCCACAAATACAAGGGAGATATCTTGCTTTTTGAAGAGAATTTCATCATCTCTAATTTTACATGTGACTTTATCATCATATACAGACGTTTCTAAGCTTTCATGAAAAGAGAGTAGAGTCAAGACAATCCCTGCAATCAAGCCAAGGATCATAGTAACAATGCCTACCCATGCTCCGTTATAGGAGGCAATTAGTTGTAAGGGCCCCTGGAAAGGTATCCACGGCAAAGAACTGCCCCATTTAGCAATACTCGGAAGAAACCAGCCGAACACTAAACCGATAAGAGGGAAACCAAGCCACAAGATAATCTTGTCCGTTTTTGAAAAATTTAATAATGTATGATTCTCACTCATGTAAAGTCTCCTTTTTTAGATAATACGCTTGTAATGGTTTCTCTCCATACAGCTGAAACATCCAGTTGAATGCCAATCAACGGATAATTTGATAAGTTATCGAGTGTTAACGCTAGTACACATGCTTTTTCACGCAAGCCTTTTGAATCCGTATGACCAAATTCTTCCCCTTTTTGTAGTAATCGAAAAAAACCGTCAATAAAGCCTTCCTGTACGGCCTTAATTTTTAATCGGTACTCTTTATTATGGGAAGATTCTCGGCTCCCATATATAAGAAACTCATTTAATACCTGTACAACAAGCATTTGTGTATCTGTAGTCTCTTCAACCAATAATTGCAAGCCGTCACGAACCATCTTCTCTACAAAATTCTTTTTCGTATACTCATGAATTTGAAAGTATTGTTCAAAACTATACCCTTCTAAAATCCAAGCGAAAACAGCGTCTATTAGTTCCTCTTTCGAAGAGTAATAATAATAGATGGATGGCTTCTGTATGCCTACAGAATGAGCAATCATGGAAAGGGAGGCTTTTTCAATTCCATACTGTCCGATCAACCATGTGGTCGTTTCAAGAATTTTTTGTCGTGTTGCTTCGCTTTTATTCATTTTATCACCATTTTCTACCTAACGTTAGTTAGATAATAGCCGCTAATTTCGCTGATTGTCAAGATGGAGGTAAAATATTCGGCTCCCAACATAAAAAGAAGCCGTGAGAATACGGGATAACTCCCTGCATTCTTCTCGGCTTTTCGCCTTACTGCCTAACCCATTTTCACTACGAACTCCATACTTCCGAGGCCACCCCATTTGGCACTTACGACATCTCCTTCCCGTAGCTGATGGGAACCGGTAATGCCCCCGGACAAAATCAAATCTCCCTTTTGCAGCTTGCGACCTTCGCGAGCAAGCATATTCGCCAGCATTGCGACTGAGCGGGCTGGATGACCGAGAACTGCCGCACCAGCCCCCAAGTCTTTGAGCTCGCCATTGATCGAAAGGGTAACGCCAACCAAATCGAGTTCAAGTTCATCAGGCTTTCTCCATGTCGACCCGATAAATACACGGGAAGACGAAGTATTGTCCGCAATGACATCCGGCAAGGTAAACTGGAACTGCGCATACCTGCTGTCGATAATCTCCAGAGCGGGAACCACATAGTCAGTGGCTGCCAGAACATGAGCCTCCGTGATGCCCGGTCCTTCCAAATCCTCACGCAAAACAAAGGCAATTTCCGCTTCCACCTTGGGATGAATCAATTCATTGATCGGCAGAATCCCGTCCTCGATATTCATATAGTCAAAAATATAGCCCCGAATCGGTTCGTGCACATTCATCTGCTTCATTTTTGCCTGACTGGTCAAACCCATTTTAGAGGCAAAGATTCGATGACCCTGCTCAAGCTTGAGGGAGACAAGCTCATTTTGGATACGATATCCATCTTCCACGGTCAGATCGGGGTATTCGGCTGTCAGCTTCACAACCTCCTCCCTATTCAACTCCGCATCCACCAGCTTCTGAGCTAGCCTTTTGTATAATAGTTCCGATTGCACGCTGATCCCCCCTAAATCATTTTGGTAGAGCTGTACCGTTGGGCGATTTCCGCTGCGACATCCAAGATCATGTCTTCTTGTCCGCCCACGACCTTTCGTTTTCCCAGCTCGATCAAAATATCCCGGGAATCGATACCGAATTTCCTGGCTGCACGCTCGGCATGAAGCCGGAAACTGGAATAAACACCCGCGTATCCGAGAACGAGAGCGTCTCTGGTAATTTCCTGAGGTACTTGAAGAATCGGCGACACGATATCCTCCGCCAGATCCATCATTTTGTACAAATCGACGCCCGTCTGAATGCCCATTCGATCCAGCACAGCTAGGAGAACCTCGGTCTGTGTATTGCCCGCACCTGCACCCAAGCACCGAACACTGCCGTCAATCCAGGTGGCACCCTCTTGAATGGCGACGAGCGTATTGGCCATGGCTAAAGACAAATTATTGTGTGCATGGAAGCCAATGGGAATATTCAGACATTGCTTCAATGCTCGGACTCGTTCCCCTGCTTGATCAGGTAGCAGAACGCCAGCAGAATCGACGATGTACACGACATCGGCTCCATAGCTTTGCATGAGTCCAGCTTGCTCCGCCAGTTTTTCCGGAGCAGCCATATGCGCCATCATCAAAAAGCCAACTGTCGTCAAGCCAAGCTCTTTCGCTTGATAAATATGCTGAGCGGAAACGTCCGCTTCGGTCGCATGTGTGGCGATTCGTGCCATGCCTACCCCTAGTCCTGAGGCTGTCTTCAAATCTTTGATCGTGCCGATTCCCGGCAGCAGGAGCACGCCCACTTTCGCTTGTTTACAAACGGAAACAGCAGCCTCGATCAGCTCCAGCTCGGGGGTTCTGGACAGACCATATTGCAGGGACGATCCGGCCAATCCATCTCCATGGGAGACTTCAATATACGGTACGTTTGCTTCATCTAATGCGCGCGCCACTTCGACTACTTGCTCCACGGTAAACTGGTGATTGATCGCATGGCTTCCATCTCGAAGCGCTACTTCAGTGATCACAATATCACGAGTCATTTGCGGTTCCTCCTTTCATTCGTGGCTATATACTCGTGCCGATGCCGATAGCTTGCTTGGCATATTCCTCTGCTACCTTCACCGCTGTCGCCGTCATGATATCCAGATTGCCTGAATAAGTAGGGAGGTAGTCGCCCGCGCCTTCCACTTCCAAAAACACGGTGATTTTGTTTTCATCAAAGATCGGTTCTGAGCGTAGGCGGTAACCAGGAACGTATGATTGAATATAGGAGACGGTCTGATGAATAGCCTTCACGATCGCCTGTCGGTCCGCTCCTTCCTCCACTACTGCATAGACAGTATCCCTCATCAGGATCGGCGGTTCTGCCGGATTCAGGATGATGATCGCCTTGCCTTTCTTCGCTCCGCCAATCGCTTCGATACCATGTGCGGTCGTCTCCGTAAATTCGTCGATGTTGGAACGTGTGCCAGGACCAGCGCTTTTACTGGAAATAGTGGCCACGATCTCTGCGTAGCTGACCGGACTCACACTCCCTATCGCATGAACAATCGGAATAGTAGCCTGGCCGCCACATGTGATCAAATTGATGTTTTTTTCATTCAAATGTGCACCGAGATTCACAGATGGTACGACAAAGGGCCCTACAGCGGCAGGCGTAAGATCGATGGCGAGCTTTCCAGCCTCCTGGAGCGCCTTCGCATGCCGAATATGCGCATGGGCAGAAGTAGCGTCAAAGACGATATCCGCAAGATCCGCACTGCTTTCCAAAAACGGTTGTAATCCGCCGTCAAATACGTAGTAACCAGCTGCCTTTGCTCTACGCAGACCATCCGAATCAGGATCGATTCCAATCATGGACGTCAGTTCAAGAACTGGCGACCTTCCCAGCTTGATCATCAGGTCTGTCCCAATGTTACCCGAGCCCAGTATGGCTACCTTTACTTTCTTCATACACGCACTCCTTTCGTGTTTTTTACTTACTAAACCTGACTCCTACAGAACCAAGTCCAGCAATCCGTGTATGAAATACATCGCCAGGCTTCGCTTCGACCGCTGCCGATAACGCACCGGACAAGATGATTTCTCCCGCTTGGAGTGTTATCCCTAATTCGTACAGCTTGTTCGCTAACCATGCTACACAAGATGCAGGATTGCCTAACGCGGCGGCACCTACACCGGTATTGACCAGCTCTTGATTTTTATAAAATGCCATTCCTGCCAGAGGAAGATCCAGATCTTGCGGTTTCATAGGATGTCCACCCAGCACGTAGAAGCCGGAGGATGCATTGTCCGCAATGGTGTCTTCCAGTTTGATTTGCCAGTTGGCGATACGGCTGTCCACGATTTCCAAAGCAGGCACTACATATTCCGTTGCCATTAAGACGTCATAAGTGGTTACATGTGGCCCTTCCAAATCTCGCTTCAGCAGGAAAGCAATTTCTGCTTCAACCTTTGGCGAAAGGACATGCTCGAAAGGCAGTTCTCCGTTGTTTTCCACGACCATGTCGTCCAAAAGATGTCCATAGTCTGGCTGTTCCACGCCAAGCAGTGTCTGCATGGCACGAGAGGTCAGGCCGATTTTCTTCCCTGTAATCCTCGCGCCTGCTGTGACTTTTCGCTCAATCGTCTTCAATTGAACGTGGTATGCCTCTATTTCGCTGATTTGCGGATCCAGTAAAGTGAGTGGCGATACTCCCACCCCTTCACGACTCGCCGCCGCTAAATGATCGGCGAATCGCGTGATTTTTTCTATGTCCACACGGCTCCCTCCCTGATTTGCTGTTCTTCTCGCTATAATTTTAGGGTGACTGTCTTGACCTCGGAGTAGAATTCGAAGCTGTGACGCCCGCCTTCGCGGCCAATCCCGCTGTCCTTGGCACCGCCAAACGGAGTTCGCAAATCACGCACATACCAGCAATTGATCCATAAAAGACCTGACTTCACCCGATCAGCCACGCGATGCGCGCGCCGCAGATCGTTGGTCCAAACGACTCCTGCCAAGCCGTAAGCCGAATCATTGGCGATCCGAATAGCGTCCTCTTCTGAACGAAATGGAATGATCACGATGACCGGACCGAAAATCTCTTCCTGCGCCACCCTCATTTTGTTGTCTACATCATAGAGAACGGTTGGCTCCAGGAAATTGCCGTCACCCAGCCCGCTGATCCGTTTTCCGCCGTAACCGAGTTTGGCTCCTTCTTCCAGTCCGATCTGGATGTAGTGCTCCACCGTTTCCAAGTGACTGCGGGACACCAACGCCCCCATATCTGTATCTGGTTCCAGAGGATTTCCCACCTTGATTCTTTGAACAGCCGCCAAAAATTTGTCCAGAAACTGATCATATACGCTTTCTTGTACCAACAAACGCGATCCCGCCAGACAAATCTCGCCCTGGTTGCGGAATATCGCTTCAACCGACCCTTTTACCGCTTCATCAAGATCGGCATCCTCAAACACGATATTGGCTGATTTGCCTCCCAATTCGAGCGATACCGGAATCAGGTGCGAAGCGGCATTCTGCATGACAATCTTTCCAGTGTTCGATTCTCCCACAAAAGAGATCCGGCGCACATGGGGATGCGTCGTCATTGCCGTACCGACAGTCCCGCCAGGACCAGTGATGATGTTGAGCACGCCAGCAGGCAAACCCGCTTCATTGGCAATCTCACCGAGCATCACCGCCGAGAGAGGCGTGTACGAAGCTGGCTTTACCACGACGGTATTTCCTGCCGCTAAAGCAGCCGATGCTTTCCAGGTCATCTGCATAAAGGGCAAATTCCATGGAATGATCAGACTTGTGACACCTGCCGGAGCATATTTGGCGTAGGACATAAAATGGCGCATTTCATAATGCTCATGGACCGTGTATTTAGCCATTTCGGCAAAGAAGCGCAAATTGGCTGCCGCTCTCGGAATATCGAAGCCCCGGCTTTCTTTGATCGGCTTGCCGACATCAAGCGTCTCCACCAAAGCGAGTTCGTCCACACGCTCCATCACCAGATCAGCCATTTTGCAGAGAATCTTGGCTCGCTCATCTACGGACCTCTCACTCCAAACGCCTGACTCAAACGTACGCTGCGCCACGTCAATCGCCCTTTTTACATCCTGTTCACTTGCATTGGCCACAGAAGCCAGCTTGAGATTTGTCGCCGGATTGATCGTATCAAAGGTTTCACCGGAAACAGCGTCCACGTAAGCTCCGTCTATGAATAGCTTGGCGCCTTTTATTACCGGGTTTTCCTTGGCAGTATGACTCATGGGAATCCTCCTAATTCTCGATTTCCAAGATCATCTCTACTTCTACGGCGTTATTTAGCGGGAGCTGGGCCATCCCTACAGCGGATCGCCCATGCCTGCCTTTCTCGCCGAATAGCTCCACCAACAAATCGGATGCCCCATTCATGACTGTAGGCTGATCGATGAAAGCTGGGTCGCTGTTAACGAATCCGAGTATTTTGACCACTCGTTTGATTCTCCTCAGCTCCGCTAGCTCATGTTTGGCAACAGCCAGCAGATTGAGCATACACTGCCTGGCAGCCATGTAACCTTCCTCTGTCGTGACATCCTGTCCCAGCTTCCCTCGATATTCATTTGTCCCTTGTCCTGCCAGAAAGAGGAGATTGCCCACTTGGACACAACCGACATAATTACCGGCAGGCTGTCTCGGTTCAGGCAGGTCTAAGCCCATAGCCTGTAGCCGTTGTTCCGGTGTTTCAGTCTGATGCTTCACAGTGCTTTCATCTCCTTTATGTTCAGGAAGCGAAGCGCGTTTTCACCCAGCAACGCCCGCTTCTGTCCGTCAGTCAGCTCCAACGTATGATCGATGACTTCCCCGGGAGGTGTTTCACGAAGCAGGAAGGGATAATCCGAGCCCATCAAGATCTTATCTTCGCCAAAGCGCTTCATCATGTATGGAATGTTCAGTGGGTCGTATGTCAAGGAATCAAAGTAGAATTGTTTCGCGTACACACTAGGCGGTTGTTCGGTCAGACGCAGATGCGGCCATACCTTCCAGCCTTGGTCCAGCCTGGGGAGAATATAAGGAAAAGAGCCGCCGCCATGGGCAAAGCAGATTTTCAGGCGCGGAAACTTCTCGATCACACCTCCCAAGATAAGACTTGCTGCGGCAAGCGCTGTCTCACTTGGCATCCCGACGGTGTACATTAAGTTGTGCCGCGGCATTCGTTCTCTGCCCAGTGTCTCCCATGGATGGACGAAGAGTGGCACATCCCATGTCTGACACATTTCAAAAAAAGGAATCATTCCCGGGTCGTCCAGATTGTTGCCATTTACGTTGGTACCGATTTCGATCCCTCTCAGGCCTAGCTCGTGCATGCAGCGATCCATTTCCCGAATGGCTGCCTCGGTGTCCTGCAAGGGAACTGTCCCCAATCCGATGAAATGATTCGGATGTTGGTTGACTGTCTTTGCAATAAAATCGTTTTGAATCCGCGCCATCACTTCTGCTTCGGATGCCGGGGCCCAGTAGGAAAACGTGACCGGAATAGGTGACAACACCTGCATATCCACGCCTTCTTGCTGCATGTCATGAATCCGTTTTTGGGGATCCCATACCTGATCCGTCACTTCGCGAAATACTTTTCCCCCGACCATGATAGTTGCCCCGCATGTGCAAGTGCGGTGCAGAACTGGCCAGCGCTCTCCATGAAATCGTTCAGCCAGATTAGGAATATCCTCTGGAATGATGTGGGTATGGAAGTCTACTCGCATTTCCACTCACTCGCTTCCGGAGACATGACGTGCCCGCATTTTTGGCATGTACGCAGCTCCAGATTACTGTTGAAGCCTTCGATCGCCTCTTTTACCTGCACCTCTATGTTGGTCAGTTGAATCCGTACGCGATGCATTTCGTGGTCGCAGTTATCACAGTACCAAGCAAAGTCCTCCAGTTCTCCCTCACTTCTGTTGCGCTCAATCACAAGGCCGATGGTATCCGCGATCCGGTGTGGGGAATGCGGGACATTCGCCGGAAGAAGGAACATTTCCCCTTCTCTGACCGTAATGATCTCGCGCTTTCCATCCTGATTTATGATCTCTACGAAGCAATCACCCTTCAGCTGGTAAAAGACTTCCTCGGATGGATCAATGTGAAAATCCCGCCGCTTGTTCGGCCCTCCCACTACCATGACCATAAGCTCTGCATCTTTCCAAATCACCTTGTTATTCACAGGTGGCTTGAGCTGATCGATGTGATCCTCGATAAACTTCCACAAATGGATAGGTGCCAATGTACCCATGCTCTATTCCCTCCCTGTTTTACCTTGTTTAAAGAACCTGCTCCGTCTGCGATGCCGATTTGGCAGCAAAAACGCTAAGCGCGTCATCCACCATCGTGCAAGCATGAGACTTCTTGTAGTTGTTGTAAAAAATCGCCAATTTACGCACCGGATCACCGGTATAGTACCGCTCGTATTGCAGCAAACGCTGTCCAAAGGCTTCGCCGCACAGGTCCCAAGCGAGCTTAAACAGGCGAACCCGATCTGTACCGGAGATACCCTTTCGTCCCGCATAAAACTTTTCCATATCCTCCGCCAACTCGGGATGCACCATATCACTGTCTGTCGGGGACATGAGCAATCCGCCTGCTCCAATAATTTGGATGACTTCGATCGCCCGCGGGTACAGCTTCGGAAGCAGTCCGCGAATGGTTTCGAGCTGTACATAACCCGGCATGAGCTCGCCCGACGGCAAGGTCTCGTACTCCAGCTCTGCTGTCTTTAGCAGCGCTCTGACCGATTCCAGCGATTGCGCTAGCTCCCCGAGATGGTTTTGGACATTCGGATAGACGTCTACCCCGATGGAGTCTGCCAGCCGCATGGCAACTTCCGTGGCAAATTGGAGCTTCAACAGTCCTCTCACCCCTGTCTGGTGCGCCGGCTGTTGTCCGATACCTGTCTTTGGATAAAGCAGGTTGGCTGCTTCTACATTGTTGTACAGAAATAAGCGCTCCCAAGGCACGAGTACGTCATGAAAGACAAGAACAGCATCCATTTCTTCGAAGCGAGATGCCAATGGATGGTCATAAACGGAACGAATCCCATCCTGCATGGGCTCTCTACAAATGATCCGCAAGCCTGGCGTGTTAATCGGTATGGCAAATGCCAAGGCATAACGCTCATCTCCTGGCTGGAACCCGGGGAACGAGTAAATGATGACTTCATCCGTGATCGGCGCCAGTGTCGCAAGCATTTTCGCTCCTTTGACAATCAGTCCTTCCGGCGTCTCCTCTACTGCCCCCAAATGGGTGTAGACATCGTTTTGTTCGTGCGAGGACTTGCTGCGGTCATTTTGCGGATTGATAATCGCATGCGTTAAAAACAGGTCTTGATCGCGAACATACTTGTAATAATTTTTCACATTTTCTGCCCACTGTGGATTGTACCTTTCCAAGAAAGACGCATTGCTGTATAGCGACGTCAAGACGATATTGAGAAAATCCGGCGTTCTTCCCATCAAGCCAAAAGTGGCTTCCGCATAAGCTTCGTACACGGCTCGTTTCGCCTGCAATTCCTCAGGGGTCTTTGCAACGAGAAAGGCGTTGTTCACACGCTCACCCGTCTCCTGACAAATATGGGTAATCTTTTCCTGGTATTTCTCGTCATGCTGCATGTCATACAGTTTGGCTATTTCCTGAATCGGCTGTCGAAAAACGGCTTCCTCACATACATTTGTCACCTTTCTGCCTTGCAGCCAAATCTCCGGTTGCCGTGATTTCAAGCCCCGAATGTATTGGTCACCTGTACGGATTCCCACTACCATTCCTCCCTGTAGATTTTTGTTGGTTGAGCCGTTTTTGATCTTAAATCGCATTATAATGTCTGTCTCTTCTGAAAAATGTAACCCACTTAACATCACGGCTGAAAAATAGAAACGGAGTGGGAAAGTCGAATGGCTCACCTGGTTCATCGGCAAGTGAGTATGTAAACGAATTAACATCATTTCTGTTTTTCTTTCGAATGCACATCCTTTTCACGTTGAAATATTGGTAAGGAGCTTTTTATTTTCATATAATCAAGAGTAGTAAATTCAGAAAATTAAGACTCAATATGGGTTGGGGTGGATGCTTAGAGGAGGCAAGATCATGGTTAAGGAAAGGAGCGGCGATGATGGTATCCCCTTTTGAAACTGATTTGAAATGGGAAACCCTTTTAGAATACGGTACCCGCCAATTTGTGAAAAGAAAAACGGCTATCTATCAGCAAGAGACGATGGGAGAAGGTTTTTATTATCTTCATAAGGGTTTGGTGAAGATAGTGACCTCTACCTTCAAGGGGAAAGATCGCCTGGTGAACATCGTAGTACCTGGTCAAATTATGGGACTTCAAACGATGGATCAACAACCTCATTTCACTACGGCTATTGCTGTAAAGAATGCAGTCGTCTACCATTTCTCCTGTTTGCAATTCCTCGAAATGTTGAAGGCACGCCCTGAACTCTTGTCTCTTTTCACCCAAACAATCAATCAAAAAATGCGGATTCTTTTAACCGCCATCAACTTGAAAGCGCTAACTTCGGAAGAGCAAATTGCTCGTCTCCTGCTCAACATTTGTGAAGACTTTAAAAACCACGAGGTTCCCCTCACTCAACAAGAGCTGGCTGAATGTGCTGGCCTCACCCGTATTACTGTCTACAAGATCCTGAAGGCATGGAAGGAAAATGGCATCATTGAAATCAAAAACCGATCCTTTGTCGTCAAACGCCCAGATATGTTGAAGCCTCCACAACTCACGGCAAATACTGCTCGCACAGTGTAAGCAAATCATGTGAAAGGTGGTCACAATGGCCTGTCTCCGCTATCAGTGGACCCCGTACCTCATGTATGGCAAGAAGATCGAAATGGAAAAACACACAACGATCTACCATCAAGGCAATGTGGGAACTGGATTTTATTATCTTGACAAAGGGAGCGTAAAGATTACGCTGTTATCTGAAAACGGACATGAGCGGACTATCGATTACATTCCCACAGGTGGGTTGTTTGGGGAGCACGGCGCCTACAACGGCTCATACCTGACATCAGCCATAACGACTTCTCCTTGCGTCATTCACTTTTTCTCCGACGAGGTCTTATCGCGCATATGCCAAGATCACCCCCAGTCGGCAGTGATCTTCACCAATTCACAAATCTATAAGCTCCGTCTCCTCGCTGAAATCATCGCGTTTACTGACAGTCCCATTGAGCTTGCGATGGCTAATTGTCTGCTCAAACTAATAACAGTGTACGGAAATAATGTTATTCCTATCGATCAGTTGTCTTTTGCCCGCTATATTGATACGTCTCGCATGACGGTGAACAAGACTTTGCAGAAATGGCGACAGCAAGGCTTGATTGAACTATCTGAGCGCAGTGCCATTCGAGTTGTAGATGTAGAGGGATTGCGTGGGATTTACTCTCGCATCCAATGTAAATAGGGCGAAGCCTCATCAGGCTCGCCCTCTGCATTACAAATAAATTAATACAGCCTGTTCATTTCTGCTCAGAGCAGATGCATCTTGGCTTCTGCCTCGTCCCACGGCACCGAATAGCCAGCACCTTTGGCGCAAAAGATCGAGGAGGAGGTATAAACAGGATCGGCATCCTTTTTATAGCTTATCCTTTCCAACACTTCCTCCGCGTTATGGCAGCGATCGTATCCGCCAAATACACAGCGGATGCTGCCTCGTCCATGCGTGAAAGAAGCGAATTCGGTGCTGTAATTCATAAATGTTGCTACGGGTACCCTACCCGTAATGACCGCATGCGTATCCGACATCTGTGGTGGCTCGAACGAACCTGAGGCGCGCTGAACATCCGAAAGTACCCTCCCCATCTCGTTCACTCCCACCTTTATTTTGAAGTCGTAGTAGGGTTCTAACAGCATATTCTCCGCTTTTTCCAGCCCCTGCCGCAGTGCGCGGAAGGTGGCCTCACGAAAGTCGCCCCCATGCGTATGTTCGTTATGCGCTCGGCCTCTTAGGAGCGTAATTTTCATGTCGATGACCGGCATGCCTGTCAATAGCCCATGATGCTCCCGTTCATAGAGATGAGACCGAACTAAATTCTGGTAGTTAAAACTCAGTTCATCAGGATGACATACGCTAGTGAAGCGGATGCCGCTGCCTCGCTCTCCCGGTTCAAGCATGAGATGTACTTCCGCGTAATGCCGGAGTGGCTCGAAGTGCCCATATCCCGTCACGGCAGACTGTATCGTTTCTTTGTACAGGATTTCCGGTTGACCGAAAGAGACAACAAAACCGAAGCGCTCCTTCACAACCTGCTCCAGCACTTCTAATTGGATCAGACCCATAACGCGAATGTGAATCTCTTGCAAACTCTCTTCCCAAACCACATTCAAAGACGGGTCCTCCGCATTCAGAATGCGAAACGCACCGAGGACTTGCTGCACATGAAGCGAATTGTCAAATAGTACTTTCGACTGTAGTGTCGGTTCAGTCTCATAAGTAAACTTGTCTGAGTAGACCCCCACCCCTTGTCCAGCTTCGGCTTCGGACAAGCCGACAACCGCGAACAAATCGCCAGCAGCTACTTGTTCAACCGAGTGTGATTTCCTACCAGTAAACAATAAGATTTGTGTAATCTTCTCTTCGTACCGAAGTCCACCGTTCTCATAGCTGAGCAACTCCCGGACCTTCAGCTTGCCACTCAGCGCTTTGACGAAAGTTAGTCTCAATCCGTTTGCTGCGTGTCGAATTTTATAAACGCGCCCCCCGAATGGAGCCGTTTCGTCATAAGACGCAGTTGTCAACGAGGACAGTTGATCCAGGAATTCTACAACGCCATCATCCTGTAGTGCCGAGCCGTAGGTACAAGGGAAAAGCTGACCTTCTCGTATCATCTCTTGTAAGGCGCCCAGCCAGAATTCTTGATCGTCCCTTTCCTCTAAAAATGCTTCCAGCAGTGAGTCGTTTCGCTCTGACATCATTTCCCGTAGTCCTTCGCTGACAATACCGTTGACGAAATTGTCTCTGATGCAACAAACATCCCCAGTCAACTGACTGCGTATCTCCTCTTCTGTCCTGCTGGCATCCGCGCCGATCCGATCTGTTTTATTGATGAAGAAAAAGGTCGGTATCCGATGTTTGCGCAACAACTCCCAGACTGTCTCAGTATGACCCTGAACACCTTCTACCGCACTGACAATGACGATAGCGTAATCCATGACCCCGATCGCCCGCTCCATCTCGGAGGAAAAATCGACGTGTCCAGGTGTGTCGATCAAATAATAAACGTCGCCCTTATGGTGCATAACCGCCTGATCGGCGAACACGGTAATGCCTCTTTTCCTCTCAATATCATGGCAATCCAAAAAGGCATCTTGATGATCCACCCGGCCCCGCGACCGGATACTGTTTGTATGGTATAGCAACTGTTCGGCGAAAGTAGTCTTGCCCGCATCCACATGGGCAAACAAGCCGATCGTTAGACGCTTCATGTTATCCCTCTTCCATAGCTACTCGACTGCAAATTCTTTTCTTATTAAAACATAATAATGGAGAAGAAGAATAGTTGATTAAGGAATGATGCGAGGGTCTAGCGGTATGTACACCAAGGATGGCGAATTATTCCCAGGCAGCCAAATGTAGACCAGCTCTAGTGGGTGACTGGCGTGGAATCTGTTCGTACATTTCATAGAAAAAGACCCGCGTTACCTGCTCGTGGTTGTCCACCTTGGCTAACTGGAGCTCGGTGGCTCGATTCGAATATAACGATGATAGAGAAGGCCCCCCCTGTGGGTCACTCTGCAACTACACTCATTCGCATTCCATGCCAATGGATTTTTACTGTTCCGTAAAAATAAAGGGTTAGATTGGCTGCCAGTTATTTAACTTGCGGGCAGTTATTTTTCAATAGCTCTTGTTTTTATGCTTCAGACAATGGTAAAATATCACAGGAACATCAGTTCGTATTTTGTGTATTTTCCTACAGATAGGGGGAATAGGCGTGGTTGACATCGTTGAAAAAGAGCAATTTTCGATTATTGGAAAATTAGGAAAGGGGTTTGCTCCTGAAGCTCCCCAATGGGTACCGCCATTATGGCAAGAAGCAAATCGTAACTTTATTGTGATAAGCAACTTCGCCATCCATCAGCATGTGCAAGCTGCTCCCGTTTGTTTGGTTAAGGAGTCGACGCATACATGATCCAATTGACGAACCGCCAAGCACGGCAATTTCTGTTAATGAAGCACGGGCTGTTGGGCGAATATCAATTTACCGGAAAGCAAGGCGTAATGGATTTTGTGCGGCAGGTCGGTTGTATTCAATATGATCCCATCGATGTTTGCGGAAAAAACGCCGAACTGGTTCTGCAGTCGCGAATCAAAGGATTTACCAAGAATATGCTCGACGAGTTGCTGTATCAAGATAGACTCCTGATCGATTATCCTGACAAGAATCTGGCTATTATTCCGATCGAGGACTGGCCGTATTTTGAGCGATACAGGCAAGCCGCCCGACAACATGCCAAGCGCTATCCCCAAATGGAGGTTTTGACAGCGCAAGTACGGACTCATATTCAAAATCACGGTACGATAAGTTCGGATGAACTGAAATTGGATGGAGATTTCACTTGGCAATCGGCGATCCACTGGAGCAGCGGAAACAATACATCGCGATCGGTGCTAGAGCAGATGTACTCGACAGGTGAGTTGATTATCCATCATAAAAAAGGAACGCGTAAATATTACGATATGGCTGGGAAGTACATACCGCCAAACCTGCTGAATTCGCCGGAGCCACTGGAGGACGAGCTTGAGCATCACAAGTGGCGGGTACTGCGTCGAATCGGTGCTGTTGGCCTTTTATGGAACCGCGCATCCGATGCCTGGCTGAATATATGGGGATTGAAAGCGGAGCAGCGCAACGAGGTTTTCCGCCAACTGTTACACGAAGATCGCATTGTTGCTGTTGCCGTAGAACAAATGAAGGATATGCTATACTGTCGCACGGAGGATTTGCCGCTTATTGAAACTGTCCTGCAAAATCCGGCACCGAAATTACGCTGCGAGCTGATTGCTCCGCTGGACAATTTGATATGGGACAGAAAGCTGATCAACAAATTGTTTGGCTTCGATTATACTTGGGAGATTTACACGCCTGCAAACAAACGGAAATTCGGCTATTATGTGCTGCCTCTATTGTATGGAGAGAGCTTCATCGGACGAGCCGAGGTAATCGTGGAACGAAGAGCCAAGACGCTTGTTGTTAAAAACATCTGGTACGAGAACGACATAAAGCCAACAAAGCAATTGCGAACAGCTTTGAACATTTGTTTTCAAAATTTTGCATTATTCAACGGATGCGAGACGATTTCGATAGAGAACAGAGCCTGAGGTAACAGTAAAAATGTCGAAAGGCGGCAATCATATAAATATCAGCCGCCATCTGTAAATCGCTAAGATTGATGAATTATTTTCTTTTATAATTTGAAAGCTAACGGAGAACGTTAATTTGAATAATAAGCATAACACTAGCGGTAGTCTAAGACTTTATTTCCAAGGTCTTAAACCACCGCTTTTTCTTTTTATAGATCAGACATTTACTTCATCGCTTCGTCAAACACAGATTCTATTTGATCCACCTCTTTTGACACCGCGAATAAAACAAACGGCCCTTTCGTCTTCAAAACATGCTTTTCGATGAGAAAATACTCCTCTGGGCGATAGTCTTTTAATTTGATTGTTTGGGCCTCGATCCGTTGCTGGATTTTCTCTGTTACATTTTCGGTGTCGCTCGCATCTTTGACTTTAATGATAGCCAGTTCCTCTGCTTTCACATTGGATGAGGCCGTAAAGAGGATAAAATCCTCCACTTTTTCTGCGTCGATGTGATACAGCTTTTGAAGTTTCTCCAGATCCCCTTGCTTCATATCCTGAAAACTTACAGTTTGTTGCATTCTTTCTCCCACTTTTGCAGCCGATAGTTCTTCAGAAGTCCCGCCGTCACTGGAGCATCCGGCCAACATTCCCATTCCGATAGCAACCATAAGCAGTACAGACAAAAATCGCTTCATTTTATTCACTCCATGATGTTCAGAATAGAGGTGTCTTCAAAAAACGTTTGGACGTTGTAAAGGAATAGCATGTCATGAAACTGCCGATCTTGTATGAGCTTTCCTACGGATTCCTCATAATATCGAAGGTCAACGACATCAATCTCTGCGAAGTGTTCGGCCAAAAAAGGTATCAGGCTATTGGCGTACGAATCTTTCACGATCAGCAGCTTTTTCCCGTCAGGATGGTCGGTTGTAATTCGGACCAATGCATGATTGCCGTTCAGGAATACGGCATACTTATCCTTTTTGGACAGGTTGTCCATCTGGTACAAGGAATCCTCAGTACGGCCTTCGTCCACGTACTCCACCTTCTTTTTGCTTGCCTCTTTCGGCAGATAAAGATCGATGAGATCAGGCTGCAGATGACGAAAGCCGCTTTTCGAATAGAGCGATCCGTAGAATGCATCCGTCACCTGCAGAATGTTGAACGCAGCTTCGTCTTTCGGAACAAACCCCATCTGTTTGCACAACACCCGGTAAGCATCATAAGCGCCTTTGCTCGTCCAATGATGATCCGTTTTATAAAAAATGTTATCTTCACGTCCGGCATACAGCGCGGGATAGATATCAACGAAGCGAATATCAGGTGGAAGCAATTGCCGTACTCGATTCAGCGCAGCATGTTCGTCACCCATTGGTGCGTAGTCGGGGAGTTTATCCCGAAGCAAAGCCGCGGCGGTCGGTACCAGCATGATGTACTTACGAAGGTCGGGCGTTGTCTGGTGAATCGACTGGATGGCCTGAACTCTGTCATTCACCTCGGTGTCTAGTGGCGATGAGAAATGTTGAATCAGGTACCCATCCTTGCCCAGATAAACACCATTGCTGTCCTTTTTGCCCATAACACGATCTGCATCCGTTTTTAGCCCGATCCAAACGTCCCGGAAAGCAAATTGATCGGTGATATAGGTCTCGTAATCAGAAGTGAACTTCCCCGCCAGCAGTGATCGCAGCGAAAATGGCGGCCTCTTTTCGAGCACCCTGTTTTCCGATTCCGAGAATGCCTGATCAGGGGTCAGTATGTTCAAAACAGCCACTATGAGGATAAACAGCAAGAACATCAAGCCCGTCACGGCTCGTGTTTGTTTGTCAGAGCTGTTCAAGACAACTCCCTCCCCTCAAAACCGAAAATATAAGAATGGATTGTAATCCTCAAAGACCAAATAAGCAGACGACAAAACCAAACTGATGATAGAAAATGTCAAAGCAGCGATCATGCCAACTGAATTCCATCGGGCTTTCATTTGCTCCAATCCTTTCCGGGGCAGCGGTGTCGCGCATAAGGCCAACAGAACGAGCAATCCCCCATACGTCGTCAAGTCGTAGAGCGCCTGACGATCCACCCATTCGTGCGACCCGAAACCAAACATCGTACGGATGAACATCCACGCGGAAGGTAACTGTTCGAATTCAAAAAGGACCCACCCGACAACGATAATCAGCAACGTATAGAGATGTCCCGCCCAGTTTGGCCAACGCTTCAGCCATGTCAGTAAAAACAGCTTCTCAAGCGCAACGAAACAGCCGAAATACAAGCCCCAGACGATAAAGTTCCAGCTAGCCCCATGCCACAGACCAGTTAAGAACCATACGATCAAGAGGTTACGGAACTGCTTGCCCAAGCCCATCCGATTACCGCCGAGCGGAATATAGACATACTCCCGGAACCAGGAACCGAGGGAAATATGCCATCTGCGCCAAAATTCTGTAACGCTTCGTGAAATATAGGGATACTTGAAGTTTTCTGGAAATTCGAAACCGAACATTTTGCCGAGTCCGCGCGCCATATCCGAATACCCGCTGAAGTCGAAGTAAATTTGAAACGTAAACGCCAGGATGCCGAGCCACGCGGACAGGACAGTCAAGTCTTCCATCGGCGTCGACTTCACATTGGTCCATAAGAGTCCGATATTGTTGGCGAGTAGCACTTTTTTGGCCAATCCCCGGATGAACCATTCCGCTCCTTCTCCGAACCGCTCCAACGTCACTTTACGAGAGACCAGTTGCTCCGCGATATCTCCATATGTAACGATAGGACCTGCGACCAGTTGGGGAAACATCGTGACGTACGTGCCGAAAGCGACAAAATTTCGTTGTGCTGGCACTTTTCCCATGTATACATCCACTACATAGGACATCGTTTGGAACGTATAAAAAGAAATACCGACGGGTAGTGGCAGATCAGCCACCTGTATATGCAAACCGAATAGATCATTCACATTCGAAACGACAAACCCGGCATATTTAAAGAAACCGAGAATCGCCAAACTGCCGCAGATGGAGCCGAACAACACTGCTCTGGCGATCGGCTTGCGGTGACTGTACTTGTCGATCACAAGCCCGTTGATATAATCAAATACGGTTGTAAAAATCATGATGATGATATATATCGGTTCACCCCATGCATAAAAGATGAGGCTCGCTGCGAACAGAACAGCATTTCTTAAATTTTTAGGCGACCCATAATAAACGAGCAGTACGGCGGGCAAAAATTGAAACAGGAAAATCAGACTGCTGAATACCAACGTTCGTTTCCTCCCGAGCCGTTATTTTGCGCTCTTCTTACGACCCAGTTCATCTTTTATGTAATCGAGCAGGATCGGATAGAACTCGGCTTTGAAATGAATGCCGTCCGCATCGTACATCTCAGGAAGATCGTCCACAATTGATGACACATCGATGTATCCGACTTGTACCTTGCTTGCCAGCTCCTTCAGTCCCTTATTGTAGTCGTCGATATTTTGATAGCGGGGCTCCGCTTTTTCTGCCTTTTCGGTAACAGGGGTAACGGATAATATCGTGATGGACGCCTCAGGAAGCCTTTCTTTGATGCGACCGATCAATTGGGCGTAGTACGACAACGAATATTCCTTGGGATGGTCGGTCGGCCATAAAATGTCGTCCGAACCCAGCTGGATAAAAATATGCTCGGGCTTTCGCTTGACCAATTCGTCCACATCTTCCAGCGCGAATTCAGCCGTTTTCCCCGCACCGGCCAGCACGTTCTCCTCTTTCAGCACATCATGGTAAGACAATCCCTCCGTAATCGAATCTCCTAGAAAAACGCTTTTCTGATACAGTGATGCATATGAGGTTTGCTTCGCAGTGGAGATGTCCTCGACCTGCCTGGTCATCTCGGGAGCGGGTGGTTGTCCATTGCTGCCACACGCCGCAACCGATAAGGCGACCATGGCGAACAGTGTAATACTCATCATTTTCCTTTGCACTTTCATCTTTCCCCTTTCTTCTTGAACAAGGTAAAGAGTAATCGTCAAAGATCAAGATCAGATGCAGATCGTGTGCAGATTAGGTAGAAATGCAATAAAAAAAGTGCAGAACCGAGGTTCTACACTTTCGTTTTCTTCAATTCAAAATAGAACAAGACGCCTTCCTTCGTGTTCATTGCCCCATAGAGCGCCCCATGAAGTTCTAGTATCTGTTTGGAGATCGCCAGGCCCAATCCGGTTCCTCCCGTCAAACGGTTGCGGGAATGCTCGACTCGGTAGAAACGATCCCATATCTTCTCCAACTGCTCGCTCGGAATCTGGACGCCTTTGTTTTCGATGCAAATCTTGACAGTATCCTCCCCTTCAACCGTCGAGATGACAATTTCCTCTTTTTCCGGTGTGTAGCGAATGGCGTTTGTCAGGAAATTCACGATCACCTGCTCGATTCGATGCTGATTGGCGATAACCTCGACTGGGATTAAACGGTGGTGCAATTGTAACTGCTTGCTGGCGAGGTCCGGTATCAACCTTACGCAGATTTGCTCGAGTAGCCCATCAATCCGGAACGAATCCATCTGCATTCTATACGTACCGGATTCATATTTTGCCAATTCCAGCATATCCGCAACCAGCATGTTCATCTTCTTCACTTCATCTTCCATCGCAGCAAAATAGTAATCTCGCTTCGGGCTATCTGCCTTATCCTTCAAAATGTACAGGCAGCTTTCCATAATGCTGAGCGGAGTTTTCAGCTCATGCGACACGCCAGCTATAAATTCCTTGCGCGTTTGCTCCAGCCGCTTTTCTTTCTCAATATCCTGCTCCAGACGGACAATATGGGCATGCAGCATATCCGAAAGCCGATTAATATTCCGTGACAAGCTGCCGATCTCATCCTCCGTTTTGATCGGAATTTTTTCAGAGAAGTCCAGCTTGGCCATTTTTTGCGTCATGTCGTCCATTCGGAGCAAAGGAGCTGCTATTCTGCGGGAATAATAGAAGGAGGCGAGCAGAATGAGCAGCAAGGTACCTGCAATGATGTAGCCATAATAACTTCTCATCACCCCTGCAGCTTCGTTTACGGGCTGCAGTGATGTCATGGCAAACAGATAGGCGGGTTTCCCTGTTTGATCGGTCACGCGCTCAACGAATATTTTGTAATCGATATTGTTCTCTTGGTAGTCCGTTATGGTGCTTGTTTGCTCCACAACATCTCCGTATAGAAGATCCGCTTGAAAAGCTTTCACCCGTTCAAGAAATAAGCGGTTCATATAGCGGGATACATCCGCGCCTTGCGGTGTTCGGACCTGCGTGATGGTTCCACGAAACAAAACGCTGGGATAACGCTCATGGTATTCGGTGCCACTCTTGAATCTCGGGACGACCTCATACTCTTTTTTGACGAGTTGCTGATTCTCCAGTTGATCTTCCTCTCTGAGATTGGAGACACTCCTCCCGATCCGTTGCGCAAACCATTGATTATCGAACATGATCCCTTCCATGGCAATCTGTTGTCCCGCTTTCACATAAGTATCTAAGAAGGGGTTATCGGAGCTTACATCCTCCACATCCATGACCGTGTACAACGGAACGACAATCGACTTGCGAGAGAGAGCTGGAGCGGCGTCCGAGTTATCCAAACGGACCTCCATCTGGAAATCGTCCGTGTATTTCAACTGGCCTCTGTCATCCAATCGAGCAAACCAGGCATTCGTCTTTTGATAAAACTCCTGTTCCTTCCTGACCTCATCCTGGGAAGCCCCGTCATGAGTCAACTCGTTTTGCCGATAGGATTGAAGGGCTTCTTTCACCTTTTCTACCTTTTGATGAACATAATACTGCTCGAAAAATACGGTTTGTCCGATAAAAATGCTCGCGATCACAGACAGGCATAATCCGGTCGTGAGCAGAAACAGCTTGCGTACAATGCTCGTTCTCATGGCCGGTCCTCGAATTTATAACCGGAACGAACAACAGTGACAATATGCTTCGCCTGCTCTCCCAGCTTGGAACGCAAATTCCGAACATGGCTGCTGAGTGTGCGATCCTCGCCGACAAAGTCGTAACCCCAGATTTTTGTAATGAGCTGTTCTCTGCTGAGGATGATGCCCTTGTTTTTCATCAAGTAGGCTAAAATTTCGAATTCCGTGTGCGTTAGGCTGTAGTTCTTTCCCTCAATCGAAACCGTTCGGGACGGCAAGTGAATCGTAATCCCGCCGCCGGACAACATATCCCCAGGTTCTTGCATTTGCCGGTTTTCCAGCAACCGTTTGGAGCGTGCCAGCAGAATGGGTGGACTGCACGGTTTCACCACATAATCGTCTGCCCCGAGCTCAAATCCAAGCAACGTGTCATCCTCATCCGAACGAGCTGTTAACATCAGAATGGGGACGTTGGAAACTTTGCGAATGCGTCTGCATACTGACCACCCGTCCAATTCCGGCAGCATAACGTCCAGAATGATCAAATGTACTTCATGCTCCTGAAATAACGTCAGCGCTTGAGTTCCATCGCCCGCTTCCAACACTTCGTATCCTTCGTCCATCAAGTATTCCTTCATAATCTCTCGCAAAACCTGCTGGTCTTCTACAATCAGTATCGTTTTCGTCATGCTTATGACCTCTCGTCCCTCTATCTCTCCAAAAGATATTTTTTAGAATGTTATCATGACTTTGGGGTCGTCACAATATGGCACAGCGTCAAATCGACATTCGAGCTATCGTCCATACTGGGTGCACAACAAAAGCCAAATCTTGTCGTCTAACAAGATTTGGCCCGTTTCTACTAGAGCTGGAAGTCATCCTCACCGCTTATTTTTCAACTTTGTAATACCGATCCCCGGTCTTCGGATTGAAGTATACACGACGCTTTTCCTGACTTACTGGATCGATCGTCACTTCATTCGTCGGCTCAAATCCGGGCGGGACGACTTCTCCGTGGTCTTGGTGCAGTCGCTTGTCCTTGAATTTCGAAATGATGAGCAAGGTGATGAAAAGCAAGATCTGAAAAACGATGTAGGAAATGAAATAAATCATTCCTTACACCTTTTCAATGACAACTGCTGTACCGTATGCGACAACTTCCCCCATATTTCCCATATTTCCAGAGTCGTAACGACACATGACCACAGCGTTAGCTCCCATGGCAGTTGCGTTTTTTATCATGCGGTCAAGTGCTTGCTTGCGCGCGTCCTCCAGGAGCACCGTGTATTCCTTGATTTCTCCGCCAACTACTGAACGAAGACCTGCCATGATGTCTCCCCCAATTCCGCGTGCTCGAACGATTAAGCCGAATGTTGTTCCTTTCACTTCAACGACACGATATCCTGGAATGTTTTCTGTTGTTACAACGATCATTCGCTTCTCCTACTTTCTGCTTTTATTTTTAAAGATCACATGCAGCACGATGTCAGCGCTAAAATGACTAATGATCGCAGCTTCTAAACCGTAGCG
The DNA here is from genome assembly GCF_022026395.1 of Brevibacillus brevis. Taxonomy (NCBI): domain Bacteria; kingdom Bacillati; phylum Bacillota; class Bacilli; order Caryophanales; family Paenibacillaceae; genus Brevibacillus; species Brevibacillus brevis. The sequence goes on along the minus strand of NZ_CP041767.1, from coordinate 3,126,524 downwards.
CCAATATAGGAAGCCAAACAAGATGCCCATGATACCGTTTAGCAACAACGTCCATACAGTGACCACGTTACCTTTTCCGTACGTCAAGTAATTGGATGGGAGATGGGATACCGCGAAAACAATGGCGGCAACAAGGATGCCCAGCCAATAGGAAATTCCCAGCCACCCCATCTTCTGTACCAAAAATACGACAACAGTCATAACCCCTAGACGCATGAGCACTTCTTCGCAGACCCCTCCGTAAAAAGACGAGAGAAAGCCGAAGAACCGTGATGAAATCGGTTCTTTACCCATTAATGTGGTCATGTGTTGTTGAAAGAAAGAACGATCTGCCCATTTTACCAAAAGGCCTACCGCGATACCTGAACCAATCGATATGGTCCAAAACGACCAGATGGAAAAAGGCAGCTCCGCTCTGGACACCCAGTAATCGAGAATCCAGAGTCGAAGACCAGTAGAAGGCATGAGCCACAAGCCTATCGCAGTCGCCAAAGCCAGAAAGACACAACTCTGCATGATCATAATCGCAACCATGACGGAAATAGGCGGGACTTTGTTAGTAGAATAGATGGCGGCTTGCAACTGTACATGTTGGCGAATCGTGTTGGATTGAATAGGTATCGTGCATAGAGCGCACAGTACACTAACCAACCAGATTAGCCAAAAATGTTCCATTTCTACGCCTCCTCCTTAGATTTCTGATCGCTCCAAAAAGTACCAGCCCATAAAGAAAAACACGATGTTGAGTGTGAAGACACCTGCGAGGCCCGGTAAACCTGTGATGAATGCTTGCGCCAGCGTTGAGTTTTCTTGAATCACCATCATTGCCGCATTTGACAATCCGCCTGGAGACACCATATCCAAAAATTTACCGAGAAATTGTGGAACCGTGAAAATCAGGATATTGAATACAAGTGAGGCCCCACCGGCACCAACAGCATTGTTAAAAAAGCTGGAGGCGCACAGCGTTGTTGTGACGACAAGGAATAGATTCGGTATGTACATCAACGTACCGATCCATACGTGGGTCCAATCAAGTTTTCCGAAAAGGATCTCTGTATAGTAGGCAGTTATCCCCATCCCGATTAGCATGCTTGCCATTGTTAACGTGTAGTAGGTAATGGCTTTGGCGAGATAGTATTTCGCCCGACTGATGGGCTTGACGAATACCATGGATGCTACTCCAGAGGCTTTTTCTCCGGCAATGGACCCCATGACGATAAGGATTAGCACAAACGTGCCGAGTGAGCTAAATTTGCTAATCGCTGTCGAAAGTACTTCAGGAGCCGACGGGGTTGGAATTTTGATGACTGCCCCTTCCGGCAGTCCAGTGGAATTGGCCAAAATATCCGGGAGCATTTTCATCGTAATCGGTTGTGTAATCATTAAAGCAATAAACACAATCGGAATAATGAGTATCTTGTAGGTTTTGACCAATTCATTAAATTCTTTTCTGATCATTGGGTGGGAAGTCATCAGTTATTCACAACCTTTAGGAAAATATCTTCGAGGGTCGATGCGGACAAGCGATAATATGCCAGTGTCCCGCCAGTTTCCAAAAGAATGTGCGGCAGGAGTGCCTTGGCTTTTTCCATGTCATTGATAAGAACTTTGTAAATACCGCCTTCTTGGCTCCATTCCCTGATCCAGGTTAGCCCATTCAATACATCAGTTAAATCGATGTCCTGTTGATCAAGCTTGAACTCAATCAATGGCTCCACATGGTTTGCTCGCAGCTGATCCAAACTCGACGACAGCACCACCGTACCGTCCTTGATGATGACGATGTGGTCGGCGATTCTTTCGATGTCATCCAAAATGTGAGTCGACATGAAGACAGTCATATGTTGCTTCAACTTTTCAATTAGCAATAAGACGTCATATCTACCCATGGGGTCGAGCGCGGAAACGGGCTCGTCCAAAACGAGTAGCTTGGGGTTGTGGATGAGCGCCTGAGCAATACCCAGACGCTGTTTCATCCCTCCGCTGTAACCGCTTATTGGGCGGTTCCTCGCCTCATTGATTCCGCATAACTCCAAGAGTTCATCAGTCCGCTGCGCAATTGTGCGCTTGTCCAATCCATAAAGTCTGCCCACCCAATGCATCCACTCTGTCGCAGTCATGTAGTTATAAAAGGCTGGGATTTGTGGACAATATCCGACTTCACTTGTGACTTTATTACGGTCGGTCACGACGTCGTAGCCTACTACTCTCACTTTTCCTCCGGTCGGTGCAGCCAACCCGGTAAGGATGCGGATGGTCGTCGTTTTCCCGGCACCATTCCCCCCAAGAAAACCGACACAACCGATGCCATCGACGGAAAAGGTTACGTTCTTTAACGCTTTATGGTCTTTGTATTCCTTTGTGAGGCCTTCACATTCAATAACTCGCAAAGAATGTCAACCCTTTCCTCGGTTCTCTTGAGCTAGTCTTTTCTGCCTACAAAGAAATACACGATTGGACCCAAGGTGTTGATAAAGATAATGCCGAGAGCCCACGGCCATTTTTTTCCACCTGCAACTCGGTATGCTTCACGTCGAGCCAGGTCAATTAATGCAATAACTGCTAGGATCAATTGAATAGCAATGATAGGTGCAAGTAGCTGAATGTCAAATGGCATGGATAAAACCTCCAATTTTTATAGTTATTTTAAAGTTTATCACTATTTTGGGTATTTTCCCACCCGCCACCATAATAATGAGGTGACGGATGGGCATTTATTTTTTATTGCAGGGCTTGTTCCGGTAATTTTAGTTGGCCGCTTCTGATAAAGTAATCAAGGACTTTACCGAAAACTTCCTCGTCAATTTCCGGGCAATCAATGTCGTTTTGACGCAGCAAACGAGTCGTTTTATTGCCCACATAGACGACACTTCCTCTGCTTGTGTGGCCGTCTGTGAACAGATTGCCGAGCGGAGCGGCTGAGTTGGCCTCATTGCCTTTTTCTTTCGTATCTTCTTGCACCGCCTCAATCCATTCATCCATGGTGACTCGTTCCAATACAAAACCTCTGTTTTCAATCGCTGAAATCAGGTCTTCGTAATCGGTTGAGTTCGGGTTGAGCAAGTGGAAGTTTTCGCTCAAGCTCTGCTTGGTCATGGAGAGATGAACGATTCCTTTACTTGCAAAATCTACCGGCATCATGTCCAGATCGCCGCTCATGTCAGGAGCTTTGCCCAAATCTATAATCCCTGCTGCAATTCTCCACATCAGGTCGTCCTTCTGGCATGCTCCTGTTTCGCTGTCCCCAGTCATCCGTCCGCAACGGTATATCGCCGCTGGAATGCCGCGTTCGCGTGCGAGGTTGACGAGATGCTCGGCTACCCACTTGCTTTGTGTATAACCGGAAGTGAGGACGCGACTGTTCTCTGGCATGTCCTCTTCGCGGAAGGCCATGGATTCTTCCGTTTCTTCGGATGCAAACGTGAAAATCGTGGAGACGAAATGCACAGGCTTGGTCTTTTTGGCTACAGCAAGTCGGAGGATTTCCTCTGTCCCTTTTACGTTTGCTTTCTTCAAGGCTGCGTATGGATAGACAAAGTTAACAAGAGCACCGTTGTGGTAGATCACATCCACTTTTTCAGCCAGCGCAGAGAACTGGTCTTCGGACAGATTCAGACGTGGCTTTGCCAAATCACCGATTACAGGGATGATCCGATGCGCCTGCTCCTCATTCCATAACTCGTATAGCTCTAATGTTTTGCGGAGTCGTGCCATTCCTTCCTCTTCGTCAGAAGCTCGAACCAAGCAGTAAATGTCAGCGTCAGTCATTTGTAGCAGGTCACGCAACAAGAAAGCACCAAGGAAACCAGTGGCTCCTGTCAATAATGCCGCTTGGAACTGGCTTGGATCACCGGCGTACGGCTGTTCAGCCTGAATCGCTGGATCGAGTACGACTTCATCCTTGAGATCCTTTGCGTCGATGTCATGGGAAACAGCAGAAAGACCGTGTTTGAGAATTTCCTCGATGGTCTTGGCCATACCCGCAATGGTCGGGGTCTCGAACAGGATTCGTAGCGGTACCTCAAGCTGTAGCTCTTCGCGAACCTTGAAGATAAGCTGAGTGGCGAGCAATGAGTGACCGCCAATCTCGAAGAAGTTGTCGTGTACTCCGATTTTGTCCATTTCCAGTACGGAGGCCCAGTGCGTATGCAACATAATCTCGACTGGCGTTTGCGGCGCTTGGTATTCGACGCCTGATTCCGAGCGGTCGTATTCCGGCTTCGGTAGCGCTTTGCGATCCAGTTTACCGTTTGGCGTCTTCGGTAAGCTCTCCATGATCATAAAGTGTTGCGGGATCATATAGGCTGGAAGCTTGTCAGTCAGGAAGTGGTTCAGGTCATGAGACGAACTTGTGTGATGCTCTTCGAACACGATGTACGCTACTAGACGTTTGTCCCCTTCTCTGTCTTCACGAGCGACTAGCACGACTTCTTTGACTTCAGGGTGGCGTCTCAAAACAGATTCGATTTCGCCCAACTCGATACGATAGCCGCGGATTTTGACCTGGTAATCTACCCGGCCCATAAACTGAAGATTCCCATCTGGCAAGTAGCGTACGAGATCTCCAGTCCGGTACATCCTCTCTCCTGGCCCACGGAACGGATTCTGCACAAAGCGTTCCATGGTCAGATCGGGGCGGTGGAGATAGCCACGTGCTAAGCCTGATCCACTGAGGTACAATTCTCCCGGTACCCCTACTGGAACTGGTTTGCGATGACTGTCTAATACAAATACTTGCGTATTGAACTGCGGTCGTCCGATCAGTGGTTCGCTGATGGCTCCTCTTTTCACGATGGAGTGTGTAGAGTAAACGGTGTCCTCTGTCGGTCCGTAGAGATTAAAGACTTTTTCTACGTGTTCGAAGGCGTACAATTCCTGTGCCAGCTTGTTAGAAAGTGGCTCACCGCAAAGGTTGATGACACGAACCGACGCCGGAATCCCTTTCATACGTACCAGCTCCATCGCCGCTGACGGTACGGTATTGATCAATGTCACCTGGTTGGCTGCTGGCAAGGCTGGCAACTGTAATGCATTTTCAGCCATGATAACTTTGCCACCCATGGTGAGTGTTGCGAACATTTCGTAGACAGACAAGTCAAAGCAGATTGACGTAGAGAACAGTACGCCGCTCATCTCCTCTGGTGTGAATGTGTCGTGTGCCCACGATAGGAAGTAGCTGACACTGCGATGTTCGAGTGCTACACCTTTTGGATTGCCTGTAGAACCTGACGTGTAGATGACATAGATCAAATTGTCGGAAGTCCCAAGCTTGGTCGGGTTTTCCTCGCTTTCGTCGGCAACTGCTTCCCAATCATTGTCCAGGCAGATCACTTTGGCGTTGTGCTCAGGTAGAGTTGGGAGCAGATTTTCTTGCGTTAATAGGACGGGAACCTGTGAGTGCTCGATGATGTAGGCAATGCGGTCTGCTGGATAGCTTGGGTCGATTGGCACATAGGCCCCGCCCGCTTTCATAATGGCCAAAAGTCCAATCATCATCTCGGTTGTCCGCTGAGCGCAAACACCGACGAGCACTTCGGGTCCCACGCCTTGCTTGCGTAAATAATGAGCCAGCTTGTTTGCTTGTCTGTTCAATTCCCTGTAGGTAGTCGTTTGATCTCCTACAATGAGAGCGATGTTGTCCGGGGCTTTCGCCACCATGTCCTCAATCATCTCATACACGCATTTTTCTTTCGGGTATGGCGCTTCTGTACGATTCCATTCGGTAACGAGTCGTTGTTCCTCTTCCTCACGCATGAGCGGTAGCAAGGTGATTGACTGATCCGGGTTGGCAATGATTTCTTCCAAAAGCTTGTGGAAATGATCAACCATTCGAACGATCGTACTGTGATCAAACAACGCCTTGTTGTACTCCAAGGTAGCAATGAGACCGGCTGATGTCTCCAACATGGTCACCGTCAAATCGAACTTCGAGGTAACGGCCTCTGCACCGACGTCAAAGCTGCTTATCTGAATATCATCAACAGGATCTACCTGCATCGGGATGTTTTGCAGAATAAACATCACCTGGAATAGCGGCGAGTAGCTCATGCTACGCTCGAGCTGCAGCTCATCTAACAGTTTTTCAAACGGAACGTCTTGGTTCGCATATGCCCCCAGAGCTGTCTCACGAACGCGTGCAAGCAATTCGCGGAAACTTGGCTGACCTGACATATCTGTGCGTAAAACGAGTGTATTGATGAAGTAACCGATCAATTGCTCCGTCTCTTGTTTGTTACGTCCCGCAATCGGAGTTCCGACGAGAATATCCTCTTGGTTCGTATAGCGGTACAACAGCGTTTGGAAGGCTGCAACCAATGTCATGAAAAGTGTAGCCGTTTCTTTTCCGCTCAGATTACGCAATTCTTCCAAGAGGTCGGCTCCAAACTGAACGGAGAGCTTTTCTCCTTCGTATGTCTGTACAGGTGGGCGCGGTCGATCAGTTGGCAGTTGCAGTAATGGTTCGCTGCCCTTGAGTTTTTCTCTCCAATACTCGAGCTGTCCATCAAGAACCTCTCCACGTAGCCATTCACGCTGCCAGACGGCAAAATCTGCATATTGGATCGGCAATTCCGTAAATGGCGATGCCTCTCCTTGACTAAACGCTTTGTAATTGGTCATTAATTCGCTCATCAAAATTCCCATCGACCAACCGTCTGCAGCAATGTGGTGCATCACGAACAGGAACACAAAGTCGTTTTCATCGAGCTGAACCAGATTGGCTCGGAGCAACGAACCTTTGGTCAGGTCAAATGGCTCGAGTGTGGCCTCTTCAGCTAGGCGTTTGACTTCTGCTTCCCGTTTCGCAGGGTCCAAAGCCCGCAGATCGGTTTGGTTCATAACCCAGTCGTCCTCTGAGTGAATCACTTGAACAGGACGTCCGTCACGAACCTCAAAGCGAGTACGCAAGCTCTCATGACGCTGTATGATAGCTTTCAAGCTTTCTTCCCAAGCGGATATGCTGAGGTCTCCCTGAATCCGTAGGAACGATGGAATATTGTTGACTGAGCTTCCTTGCGTGAACTGCTCCAGGAACCACAAACGCTGCTGGGTAAATGACAATGGGAGCGGTTCTTTGCGAGATACTTTTACAATCGGTGGAGCCATCTTAATGGATGTTTGCTTGGTCAGCATAACGAGCTGTTCACTAAGCCCTTCGACTGTTGGGTACTCAAACAACGTACGAATTTGCAATTCTACCCCAAAGATTTCCCGCAAGCGAGAAACGGTCTGCGTTGCGAGCAGGGAGTGTCCACCTAATTCGAAAAAGTTGTCATGGACGCCAACTTTCTCGACGGAAAGAATTTCAGAAAAGACGTTGGTGACCATTTCTTCCACGGGGGTACGTGGAGCGACATATACGACTGTTAGCTGGCCCCAATCTGGCGCAGGTAATGCTTTGCGGTCTATTTTTCCGTTGACCGTCAGTCGAATTTCCGGAAGCCACATGAAATAGGACGGGATCATGTACTCGGGAAGTTTCTCTTTGAGCCAGAGCTTGATTTCGTCTATCGACGTCTCCTGCTCCAAAGCATTAGTCAAATAGGCTACCAATCGTTTGTCACCAGGTCTTGCTTCTCGCGCAATAACGACTGCTTCTTTGATTGCTTCATGCTGTCTCAATGCCTCTGCAATTTCGCCTAACTCGATACGGAATCCGCGGATTTTCACCTGATCGTCGACACGACCGATGTAATCCACGTTGCCATCTGGCAGATAACGAACGAGGTCGCCTGTTCGATAGAGTCGTTCTCCCGGTTGACCGAATGGATTCGGGATAAAACGCTCTGCTGTAAGCTCTGGACGATTCCAATAACCACGCGAAAGACTCTCGCCACCAATGTACAGTTCGCCCGGAACACCGATAGGGACTGGTTGTAGATTTCGATCTAACACGTACAACTTGGTATTCGGGAATGGACGCCCAATCGTTGGGGCTTGGTCAGCATCCGTTAATCGAGCGATGACCGTACCAACTGTTGCTTCCGTCGGTCCGTAGCAGTTATAAAATTTTCGTCCTTTTGCATAGTGGGCAACCAGTTCACGGCTGCATGCGTCTCCTCCGACCTCAAGGCAGACCAGATCCGGGTACTCTTCAACAGGTAGTGACGCGAGTACCGAAGATGCCATCGATACCTTGGTGATGCGACGTTCACGAAGGGTGCGAACGAGGTCTGGTCCTGGTAACAGAGACTCACGATCTTCGATGACTAACGTTCCTCCAGAGAGCAGCGCCTGAAGAATCTCGGAAATGGAAACGTCGAAGCCAAATGACGTAAATTGCAGGACACGGCTGGATTCGTTTATTTCGAAGTAATTCAGGTAAGCCTGCACCATATTCATCACACTTCGATGCTCAACGGCTACCCCTTTCGGCAATCCCGTGGTGCCAGATGTGTAGATAACATAGGCAAGATTGGTTGATACGACATCGCTTTGTGCGTTTTCTACGGACATCTGCTCGTAGAACAGTCCTTCATCCAGGCAGATGACGTTCGCTTTCGTTTTTGTGAATGGCTCTGCAAGTTTCGCTTGTGTCAGGACGACAGTTGCTTGTGAATCTTCCAGGATGAAAGCCATTCTTTCTTCGGGATGAGCTGGATCAACCGGCACATAAGCTGCTCCCGCTTTTAATACACCAAGAATGCCAATGATCATTTCCATGGAGCGCTCCACGCAGATCGCAACAGTCGTATCAGGCTGCACGCCTTGAGCGAGAAGCAGATGTGCTAACTGGTTGGCTCTTTGGTTCAGATCCGCATAAGTCATGGCTTGTTGTTTATACTCAAGTGCAATATTTTCAGGAGTTTTCGCGACTTGTTGTTCAAATGCCTGATGAATGCAAAGTTCGCGTGGATACTCTTTCTCCGTGCGATTCCAATCGATGAGTACCTGCTCGCGCTCGACATCGTCTATCAATGTCATGTCACCGAGATGTATCTCCGGAGACTTGCTCATAGTGACCAAGAGCTGGGTAATTTGGTCCAAGACCCGGTCGATCATCGCGTCATCAAAACGGTTTTGCTCATACTTGAGTTTGATGGCCACTTGCTTGCCTGGCGCTGCCACCAAGGTAAGAGGATAATTTGTTTGTTCGACAGCTGCTACGTCGTGAATTTCCAAAGAAACACTGGACGAAGCTGAACTGGACTCTTCTGTTTCTTGCTCTGTTGCTTGTACAGCCGGATAATTCTCAAATACGAGTATCGATTCAAACAAGGCAGATCCACGCGGCAGTTCGCTCCATCCTTGAATGTCGAACAGCGGAGTGTATTCATATTGGCGTATCTCCAACTGTCTGTGCTGCAAGTCTCTCAGCCACTCTAGCACGGTCGCGTTCGTCTGCAAGGATATCCGGACAGGTAAGGTATTAATGAAGGAACCTACGATCGTCTCAACATTGGAGAGGTCTGCCGGACGACCTGAACCTGTCGCACCAAAAATGACTTCCCCTTCCCCGCTGTAGCTTCCGAGAATCCAGCCCCACGCCGCTTGTACCAAAGTATTGAGCGTTAACTGGTGTTCGCGTACGAATTTTTGCAAGTGCTCGCTCGTTTCTTCTGATAGAAGGACGCTCTTCTCTTCGTATTGCTTCGGTCCCGCAGTGACTACTGCTTTGCTCATACCCAAGCTGGTTGGTTCGTGGAAGCCTTTTAGTTGGTTTACCCAGAAGCGTTTGGCCTCCTGCATATCCTGACGTTTCAACCAAGCAATGTACTGGGAAAACGGCTGAGGATGTCCAAGCTTAACTTCTTGGCCTTCGCTGATCGATGCATAATAGGCAAACAGTTCGTTCAGTACCAAAGGAACACTCCAACCATCAAGGAGAACGTGATGGAAGCTCCATACGAAGCGATAGCTATCTTCTCCTGTTCGGAAGACAACCCATCGTGACAAAGGTGCATGTGTAATATCGAAGCTTCGTCTACGGTCTTCCTCCAGAAAGGCGGTAAACATCTCATCCTGTACATCCGTATGCAGATGACGCCAATCTTCCTGACAAAGAGATACGTTTACCTCTTTGCGGACAATTTGGTGTGCTTGATTCAAACCTTCCCAGACAAAGTGTGTTCTTAGAATGGTATGACGGTCCATCACCTTTTGCCATGCTTGCTCGAATACCGGCACATTCAGGTTCTTGAAATCAATCGCAAATTGGACGACGTAATCCCCGCTGTCGCTCGCATACAGGGAGTGGAACAGCATCCCCTGCTGGAGCGGAGAAAGTGTATAGACATCCTCGATATATCGGTCAGAACCGATGTGTTTGTCGATGCTCTTCTGATCCAATTCAGCCAGCGGAAAATCAGATGGGGAGTAACCGCCAGCTTCCTCTGTCGCGCAATGGGCAATAATCTCACGAAGCGCATCCATAAAATCCTTCGCGACTGCTGTTATCGTGCTCTCCAGATGAATCTTTTCACTGTATCGCCACGTCACATGCAGCTGTTCTCCTGCAACGACACTATTTACGTCGATCAAATGGTGTCGCCCGGCGTCCGGGCTAAGGTTGGAACCGCTGGACTCAGGTGCCCAGCCAAATAAGGAGTCGCCATCGACAATCTGATCGATTTTGCCCATATAGTTGAACAGCACTTGTGCTTGAATGCGGGAAATTTCATCGACAATATGCTGATCCGCATGGAGGTAACGAAGAACGCCATAACCAAGCCCTTTGTTCGGGATCGCACGCAGTTCTTCTTTGGTCGTCAAAAGTGCTTTTCCTACGGAGAATGTTTCGTCCCATTGAAGGTGCACTGGATACATGCTGGTGAACCAGCCGATCGTACGGGACAGATCAATTCTCTCTGACAATTCTTCACGACCATGCCCTTCTACGTTTACGAAGACAGATCGATTACCCGTCCATCGAGTAAGCGACTTTGCCAAAGCGGTTAGCAGGACGTCATTGATCTGGGTGCGGTATGCCTGCGGTACGTTTTGCAGTAGTGCTTTGGTTTCTTCGCTGGTTAATGTAGCGCTGACGGACTTTGTCGTTGCTTCTGTATTCTCCCCTTCATCTGTCATATCCACAGGTAGTTGTGCTGAATCGACGGAGGATTTGCTCATCCAGTACTTTGTTTCGTTTTCCAAAGCATCTGAATTCGCATAGCGCTCCAGTTCTTCCGCCCATTCTTTGTAGGAGGTCGTTTTCGCTGGTAGTTTCACCGCTTGCCCTGCGACAATTTGTTGGTAGGCGTTTTGCAAGTCCTCGAGAATGATGCGCCACGATACCCCGTCAATGACCAAGTGATGTGCGACAATCAACAGACGATTAGGTTGGTCTTGACCCAAATCAAAATAAATGGACTGAACCACATGTCCTTCAAACAAATTCAGACTTGCCTGCGTCTCATCTGCAATCTTTTCGATGGCCTTGCATTGCTCATCTGGTGTAAGGTGGGACAGATCTTCCATCCGGAATGGAATCGTATCACTAGGCGCTTCCATCTCTTGCTTCCAGCCAAACTCTGTCTGTATATAACGCATACGTAAAGCATCGTGCTGATTGAGTAAATGCCCTACCGCTTGTTTCAGTGCTTCCTGATCAATACCTGGCTGGATGGAGAGCAGTACGGATTGATTCCAGTGATGTCTGTTCTTCAGCGGAAGCTGGAAGAACCACTTCTGAATCGGCAAGAGCGGCAATTCGCCGATAATCGGACCTTGTTCAGCAAGGATCGCTTCTTTTTCCTCAACGACCTCTGCTAATTCAGCGATGGTTTGGTACTCGAATAATTGCTTCGGAGTGAGCCTTAGACCTAATTGATTGGCACGTGACACGATCTGGATACTGAGAATCGAATCACCGCCCAGCTCGAAGAAATTATCGTGTATGCCAATTTGGTCAATACCGAGCACATCTTTCCATATCGCGGCAAGCTGTTGCTCCTTTTGCGTTGTTGGGGAGACAAATTTTCCTTCCAGCTCAGGACGATTGAAGTCAGGTGCAGGCAAATTTTTACGGTCTACCTTTCCGTTTGGTGTGAGCGGCAGATATCCTAACGGGATGAAAAATGCAGGAACCATGTAATCAGGCAGTACTTCCTTTAGCGCTTTGCGGATGTCACTTGTGGTAATCTCCGTGTCCTCTTCTACAACCAGGTACGCAGCAAGACGCTTCGTCCCTTGATGGTCCGTGCAAACAGTGACCACTGCTTCTTTTACCGCAGGGTGAGCGAGAATGGCTGTTTCTACTTCCCCCAGTTCAACGCGGAATCCGCGAATACTCGTCTGATCATCTGCACGACCGATGAACTCAATGTTGCCGTCCTCCAGGTAGCGCACCAGATCCCCTGTACGGTAGAGACGTGCTCCTTCTCTTTCACTAAAAGGATGAGTGACAAAGCGCTCTTGTGTCAGTTCGGGACGATTCAGGTAGCCGCGGGCCAAGGAACTTCCACCAATGTATAGCTCACCCGTGACACCTACGGGTACAGGCTGCATACGCGCATCGAGAATATAGACTTGCACGTTGTCAATCGGACGTCCAATGGATGGTGCAATGCTTTGTCCTGTCGCTACCGGAACGATACCAGCTGTTGCAACGACTGCGTTTTCGGTTGGACCGTATTGGTTCACCAGGATAAACGGCAGGTTCGAACTCGGATAGTGATGGAGCTTGTCTCCTCCTGTCAGCATGTAACGAAGCTTGGTATGGCTCGGCCAATCCAGCGCCAACAAGCTCTCTGTTAAAGGCGTCGGCAAAAAGCTGATGGTGATCTCAGAATGGATGAGCCAATCACGCAGTTTTTCCGGTATGAGACGGATTTCCTCTTCTGGTAAATAAAGCGTGGCTCCTTTTGTTAAATAAGGCCAAATTTCCCAAACAGATGCGTCAAATGCCGTCCCGGAGATCTGTGATGCGCGATCTTCAGACGTGACATGATATACGCGTTGATGCCAGGAAATTAAATTGAGAAGAGCCGCGTGCTCGATCTCAACCCCTTTTGGCGTGCCTGTCGAACCAGATGTGTAGATGACGTAAGCAAGCTGGTTCGTCGTAGTCAAGTTCATTGGAGTCATCGTACTTTCCTGAGCGATCGACTCCCAGTCTGTGTCCAGGCAAATCAATTGGCTCGTACCCGCAGGGAGTTTTTCTGCGAGGCTGGCTTGTGTAAGCACAATCGACATACCTGCATCCTGCATCATGAAGGCGAGACGATCCTTGGGATACGCGGGGTCCATTGGTACGTAGGCACCGCCAGCTTTCATGATAGCCAATTGACCGATCAGCATCTCAATCGAGCGCTCAACGCAGATCCCTACCAGATTTTCCTGACCGATTCCCTGTTTTTGCAGATAATGCGCGAGTTGATTCGCTTTGGCATTCAGTTCCGCATACGTAATGGATTGGTCCCGTGTGAAAACAGCCAGCTGGTTGGGCATTTCATGAGCGACCTGATCCACCAGTTCATGTACGCAATGATCCTTGGAGTAGGCCATTGCGGTGTTGTTCCATTCTGTTACGACCTGCTGCTGCTCCGTTTCTCCCATCAGTTGTGTAGCGGTGATCGCCTGGTTTGCGTTGGCAGCAACGGCCTTGAGCAGCTGCGTAAAGTGTTCGATCATTCGTTCTACTGTGTTCTGGTTAAATAGAGATGTGTTGTACTCGAATGTAGCGGACAGACCGTCTGCCGTCTCTGCCATCGTCAAGGTGAGATCAAACTTGGTTGTTTCTACCTGTTGATTCCCTTTTGGTGGCAAAATGCGAATCCCGTCAAGCGCTTCTACCTGAACTGGAATATTTTGCAGAACGAACATCACTTGGAACAAAGGCGAGTAACTGAGACTGCGCTCTAATTGCAGCTCGTCTACAAGCTTTTCAAAGGGTAGATCTTGATGGGAATAGGCTCCCAAGGCTGTTTCCCGTACACGGCTAAGTACCTCTCTGAAGCTAGGCTCGCCTGACAAATCTGTTCGCATCGCCAATGTGTTGATGAAAAATCCAATTAATCCTTCTGTCTCTTGGTGACTGCGTCCTGCTACAGGAGTACCGACGAGAATGTCGTCTTGTCCTGTATATCGATACAGAAATACTTGGAATGCGGCGAGCAACGTCATAAACAACGTCGTACCTTCGCGCTTGCTCAAAGAATGCAGATTCGTCATCAATTCTTTGTCATACATCAGTGTGATGCTGCTTCCTTCATAGGACTGAACAGCAGGACGGGGACGATCTGTCGGCAATACGAGAAGCGGTTCTGCTCCACCCAGCTTTGCACGCCAGTAGGACAGTTGTTTTTCCAATACATCTCCTGTAAGCCATTCGCGCTGCCATGCCGCATAATCTGCGTATTGTATAGGCAGGTTGGTAAGTTGCGGTACTTCTGATTTGCTAAATGCCTGATAGCAGGTAAATAATTCGCTGAGCAAAACACCCGCTGACCAACCATCGGCGATGATGTGGTGTACATTCAGCAGGAAGATGAAATCCTGCTCTCCTGTTTGAATAATCGTCGCACGCATGAGCGGTCCTGTGACGAGGTCAAACGGCTTGTTCGCATCTTCTTTGGTCAAGCGTTGTCCTTCGTCATCTCGTCTATCATCTGGCAGCTCGCGTATATCCATTTTGTTCAGTTTCCAATCCATCTCTGGATGAATCACCGCAACGGCTTCCCCGTTGATGTCGGAGAACGTTGTACGCAAGCTCTCGTGACGGCAGATAATCATCTGCAAACTTTGCTCGAGCGCTTCAATGTTTAGCTCTCCTTGCAAACGAACGGCAGTTGGAATGTTGTAGAGCGAACTGTTTGGCATCAAGCGGTCAAAGAACCATAAGCGCTGCTGTGCAAACGAAAGCGGCAAATGTCGATCACGTGAAACGGGTACGAGCGGAATACTAGAGAGTCCAGATTTGTCCTCGTTCATGGATACAATCCATTCACTGAGTCGGTTGACTGTCGAATATTCAAATAAAGCACGGAGCGGTAAATCTACGTTAAACGCTTCTTTTAAGCGAGAAATGGTTTGCGTAGCCAAAAGAGAATGGCCACCAAGCTCAAAGAAATCGTCGTAGCTACCGACTCGTTCTACCGAGAGAACCTGCGACCAGATGTTGGCCACTAGCTCCTCTGTAGGAGTACGGGGGGCAACGTAATTACGCTGCGTGGAAAGTTGTCCCCAATCTGGTACCGGTAGTGCCCGTCGGTCTACTTTTCCATTAACCGTAAGCGGAATCGTCTCCAGCCATACAAAGCCTGCTGGTATCATGTATTCAGGCAACGATTCTTTCAGGAAAAGAACGAGCTCCTCCGCGGTTGGCATGTCTCCCGTTGCTACCAGATAAGCAGCCAAGCGTTTGCCCCCCGCTTTTTCTTCCCGGACGATGACCACAGCTTCATGGACGGCAGGATGCTGTCTGAGCGAATTTTCAATCTCACCCAATTCAATGCGGTAACCGCGAATTTTGACTTGATCATCCATACGTCCAAGGAATTCGAGGTTGCCGTCCTCCAGATAGCGAACCAGGTCGCCCGTCCGATAGAGTAGCTCTCCTTCATTGCCGAACGGATGCTTGATAAAGCGCTCTGCTGTTTGTTCTGGACGATTCCAGTAGCCGCGAGCCAAGCCTTTTCCTCCGATATACAGTTCACCTGGTACGCCGATAGGCACAGGCTGCCTATTTGCATCCAAAACGTACAGCGTCGCGTTGGCAATTGGCCGACCGATAGGCGGATTGCTCATTCCAGCTTCGCAACGCATCATAGTGGAGCATACGGTTGCTTCCGTTGGACCGTAGCAGTTGAAGAACTGCCGATTCGCTGCATAGCGTGCCACAAGTTCTCGGCTTGGAGCTTCTCCGCCTACAATCAAGGTTCGTAGATCAGGCAGGTGAGCTTCAGGCAATGCTGCCAGTACCGAAGAAACCATGGACACGGTGGTAATGCGTTGTTCTTGCAAAACTTGGATCAATTCAGGGCCTGGCAAAAGGGACTCTCGATCCTCGATGACTAGCGTCGCACCAGCGAGTAAGGCCATCACAATCTCAGACACCGATACGTCGAAGCTAAACGAGGTAAATTGCAGAACGCGACTGGCTGGCTGAATATCAAACGCATCGATCAAGGCATGGGCCATGTTTATCACATTGTGGTGCTCTACCATTACCCCTTTTGGCTGCCCAGTTGAACCAGACGTATAAATGACGTAGGCAAGATTATGTTCTGTGACCTTGCAAGCAATGTTGGCACCAGGTTCATTCGTTAACGGATTGCTGGCTAAACAAATGACATTCGCCTGTGTTGCTGGCAAGATGTCCATGAGAGACTGCTGGGTCAGCAACACATTTGTTTGAGAATCCTCGATCATATAGGCGATGCGTTCTTGCGGGTAAGCCGGGTCAATCGGTACGTAGGCAGCTCCCGATTTTAAAATGCCGAGTATGCCGATGATCATCTCAGGGGAACGATGCACGCATATGCCGACGAGTGTATCCGGTTTTACCCCTTTGCTTACGAGCTGATGGGCCAGTTGGTTTGCCCGCTCGTTTAGTTCCTTGTAGGTGAGCTCCACGTTTTTATAGGTAACGGCAATCGCATCTGGTGATTTTTCCACTTGTTGTTCAAACGCCTGATGAACGCACAGGCCGCTCGGATATTCCACCGTTGTCTGGTTCCACTGAACGAGAACCTGTTCACGTTCGTTTTCGCTGATCATCGAAAGATCGGCTATCCGTTGCTTGGCGTTTGTGGCGATAGAGATCAGGAGTGAATGAAGCTGATCGAGAACTCGCTCTATAGATGATTGCTCAAACTGGCTTTCATCAAATTTGACCTTGATGTCGATTGTTTTGCCTGACGCCGCAACCAAGGTAAATGGATAATTGGTTTGCTCCTCGGAATGTACACCTATGATCGAAAGCTCACTCTCTCCACTACCGCCGCTAGCATTACCGACAGGGGTATTTTCAAAGACGAGAATGCTCTCAAACAGAGATTGTCCACGTGGCAAATCGCTCCAGCCCTGAATTTCCACGAGTGGGGTATATTCGTACTGGCGGAAGTCGGCTTGCTGTTGTTGCAGAGATTTGAGCCAATTGATTACGCTCTCCTCCGCTCTTACCTGCACGCGGACAGGAAGTGTATTAATAAACAGACCAATCATTGTCTCGACCCCAGGCAAATCGGCAGGACGTCCGGATACTGTGGCGCCGAAAATAATGTCGTCCTGCCCACTGTAGCGATTCAACAGCAGTGCCCATGCGCCTTGCACAATCGTGTTGACCGTCAGGCGATGTTGACGAGCCAATGTCTGTAATGATTTGGAGATTGCCTCGGAAACGGTCAGATCTAGCTCCCGATAATTTTTCTGGTCAAGGTACGGATTTTTATACGCTCGACCGAATGAAAGTGGCGTGGTTTCCGTGAAGCCTTGTAGATACGTGCGCCAAAACGCCTCCGCTTGCTTCAAGTCCTGCTTTTTCAGCCAGACGATGTAGTCACGGTAAGATTTAACCGGAGGAAGTTGTACAGGCTGCCCTTTGCACAGCATGTTGTACGCCGCAAACACTTCCCCGAAGACGAGCGGCATACTCCATCCGTCTATTAGCACGTGGTGCAAAGTCCACGAAAAATGAAAGGTATTACTACTCAACCGGAACAGATTTAATCTCATCAACGGCGCTTCTTCGATATTGAAACCACGTTTGCGATCATCTTTGGCAAAGGTATGAAGAAACGATTCTTGCTCGGAGGAGGAAAGATGAATAATGTCATGTTCCACCAGGGAAACCTTCAGCTCTTTTAAGACAACCTGGACGTATTCTTTTACTTTACCGCCAATAAACCTGGTGCGAAAAATAGCATGTCTGTCTACGAGGCATTGCCATGCCTGTTCGAATAACGGAATGTTCAAGGGACCTTGCAGCTTCAACCCCATCTGTACGATATAGGCTCCGGACTCTGGTTCCAACAAGCTGTGGAAAATGAGACCTTGCTGCAAAGGAGTAACGGGATAATACGTTTCAATGTTATTCATCTTCTCCTGCCCACTCCCATAAAAAATTTGCCATAGAGGCGCCGTGGTTGACGCCTCTATGCAGTTTGTATTCATTACTTGTCTTGGATGAGATCAAGTAAGTCGGCAATCTCTTCATCATCCCAACCGAATTCGGACAGATCACTTGTTGTTGGTGTTGCGGTCGTCTCCGTCTGACCTAGCTCGATCAATTGTCGTAGCGCGCTTACATAGTAATCCACTAAATCTTTGACGGTTTCTTTGCGATAAATCTCTTCACTGAAGGCGATCGTTACAATCAATTGTCCCCCAACGACAGAGCTACCGAAATCCAGCAGGTGCTGACGTTCCGAGTTGCGGTTGAAGTTGTCGCCTCTTGCTTCGTTTGCAAAGCCAAACAAGGATTCTGTGTCATCGGCTGTCTGATCAAGCTGACCGAGGTAGTTGAAGCTAATCTCTGCTTTTGGCAAAGACTTGAACGTTTCAGTCGTTTCCTCGTTCAGGTAACGGAGAATTCCATAGCCGATCCCCTTGTTCGGAATGCTACGCAGCTGTTCTTTGGTCGTTTGTAGCGCTTCTTTGAGAGAGGTAGTTCCCCTTGTATCCAAGAGGATGGTATACATGCTCGTGAACCATCCCAAGGTACGCGACAGATCGACATCGTCGAAAAGCTCTTCACGTCCGTGCCCTTCCAAATGGACGAGGGAGGTTTGATTTCCAGTCCAGACGAAAATGGCTTCTGCCAATGCAGTGAGCAAGACATCATTGATCTGCGTTTGGTAGATCGAAGGCAGATCCTGTAAGAGCACTTTGGTTTCTTCCTGCGAAAGTGCAACAGAAACCATCTTTGCAGTAAGCTCGCGGTTCTTTCCGTTCTCATAATCTTTTGGCAGAGCGTTTACTTCTGTATCGAGGCTGCTTAACCAATAATCTGCTTCCTCTCGCAGGCTGTCCGATTGGGCGTACTCCGTCAATTTTTCAGCCCAATACTTGTACGAGCTGGTTTTTGGCGGCAGCTGCACCTGCTTGCCTTGTAGCAGCTGGATGCTTGCCTTATTCAAGTCTTCCGTGATAATGCGCCAAGACACACCATCGACTGCCAAGTGGTGAATGACGATTAGCAAGCGGCCTTCCTGTTCACTGCCCAAATCAAAGTAGACGGCACGGAGCAACGGACCTTCCGAGAGATGCAAGCTAGCCTGAGCTTCCTCAGAGATTTCCCCGATTCGCTTCACTTGCTCTTCATGTGGCAAATGACCCAATTCCTCTACGGTAAATGGAATGATATCTGTCCAGTCCTCGTTGATTTGCTTCCATTTTCCATCCTGAAGGTAGAAACGGAGTCGGAGGGCATCATGATGTCCGAGTAAGTGATAAAAAGCTTGTCTCAAAATTTCCGGATCGATCGGTTTGACCGTTAAAAGTACAGATTGGTTCCAGTGGTTGCGATCTGCCAATTTTTGCTCGAAGAACCAGCGCTGAATCGGCAGAAGTGGCACTTCCCCTGTGACGATGCCTTGCTCGGCGAAAATGTTAACCGACTCCCCAATCGCTTGTGTCAACTCGGCAATCGACTGATTTTCGAACAAGAGCTTCGGTGACAAGCGAATTCCAGATTGTGCTGCACGGGCCACGATCTGAATGCTTAGAATCGAATCACCACCGAGTTCGAAGAAGTTATCGTGAATTCCGACTTGCTCTACGCCTAGAACCTTTTTCCATATTTCGGCCAATACTCTCTCGACGAACGTCTCCGGAGCAACGAATTCTCCATTACTTACTTTGTACTCCGGTACAGGTAATGCACGACGGTCTACTTTGCCATTTGGAGTGAGTGGCAGAGCATCCATGATGACGAATGCAGCTGGCACCATGTACTCCGGCAGTATTTCTTTGAGGTAGCTGTCGAAGTTGCCAGCTTGGTCCTCTACCCCTTCTTCAAGCACGACATACGCGGCCAGTCGTTTGACACCTGGCATATCTTCGCGGGCAAGGACGATTGTTTCTTTGACAGAAGGGTGCGTGTACAGGGCGGTTTCAATCTCGCCCAGCTCGACACGGAAACCACGGATACTCACCTGATCGTCGGCACGGCCGATAAACTCGATGTTGCCGTCCGGCAAGTAGCGGACAAGGTCTCCTGTGCGGTACATTTTTGCCCCTCGAATGTGCGCAAACGGATTTTCGACGAAGCGTTCTTGTGTCAGATCAGGACGTTTTAGATACCCTCGACCCAAGCTGTTCCCTGCGATGTACAGTTCGCCTGCAACACCGATCGGCACAGGTTGCAGTTTTGCATCAAGAACGTATACTTGCACATTGTCGATTGGGCGTCCGATTGTGGGCGCGGCTATCTGACCAGCTTGTACAGGAACGATGCCCGCTGTAGCTACCACGGCATTTTCCGTTGGTCCATACTGATTCACCAATGTAAATGGCAGATGAGCCGATGGATAGTGATGCAGTTTGTCACCGCCTGTCAGCATGTAGCGCAAACCAGTATCGGCCGACCATTCAATAGACATCAAGCTCTCTGCTAATGGTGTTGGCAAGAAGCTGATCGTGATTCCTGAGTCGACGAGCCAATCCCGCAGTTTTTCCGGTACGAGACGAATCTCTTCTTGTGGCAGATACAGGGTGGCTCCAGCCGTCAGATACGGCCAAATTTCCCAGACAGCGGCATCGAAGGCCGTTCCGGCGATTTGTGATGCCCTATCTTCTGGCGTGACGTTGTAAGCGTGCTGGTGCCAATAGATGAGATTCAATAGAGCACGTTGCTCGATTTCCACGCCTTTTGGTGTTCCGGTAGAACCAGAGGTGTAAATGACATAAGCGAGATTGTTCGTTGTCGTCGTAATTTCGGGGGATTCCGTGCTCTCACTGGCAATCAAATCCCAATCGATATCGAGACAAATAAACGTTGCATCACCTGTTGGCAATGCTTCAAGCAAGCGTTCCTGGGTTAATACGATCGGCATGTTCGTGTCATCCATCATGAAGGCAAGGCGCTCCTTTGGATAAGATGGATCCATCGGAACAAACGCGCCGCCTGCTTTGAGAATCCCTAATTGGCCGATCAGCATCTCGAGAGAGCGTTCCACGCAAATACCAACGAGTGTCTCTGTTGTAACCCCTTGTTGTTGCAAGTAGTTCGCCAGCTGATTCGCTTTCGAATCCAGTTCTGCGTAGGTGAGCGAACCTTCGCTGGAGACGACTGCCAGCTGATTCGGCATGTTCCTTGTCATTTCGGCAACTAGCTCGTGTACCGTCTTCTCATACGTGTAATTGGCAGCTGTGTTGTTCCACGCAAGTATAAGCTGTTCACGTTCATCCGGACGAAGCAATGGTAGCGCCATGATCGATCGATCAGGTTGGGCGACGATTCCCTCCAGTACATGATGGAAATGGTTCACCATTCGCTCCATCGTTGTTTGGTCGAACAAATCGGTATTGTAATCAAACGTAGCGATCAGGCCGTTTGGCGTTTCTGCCATCGTCAAGCTGATGTCGTATTTGGACATCACTTCTTGGCTCTTGCTTTCAAACGGAGCAATCTGAATGCCTTCAAGCTCATGCGTCTTCATTTCGAAGTTTTGCAGAGCGAACATGACTTGGTAGAGCGGCGAATAGCTTAGGCTACGTTCCAGCTCCAGCTCATCTATTAACTTTTCAAAGGGCAGGTCTTGATGGGTATATGCTTCCAATGCTGACTCGCGCACTCTTGCAAGTAGTTCACGGAAGGTTGGAGCGCTAGACATATCGGTTCTCATCGCCAGCGTGTTGATGAAGAAGCCAATTAATGACTCCGTTTCTTGTCTATTGCGTCCAGCAACCGGACTTCCGACGATAATGTCGTCTTGCCCGCTGTAGCGATGAAGCAGGATTTGGAATGCTGCGAGCAAGGTCATAAAGAGCGTGGCGCCTTCTTGTCGGCTGAGCGCGTGTAATTTTTCCACAAGCTCGGTCGGGAAACTTGTCGTGTATAAGGCTCCATTGTATGTCTGTACAGGTGGACGCGGACGGTCTGTCGGTAAGGCCAATAGCGGCTCACTGCCACTCAGTTTTGCTTTCCAGTATGCGAGTTGTTGCTCCAGCGCCTCTCCTTGTAACCACTCACGCTGCCAAGCTGCAAAGTCTGCATATTGGAGTGGCATGTCGGTGAGTTGCGGCGTTTCTTCCTTGCAAAGCGCTTCATAAATCGCAACCAGCTCTCTTATGAAAATGTTCATCGACCAGCCGTCAGACACGATATGGTGCAAATTTAGCAGGAAGACGAAATTCTCTTCGCCGATCTGGATGATCGTGGCCCGCAGTAACGGTCCTGTACGTAGGTCAAATGGTTTGGTTGCCTCTTCTCTCTCCAGGCGGTGTACCTCGGTGTCACGCTCTTCTTCTGGTAGATCTCGCAAATCAATCTTGCGCAGGCTCCACGCGATTTCTGGGTGAATGACCTGTATCGCTTCCCCGTTGATGTCAGTGAAGGTTGTTCGCAAGCTCTCGTGCCGCTCGATGATCATCTGCAGACTGCGTTCCCATGCATGAATGTTGAGGTGTCCTTGCATCCGCATGGCAGACGGGATGTTGTACAAGGCGCTGTCCGGCATTAAGCGATCCAAGAACCACAAGCGTTGCTGGGCAAAGGAGAGCGGTAGATGCTGGTCGCGAGAAACGGGTACGAGTGGAATGCTGGCAACATTCGATTTGGCTTCCAGTAGTCCGGTTACTTTTTCGCTCATTTGTGCCACGCTAGGATTCTCGAACAAGGCACGAAGTGGTACTTCCACACCAAATGTTTCTTTCAGGCGGGAAACGGTTTGGGTAGCCAAGAGTGAATGTCCACCCAGTTGAAAGAAGTCATCGTGGATTCCAATTCCCTCAACGGAAAGAACCTGCGACCAAATATGGGCAACGATTTCCTCTGTTGGAGTACGCGGTGCCACATATTCCTTTTCTGTCTCCCCTTGTCCCCAATCCGGTGCTGGAAGGGCACGGCGATTTACTTTCCCGTTGACCGTGAGTGGAATCTCTGGCATCCATACATAACCTGCAGGAACCATGTATTCCGGTAGGGTCTCTTTCAGGTAGTGGATAAGCTCAGCATCACTCGGTTGTTGTTCGTTTGCTGCAACGAGATAAGCCGCCAAACGCTTGTCTCCTTTTCGATCCTCACGCGCGATAACGACGACATTCTGAACAGTTGGATGTTGCCTGAGTCTATTTTCGATTTCGCCCAGCTCGATTCGATAACCGCGAATTTTGACTTGGTCGTCGATTCGTCCGAGGAATTCGATCTGTCCGTCTTCCGTATAGCGAACCAGGTCGCCAGTCTGATAGAGGCGTTCTCCTTCCTTACCGAACGGATGATTGATAAAGCGTTCTTTCGTAAGTTCAGGACGATTCCAGTACCCTCTGGCTATTCCTTTTCCGCCGATGTACAACTCGCCTGGTACGCCTATTGCCACAGGTTGCAGGTATGCATCCAGTACATACACTTCCACATTGGCGATGGGTCGGCCGATTGATGGATTTTGGCCGTTATTCTCACAACGTACGAGAGTAGCGGTGACAGTTGTTTCTGTTGGTCCATAGCAGTTAAAGAGCTGGCGATCCTTGGCGTGACGAGCAACAAGCTCTCGGCTTAACGCTTCCCCGCCGACAATCAGAGTCTTAAGGTCTGGCAAATCCGCTTGTGGCAATGCCGATGCTACAGAGGAAGCCATTGTCACGGTCGTGATGCGTTGTTCCTGCAGGACTTGGATCAACTCCGGACCAGGTAAAAGTAATTCGCGATCCTCCAAGACGAGCGTGGCACCAGCGAGCAGGGTCATAGCGATCTCGGAGACTGAAACATCAAAGCTAAAGGATGTGAATTGCAAAACCCGGCTCGTCGCATCGATTTGGAACGAATGGATCAGGGCATGTGTCAAATTGATAACGGAGTGGTGCTCGACCATTACCCCTTTTGGCAAACCGGTTGATCCAGAAGTATAGATGACGTACGCGAGATGATGCTCATGGACGCTGCTATCCACGTTTGCGGTAGGTTCATCTGCCAGTTCATCGCTATCGAGGCAAATGATCTGTATAGAAGGAACTGGTAGCATGTCTTTCAGCGATACTTGCGTCAACAAAATGTTTGCCTGCGAATCTTCGATCATGTAGGCAATGCGATCTTGCGGATGCGCCGGATCGATTGGCACATAAGCAGCCCCTGCTTTCATTACACCGAGGAAAGCGATGATCATCTCGAAAGAACGCTCGACGCAAATGCCAACTAGCTTGTCCGGTTGTACTCCCGATGCAATCAACCTGTGAGCCAGCTGGTTTGCACGGTTGTTCAGCTCGGCATAGGTCAGTTCCTTCTTCTTGTAAACGAGTGCAATCGCATCAGGGGTCTTTTCCACTTGTTTCTCAAATGCCTGGTGTATGCATAGCTGGGTCGGATAATCTACGCGCGTGTCATTCCATTCGACTACTACTTGCTGGAGCTCGCTTTCACTGATCATCGACACCTCTGCGAGGCACTGTTCAGGCTTTGCCATCATGGATTCGAGCAAGTGAGACATCTGGTGCAGAACTCGTTCGATATTTTCAGACGCGAATCTGCTTTGGTCGTATTTGATCTTAAGAATGAACTCTTTACCCGGACCGCAGACGACGGTAATTGGATAATTCGTTTGTTCCATCGTCTCCACATCAGATAATTGCAGTTGATTGTGTTCATCTTTTACCGATTCACCAATCGGGTAGTTCTCAAAAATGAAGATGCTCTCGAACAGGGCAGCATTACGAGCTATTTCACTCCAGCCTTGGATGTCAACCAACGGCGTGTACTCAAACTGACGAAGCTCCACTTGATGTTCTTGAATCTCGCGTAGCCATTCCCGCACCGATTTGTTCGCATCTATAAAAACACGAATCGGCAGGGTGTTGATGAAGAGACCTACCATGCCCTCTACGGTAGGCAGATCAGCCGGACGACCGGAAACGGTTGCACCGAAGACGACATCATCCGTTGCGCTGTATCGGCTCAGGATGAGAGCCCATGCTCCTTGGACAAGCGTATTCAAGGTCAACTGATGAGTACGGACAAAGGCTTGCAAACGTGAAGTCATTTCCGCTGATAAGCGAATTTCTTTCTCTTCGTACACTTTCAGCGTATTTTCCCGGACGCCTGAGTGGTTACTCATCGCTAATGGGGTTGACTCGTGGAAGCCTTTTAGCTGTTCACGCCAAAAATGTTCGGCAGCACTCAAGTCTTGTCGCTGTACCCAATCGATATACGCAGAGAATGGTTGGACGTAGCTGTACGAAACCTCTCTGTCTTCTGCTAGGGACACATAAGCACTAAACCAGTCTTTTAGTACAATCGGGACGCTCCAACCATCAAGCAGTACATGATGGAAGCTCCAAGTGAAGCGATAAACTCCCTCACGTAAGTGGAACAACGTCCAACGCATGAGTGGTGGAGACGCAATCTCGAAATTTCGTCTGCGGTCAGCTTCTAGGTAGTGGGCCAGCTCCGTTTTTTGCTGCTCCGTTGTCAAATGACGAAGGTCGATTTTTTCTACAGTTGCTTTTACTTGTTTGCGGACAATCTGATGAGCCTCAGAACCTTCCCAAACAAAATAGGTACGCAAGATTGGATGACGATCCACTACCTTTTGCCACGCCTGTTCAAACGCATCGACGTGCAAGCCCTCCATCGTCATGGCAAAGTGAACAATATAGTCTCCCCCTTCTTGTTCGTACAGGGAGTGGAACAGCATGCCACCTTGCAATGGACTGAGTGGATAGACGTTCTCGATCAGGCGATCCTGTCCCAGATGCTTGTCGATAGCCCGTTGATCCATTCGCGCTAGCGGGAAGTCAGATGGTGTATAGCCGCCTGCTTCTTCGGACTGGCAGTGCGCCATGATCTCGCGCAAAGCTTCCAGATAGTTGCACGCAAGCTCTTGAATCGTGCTTTCCTCGTGAATGTTTTCGCTATAGATCCATGTGACATGGAGTTGTTCGCCGGATATGACACTGTTTACATCAATCAGGTGCTGGCGTCTTGTGTCTTTCCCCAGATTGGAGCCTCTTGATTCTTGTGCCATGCCAAATCTCGATTCGGCTTGTACGATCTGATCAAACTGTCCGAGGTAGTTGAAGCTGATTTCTGGCTTCGTCTTTTCACCTAGCCATTTTTTCAACTCCTGATCCTGACTCAGGTATTGGAGGATGCCGTAGCCTACACCTTTCTTTGGAATGAGACGAAGCTGTTCCTTGACCGCTTTCAAAGCGTCGCCCCATGTCTTCGACGGATCAATCGAAAGCTGTACCGGGTACATGCTCGTAAACCAGCCAACCGTACGGGATAAGTCTGCTCCTTCGATAATTTCCTCTCGTCCGTGCCCTTCCAGATGAACAGCTACTGTTTTTTCACCTGTCCACCGATTCATTACTTTGGTTAAAGCCGTAAGCAATACATCATTGATCTGCAGGCGGTAAGGCGAAAGGGTATCCTGCAACAACGCACGAGTTTCTTCGATAGTAAGCGCAAGACTGACTTGTTTGGAGGTTGCATCTGTGTTTTGGCTTGGCTCGAAGGCACGGTCAATGGGAAGTGGACTCACTTCATCACTTTGACCCAGCCAGAACGCTTTTTCCGGCTCGATCGCTTCGGAATTCGCATAGGATTGCAATTGCTCTGCCCATGACTTGAATGAAGTCGTTTTCGCTGGGAATGATACCGGTTGATCGTTTACCAATTGCTCGTAAGCAGTTTGCAGATCCTCTAGCAAAATGCGCCAGGACACACCGTCAATCACCAGATGGTGGGCAACAATCAGCAGACGACCAGGTTGGTCCGCTCCAAGATGGAAGTACACCGCTTGGAAAACGGGTCCCTCACTTACATGTAGACTAGATTGCACCTCGTTTGCGATTTGCTCCAGACGATCGGCTTGTTCTTCTTCGCGAACAGCGGACAGGTCCACACTACGGAATGGAATGGTCTCAGGAAGTCCCTCGATATGTTGGGTCCAGCCTTGCTCCGTATGGATATAACGCATACGTAATGCGTCGTGATGCGTGAGCAGACTCTCGATGACACGCGCTAGAACAGTCAGGTCAACAGGTTGTTGGACCGTCAAAAGCAAGGATTGGTTCCAATGATGGATCGACGGTTGTTCAGTCGTGAAGAACCACGATTGAATTGGCGTGAGCGGTACCTCTCCCGTCACGATGCCTTGTTCTGCTTGGATTTTTACTGCTTGTAAGCCGCCAATCTCTGTCACGACACTTGCCAGTTCCGCGATGGTTTGATTTCTCAGGAGTTGTTTCGGTGTCAAACGAATTCCAGCCTGATTGGCTCGAGAAACAATTTGGATACTCAAGATGGAGTCTCCACCCAACTCGAAAAAGTTGTCATAAATACCAACGTTGTCAATACTTAGGACTTTTTTCCATATATCTGCAAGCGTAGCCTCTATAGCAGTTGTCGGCGCAGCAAAACTGCCTTCTGTTTCGTTGTGTAAGAAATCAGGTACAGGCAATGCTTGTCGGTCTACCTTACCGTTTGGGGTCAGCGGCAGGTTATCCATGATGACAAATGCAGCTGGCACCATGTACTCAGGCAGCTTTTCCTTCAGATAGCTACGGAAGTCACTTGCTTGAATTTCTTGATTTTCTCCAAGTACAACGTAGGCAGCGAGTCGTTTTACGCCCGGAGTATCCTCTCGCACGAGGGCGATGGTTTCTTTTACTGCCGGATGAGTGTACAGAGCCGTTTCAATTTCACCCAGTTCGACCCGGAATCCTCGAATGCTCACCTGATCGTCAGCGCGGCCAATGAAATCTATGTTTCCATCTGGCAGGTAACGAACCAGGTCTCCCGTTCGGTACATGCGCGCTCCTGGTTTTTGTGAGTATGGATTGGCTACGAACCGCTCTTTGGTCAGATCGGGGCGCTTCAGATAACCCCGTGCCAAGCTGTCTCCTGCAATATAGAGCTCTCCGGCTACACCAATCGGCACAGGTTTTCGTTTTTCATCAAGGACGTATACCTGCACATTGTCTATTGGACGACCGATTGATGGTGCGAAAACATGAGTAGCTTCTGTCGGAACGACACCTGCTGTGGCGACAACCGCATTTTCAGTTGGGCCGTATTGGTTCACAAGTGTAAACGGCATGGTTGCTGGTGGGTAATCGTGTAGCTTGTCGCCCCCTGTGAGCATATACCGTAGCTTCGTGTCGATAGGCCATTCCAAGGTAAGCAGCCTTTCCGCCAATGGCGTCGGCAAAAAGCTAATCGTGATTCCCGATGCAACAAGCCAATCTCTGAGTTCCTCCGGGACCAGACGAATCTCTTCTGATGGGAGATAAAGTGTTGCTCCCTTTGTCAGGTACGGCCAGATTTCCCAAACAGACGCATCAAAGGCTGTCCCTGCGATTTGTGAAGCTCGATCATTTGAATCTACGCTGTACGACCTTTGGTGCCAGGAAATGAGATTTAACAAGGCGGCATGTTCGATCTCTACCCCTTTTGGCGTCCCAGTAGAACCAGACGTATAGATGACATATGCCAGATTCTCTGTTGTCATTGCCATGTTCGGCGCCTCGCTGCTCTCTTCCGATATGATAGTCCAATCACGATCCAAGCAGATGAATGAGGCAGTACCTTCCGGCAATCGCTCTAACAGTCGTTCTTGGGTTACTACAACTGGCATATTGGCATCTTTCATCATGAATGCAAGGCGCTCTTGTGGATACGCTGTGTCCATTGGGACATAAGCACCGCCAGCTTTGAGGATTCCCAATTGACCGATGAGCATATCGATGGAACGTTCTACGCAAATGCCGACAAGTGTTTCGGAGGATACTCCCTGTTTTTGCAGGTAGTTCGCTACCTGATTCGCTTTGGCATCCAGTTCTGCATAGGTGATCTGCCCTTCTTCGGATACAACTGCTAATTGATTTGGCAACTCTTGTGCAATCCGGGCAACCCTTTCATGCACGCATGTTTCGCGTTCAAAAGGTACATTTGTATCATTCCATTGATGGAGAAGCTGCTCCTTTTCCATATCGCCCAGGAGAGGTATGGCTGTGACTGGTTGCATCGGATTTACCGAAATCGCCTCTAGCAAATTCGAGAAATGGTTCCCCATGCGCTCGATCGTTGCTGGATCAAAAAGATCAGTGTTGTACTCGAATGTTGCAATAAGTCCGTCAGGTGCTTCTACGGTGGTCAAGGTGATATCAAACTTGGCGCTTACACCCTCCTGACCTTTGTGGAAAGGCTCGATGCGAATCTGGGACAATTCTTGTACTTCCATCGGGATGTTTTGCAGTACGAACATCACTTGGAATAACGGTGAGTAGCTTAGGCTTCGTTCCAGCTCCAGTTCATCTACCAGTTTTTCAAACGGGACGTCTTGATGCGCATAAGCTTCCAGTGCGGTCTCTCGTACTTTTGCTAGCAAGTCTCGGAAGGTTGGTTCCCCAGACATATCCGTACGCATTACCAGGGTGTTAATGAAGAAACCAATCAGTGACTCCAATTCCTGTCTATTTCGTCCTGCGACCGGACTTCCGACGAGGATGTCTTTTTGACCACTGTAGCGATAGAGCAGGGTCTGAAAGGCAGCTAGCAAGGTCATGAATAAGGTTGATCCCTCTTCACGACTGAGCACTTTTAGATCGGCAAGCAGTTTTTCCGGGAGCCTAATTGTATGCATTGCCCCTTTATGGCTCTGAACAGCAGGGCGTGGACGATCTGTCGGCAATCTCAGAAGTGGTTCTGCATCGCCTAATTGTTTTTTCCAGTACGCCAATTGTTGCTCCAATACCTCACCTTGTAACCAATTGCGTTGCCATGTGGCATAGTCTGCATATTGCAGCGGCATTTCGGCCAGTTGTGGTGTTTCCCCAGCAGATAACGCTTCGTAAATGGAGACTAACTCCCCCATGAATACACTCATGGACCAGCCATCCGCAATGATGTGGTGTAAATTGAGCAAAAATACATGCGCTTGTTCATCCATGCAAATCAGTTTTGCGCGCAATAACGGCCCTTGATTCAGATGAAACGACTGTTCCGCATCTTCTATGGCGAGACGCAATACTTCCCCTTCTCGCTCTGCTTCGTTCCAGTCTCGTAAGTCGATTCGTCCCAGGTTCCACTCAATCTGCGGGTGAATGACTTGAACGGCTTCTCCATTCCTATCGGAGAAAGTTGTACGCAGGCTCTCATGACGTTGGATGATCAGCTTGAGACTGCGTTCCCATGCCTCGACGTCTAGCTCACCCATCAGACGAACAGCAGTTGGGATGTTGTAGACGGAACTGTCTGGCAGCAGCTTGTCCAAGAACCACAAACGTTGTTGTGCAAATGAGAGCGGCAAGTGTTCGTCACGCGACACGGGCTTGAGCGGGATGTCAGTGAGACCCGCTTCCCCTTGTAATAATGCCGTAATTTTTTCGCTGATCGCTGCCGTTGTCGGATAATCAAACAGCGTACGAAGCGGCATGTCTACGCCAAAGGTTTGACGCATACGGGAAATCGCTTGGGTAGCTAGGAGAGAATGTCCCCCTCGTTCAAAGAAATCGTCGTGAATCCCGACTTGCTCTACAGAAAGCACCTGTGTCCAAATGTTCGCCACTATTTCTTCTGTTGGTGTGCGTGGTGCGACATACTCCTGTTGTGTGGTCAAAAGTCCCCAATCCGGTGTAGGCAGCGCCCGGTGGTCTATTTTTCCGTTGACCGTAAGCGGAATCGCCTCCATCCAGACGATGCCTGCTGGGATCATGTAATCCGGCAATGTCTCTTTCAGATAGAGAACGAGTTCCTCTGTAGCTGGCTTCTCGTCACCCATTGCAATCAGATAAGCAGCCAAACGATTGTCGCGTACGGTAATGACAGCTTCCCGAATCGCAGAGTGCTTTCTCAATGCGTTTTCGATTTCACCTAGTTCGATGCGGAAGCCGCGAATTTTCACCTGATTATCGATACGACCGAGGAATTCAAGGTTACCGTCTGGCAGATAGCGTACCTGATCCCCTGTACGATAAAGACGTTCGCCTTCCGCTCCAAACGGATGAGTGACGAATCGTTCCGCTGTAAGCTCTGGACGATTCCAGTAACCGCGTGCCAAGCCTTTTCCACCAATGTACAGCTCACCTGGTACACCTATAGGGACAGGCTTCAGATTGGCATCTAAAACGTAGATGGTCGCATTGGCGATAGGGCGGCCAATTGGCGTGTTCGTCAGATTTGTATCCAAAAGCATCAGCGTGGTGCAAACGGTTGCTTCCGTTGGGCCGTAGCAATTGAAAAATTGACGATGATTTGCATAGCGAGTGATGAGCTCATAGCTTGGCGCTTCGCCACCGATTACTAATGTTTTCAGATCAGGTAAGTCGGCGTCAGGTAATGCCGCAAGAACAGCGGGCACCGTCATCACAGTCGTGATTTGTTTTTCTTGCAAGACAGAGATGAGTTCAGGGCCTGGCAAGAGCATTTCTCGATCCTCAATGACTAGGGTCGCACCCGAAATCAAAGCCATGACGATCTCCGCGACAGATACGTCGAAACTGAACGAACATAACTGCAAGACGCGGCTAGACGGCTGGACTTGGAACAACTCAATCAGGTAATGAGCCATATTCATTGCACTTTGGTGTTCGACCATAACGCCTTTGGGCAAGCCAGTGGAACCAGATGTGTAAATGACATAGGCAAGATTTTGTTCTGAAACCCCGCACTTCACATCGTGAACAGGTTCATTTTCCAAAGCATTGCTATCAAGGCAAATTACCTGAGCCTTCGTTGTAGTTAAATGGCTTGCCAGAGATTGCTGGGTCAACACGATGTTTGCCTGCGAATCCTCGATCATGTAGGCAATACGCTCTAGCGGATGCGCCGGATCGATTGGAACGTAGGCGGCACCTGCTTTCATCACTCCGAGAATCCCGACGATCATCTCAGGAGAGCGCTCGATGCAAATCCCGACGAGCGTATCTGGTTTCACGCCTTGGGCAAGGAGATAATGCGCCAATTGGTTCGCTCGCTGATTCAGCTCGGCATACGTCATTTCCATCTTTTTGTACATGAGTCCGATCGCATCGGGCGTCTTTTGTACTTGTTGTTCAAATGCTTGATGAATACAAAGCCCGGTCGGATAATCGACCTTCGTATCGTTCCACTCGACCAAAACCTGCTCTTGTTCGCTTTCGCTGATCATGCTCACATCTGCCAGAGTTTGATCAGGATTGGCTGTCATCGATTGGAGCAGAAGAGTCATTTGCTCTAGGACACGTTCGATACGTATAGGATCGAATCGGTTTTGATCAAAAACGATTTTGAGGACAAATTCTTTTCCAGGGCCACATACTACGGTAAGTGGATAGTTCGTTTGCTCCGCAGAGTCTACATCAGAAATCTGAATACGGCTGTCCGCTTCTTTCACAGACTCGTCAATCGGATAGTTCTCAAAGATAAAAATACTTTCGAACAGAGAGGTGTTGCGCTCGAATTCGCTCCAACTCTGGATGTCAACCAGCGGCGTGTACTCATATTGGCGAATCTCCAATTGCATTTCTTGCAATTCGCGCAGCCATACCCGCACGGTTTTGCTTGGATCGAGTGTGATTCGCACCGGAAGCGTATTGATGAACAGACCCACCATATTTTCTACACCAGGCAAATCGGCTGGACGTCCTGAACCAGTTGCCCCGAATACGACGTCTGCTTCCCCACTGTAAGCTCCGAGGATCATGCCCCACGCACTTTGTATGAAAGTATTCAGCGTTACCTGATGCTGACGGGCAAAGGATTGCAGCTGTTCGGTAAACTCGGCCGAGAATCGGATAAAGCGCTCGTCGTAGGTTTTGGGTTCTCCAGTGGATTGGATTGCTTGACCGAGATTGATTTGTGTCGGCCCGTATATCCCTTTCAGATGGTTGCGCCAGAAGCGTTCCGCAGCTTGCAAGTCTTGGCGCTGGATCCACGCAACATACTGGGAAAATGGCTGTACAGCCCCAAGCTGAATGTCTTTTCCATCTACCAGTGCTAAATAAGCGGCAAACCAGTCCTTTAAGACGAGCGGCAAACTCCAACCGTCCAATAATACGTGGTGGAAGCTCCAGATAAAGCGATATGCTTCGTTGCTAATCCGAAACAAAGTCAAACGCATGAGAGGTGCTTCTGTAATCGAGAAGTTCCGCTTGCGATCCTCTTCCAAAAATGCGTCTAACGCTGCTTTCTGCCTATCCGTCGGTAAGTGTCGCAGATCTCTTTCATCAACTGTCACTCGAACGTGTTTGCGGATAATTTGATGCGGATTCACTACTCCATCCCAGATAAACGAGGTACGCAGAATGGAATGACGATCGATGACTTTTTGCCATGCTTGCTGGAGTGCATCGACTTGCAAATGATGGATCGTCATGGAGAACTGAACCACATAGTCTCCGCCCTCTTGCTCGTACAGGGAATGGAAAAGCATGCCTTCCTGCAACGGCGTCAGTGGATAGATGTTCTCGATGGAACGATCTTTCCCCACATACGTGTCGATTGTACGCTGATCCAGACGAGATAACGGGAAATCAGAAGGAGTATAGCCCCCTGCTTCTTCCGAGCGGCAATGAGCCATAATCTCACGCAAGGCGTCCATATAATCTTGAGCAACTGCTTCCACCGTACTTTTCTCGTGGATGTTTTCGTTGTAAAACCAGGT
Source organism: Brevibacillus brevis (assembly GCF_022026395.1). Classification (NCBI taxonomy): domain Bacteria; kingdom Bacillati; phylum Bacillota; class Bacilli; order Caryophanales; family Paenibacillaceae; genus Brevibacillus; species Brevibacillus brevis. The sequence goes on along the minus strand of NZ_CP041767.1, from coordinate 3,092,844 downwards.
GACATGCAGTTGTTCTTCGGAAATGACGCTATTTACATCGATTAAATGCGAGCGAATGGAATCAGGTGCAAGATTCGAGCCTCTCGATTCAGCAGCCATGCCAAACTTGGAGTTAGATGAAACGACCTGATCAAACTGGCCGAGGTAGTTGAAGCTGATCTCTGGCTTCATTCGAGACTTCAACTGCTCTTTCAGCTCGTCATCCTGACGTAAGTAGCGCAGGATACCATAGCCAACTCCATTTTGCGGAATGGCTCGAAGCTGTTCTTTGACCGCTTTCAACAGTTCGCTCCACGGTTTCGTCTGGTCAAGTGTAAGTTGTACAGGATACATACTCGTGAACCAGCCAACGGTGCGGGATAAATCCGCTCCTTCCAAAATATCCTCGCGTCCATGCCCCTCGAGATGGAAAGATAACGTCTGTTTCCCCGTCCAACGGTGCATCGCTTTTGTTAAGGCAGCGAGTAATACATCGTTGATTTTCAAACGGTAGGGAGAAAGTGTTTCCTGCAACAGGGCACGGGTTTCTCCTGCGTTTAACGAGAATGTTACTTGTTTGGTAGTCGCTTCGGTGTTCTGACTCGGTTCATAAAGGTGATCAATCGGGATCGGACTCGCCTCATGGTCTTGTTTGAGCCAGTACTCTTTTTCTTGCTGGATGGCGTCTGAATTGGCATACTCGACTAATTGTTCAGCCCACATCTTGAACGAAGTCGTCTTTGCTGGCATTTGTACGTCTTGACCGTTCGCTATTTGATCATAAGTATGTTGAAGATCGTCCAGCAAAATACGCCACGATACACCGTCAACAACCAAGTGATGAATGACGAGCAACAGTCGGCCAGCTTGCTCTTCGCCCATGTTGAAGTACACAGCCTGTACAACGGGACCTTCTGTGATATTTAGGCTCGCTTGTATTTCTTGTGAGATTTCCTCCAGCCTGGACTCTTGTTCCTGTTTAGGGAATTTAGAAAGATCCACGCTACGGAATGGAACATTCTTTTCAAGACCTTCCATCATTTGTGTCCACATGCCGTCATGGTGTGAAAAGCGCATACGCAACGCATCATGATGGGTCAGGAGGCTCTGGACGGTTTGCTTTAGTACAACTAGGTCTACTGGCTGCTGAACAGTTAGAAGTACCGACTGATTCCAGTGGTGCAGTGACGGTTGATTGGAGTCAAAGAACCAATTTTGGATTGGGGTGAGCGGTACATTTCCAGTAACAGCGCCCTGTTCATTTTTCCACTTGATATCTGTTTCTTGGCTAAAATCAGTAACAACGCGCAGTAATTCAGCAATGGTTTGATTTTCAAAAAGTTGCTTGGGTGTGAAGCGTATTCCGGAATGATTGGCTCTTGCGACGATCTGGATACTGAGAATGGAGTCGCCGCCCAATTCGAAAAAGTTGTCGTAGATGCCGATGTTCGCAACACCCAGCACACTTTCCCAGATTTTTGCCAATTTTATTTCCAAATCCGTTGCAGGTGCTACATAACCGCTATCCGCCTCATTTCGGGAATAGTCAGGGATTGGTAGCGCCCGGCGGTCCACTTTTCCGTTTGGTGTCAGTGGGAAGCTGTCCAACTTCACAAAGGCGGATGGGATCATGTACTCTGGCAACTTATCCTTGAGGTAGGATCGCATCTCGGTGTGAGCAACCTCTTTTTCCTCTGCAAAAACGAGGTAGGCGGCTAGGCGCTTGTCTCCTGGAGTTTCCTCTCTCACCATGAGTAATGATTCTTTTACAGCCGGATGGCTCTGCAACACTGTCTCGATTTCGCCTAGTTCAATGCGGAAGCCGCGAATTTTCACTTGATTGTCGATACGTCCGATAAACTCAATCGTGCCATCAGGCAAATAACGAACCAAGTCACCAGTACGGTACAGGCGAGAGCTTCCATGTGGATCAAACGGATTCTCCACAAAACGCTCTGCGGTCAACTCCGGATTATTCAAATAGCCAAGAGCGAGTCCATCTCCGCCTATATATAATTCGCCTGCTGCACCCATAGGGACAGGTTGTTGATGCTTGTCCAATACGTACACTGTGGTATTGCTGATCGGTCGACCGATCGGGAAGGAGCTGACTCCTTCTGCAAGCTCCGTGACGGGATGGCAGCAAGTAAACGTCGTATTTTCCGTCGGTCCATAGCCGTTTATCACCGTGATATCGCCAAGAGAGAGCACCTTGCGTACATGGAATGTGGAAACAACATCCCCACCGACAAGTAGCTGCCGCACGCCGCGCAAGTACTCCACCTTGTGGTCAACCATGACCGTGAACAGACCAGCCGTCAACCAAAGTGTCGTCACCTTGTGATTTTGAATCGTCTCCCCCAGTTCATCGAGGGAAGGCTGATGTGGCGGCATCAACACCAGCTTCGCTCCGTTTAACAACGCTCCCCAAATCTCAAAGGTAGCAGCGTCAAACGATACGGTGGAGGCTTGCAGGAACACGTCCTCTTCCGTAATGGTCACGTAGTTTGTGTTTTTGATCAGGCGAACTATCCCGCGATGGACGACCAGTACTCCTTTTGGCGTACCTGTTGAACCCGATGTGTAAATGACGTAAGCGAGACTGTCGCCGGTCATATCTACTTGAGGAGCAAGTGTGCTTTCTTCTGCCCATTTTTCTCCAGCCTGGTCGAGATTGAGAATGGTAAGCTCTTGTCCTTGCCACCTGTCAGACATGTGCTCCTGTGTCAATAAAATCGAAATCTGGGCATCTGCCACCATGAAAGCCAGACGTTCTTCTGGATACGCAGGGTCGAGTGGCACATACGCTCCACCTGCCTTAAGAATCCCCAGCATACCAACGAGCATATCTAACGAGCGTTCTACGCAAAGCCCGACAAAAGTACCTGTTTCTACACCTTGCTTTTGCAAGTAGTGGGCAAGCTGATTGGCTTTTGCCTCCAGCTCGGCGTAGGTCAACTGTTCATCTCCCGCAACGACGGCGATACGATCCGGGCATTGGGTCGCTGTTTCGGCAAACAGTTGTGGAACGGTTTTATCCCGAGGGTATTCGCTCGCTGTATTATTAAGCTCTACTACCTGTTTATTTCGTTCGCTCTCCCTTAGGAGATCAAGCTTTTCAATCGACTCCTCTGGTTGGGTGATGATAGCCTCAAGCAAATTTTGCAAATGTCCAGTCATTCGCTCGATCGTCGATCTGTCGAACAAATCTGTGCTGTACTCAAAGGAAGCCACAAGTCCGTCTGCCTGCTCTCTCATCGTCAATGTGAGGTCAAACTTGGATGTCGTCAAATGTCGCTCAGAATCCAGTGGTGTTAACTGAATGCCGGACGTTACTGCATCCTCCAGCGGGAAGTTTTGCAGGACAAACATGACCTGGAACAACTGCGAGTAGCTGAGGCTACGCTCTAGCTGTAGCTCATCGACCAATTTTTCAAAAGGTAAATCTTGATGTGCATAGGCCTCCAACGCTGTTTCTCGAACGCGTGCCAGTAATTCTGTAAAGGTGACATCTCCTGTTACGTTGGTTCGCAGTGCCAAAGTGTTGACAAAAAATCCAATCAAATTCTCGGTTTCTTGCCGATTGCGTCCAGCTACCGGACTTCCCACAACGATGTCTTCTTGTCCACTATAGCGGTATAGAAGGGTCTGGAATGCAGCCAGCAACGTCATAAACAAGGTAGAATTGGACTCCTGGCTAAGCACTTTCAATTTGGCAAGCAAGTCCGCAGAAAAGGTCTTGGTGTAAATGGCTCCTTTATAGGATTGCACAGCGGGACGCGAACGGTCTGTCGGCAGTGCTAGAAGCGGTTCTGCTCCATTCAGTTTTTCTTTCCAATAAGCAACCTGTTGTTCCAAGATTTCGCCGTCCAGCCACTCACGCTGCCATGTGGCAAAATCCGCATATTGAATCGGCAGATCTGGAAGCTCTGGTGTTTCTTGTTTACGGAAGGCTTCGTAGTTGGCAAGCAATTCGCGATAGAAGATGCCCATCGACCAACCATCAGAGATGATGTGGTGCATGTTGATCAAGAAGACATATGCGTGATCATCTGTTTGGATCATCGTTGCGCGTATCAGCGGTCCCTGTCCAAGGGAAAAAGCTCGTGCCGTTTCGGCTTCAGCCAACTGCTCTACCTTTTGTTCTTTCTGTTCAGCGGATAGGTCCCGCAAGTCCAAAATGTCCATTTTCCAGTCCATATGCGGATGAATCACTTGTATGGATTGTCCGTCTATTTCGTGGAACGTGGTACGCAAGCTTTCGTGACGCAAAATGATCGCCTGTAAGCTTTTCTCCCATGCCACTACGTCGAGTTCGCCTTGCAAGCGAAGGGCAGATGGGATGTTGTACATCGGGCTTTCCGGCATGAATTGATCAAAGAACCACAATCGCTGTTGGGCAAAAGACAACGGCAGATTGCTCTGTCTTGACACAGGCTGAATTGATCCGCCAATCGTTTCTTTTTCTCCCAAATGAAGTGCTGCTCCTTGTTCACTCCATGCTGCAATGGTTGGATGTTCAAAAATGGAGCGCACCGTCTGCTCTATTCCAAACGCCTCTCTCAGGCGTGATATGACTCGTGTCGCCAAAAGGGAATGTCCACCGAGCTCGAAAAAGTTATCGTGAATCCCCACTTTTTCTACTCCGAGTACCTGCGACCATATGTTGGCAATCAGCTCTTCTACCTGATTGCGCGGCTCCATGTAGCCTTTGTCGGAAGCAGGATTTGTCCATTCCGGTTCCGGCAATTGTTTGCGGTCGATTTTACCATTTGCCGTCAAAGGCATCGCATCAAGGAAAATATAAAATGATGGCCTCATGAATTCTGGCAACTTTGTTTTTGTCCATGCACGCAAATCAGAAGTTTCGAGGTTGTTGTCTCCTGAAACGGTAAGATACGCCGTTAGATGCTTCTCGCCCGGATTCATCTCACGTACCAAAACCACAACTTCGTTTACAGATGGATGCAGGCTGAGTGCTGCTTCCACCTCACCTAATTCGATGCGGAAGCCGCGGATTTTTACCTGATGGTCGATACGACCGATAAACTCAATCGTGCCATCAGGCAAATAACGAACCAAGTCACCAGTACGGTACAGGCGAGAACTTCCATGTGGATCAAACGGATTCTCCACAAAACGTTCTGCGGTCAACTCCGGATTATTCAAATAGCCAAGAGCGAGTCCATCTCCGCCTATATATAATTCGCCTGCTGCACCCAGAGGGACGGGTTGTTGATGCTTGTCCAATACGTACACTGTGGTATTGCTAATCGGTCGGCCGATCGGGAAGGAGCTGACTCCTTCTGCAAGCTCTGTGACGGGATGGCAGCAAGTAAACGTCGTATTTTCCGTCGGTCCATAGCCGTTTATCACCGTGGTACCGCCAAGAGAGAGCACCTTGCGTACATGGGATGTGGAAACAACATCCCCACCGACAAGTAGCTGCCGCACGCCGCGCAAGTACTCCACCTTGTGGTCAACCATGACCGTGAACAGACCAGCCGTCAGCCAAAGTGTCGTCACCTTGTGATTTTGAATCGTCTCCCCCAGTTCATCGAGGGAAGGTTGATGTGGTGGCATCAACACCAGCTTCGCTCCGTTTAACAACGCCCCCCAAATTTCAAAGGTAGCAGCGTCAAACGATACGGTGGAGGCTTGGAGGAACACGTCCTCTTCCGTAATGGTCACGTAGTTTGTGTTTTTGATCAGGCGAACTATCCCGCGATGGACGACCAGTACTCCTTTTGGCGTACCTGTTGAACCCGATGTGTAAATGACATAGGCGAGACTGTCCGCGGTCATATCTACTTGAGGAGCAAGCGTGCTTTCTTCTGCCCATTTTTCCCCGGTCTGGTCGAGGTTGAGAATGGTAAGCTCTTGTCCTTGCCACTTGTCAGCCAAATGCTCCTGTGTCAATAAAATGGAAATCTGGGCATCTGCCAGCATGAAAGCCAGGCGTTCTTCTGGATACGCAGGGTCGAGTGGCACATACGCCCCGCCCGCTTTGAGAATCCCGAGCATACCGACGAGCATATCTAACGAGCGTTCTACGCAAAGCCCGACAAAAGTGCCTGTTTCTACTCCTTGCTTTTGCAAGTAGTTAGCAAGCTGATTGGCTTTTGCCTCCAGCTCGGCGTAGGTCAACTGTTCTTCCCCCGCAACGACAGCGATACGATCCGGGTATTGGGCCGCTGTTTCAGCAAACAGTTGTGGAACGGTTTTATCCCGAGGGTATTCGCTCGTAGTATCGTTTAGCTCAACCAGTAGATGCTGCCTCTCTTCTGGACTGAGGATAGAGATAGAGGACAAGCGTTGTTTCGGATTCTCCACGATGGCAGCTAGAATGGATGCCATTTGGTCAAGTGTCCGTTCGATTGCCGTCTGCTCAAAGCGGTCTGTCCTGTATATCATTTTGATGCTAAATTGCTCGCCCGGAATCCCGACAATCGTAAGCGGATTATCTACTTCTTGGAAGTGCTCAACCTGAGAGATGGAAAAACCGAATTCCCGCTCTTCTCCTTCTCCTAGCGGATAGTTCTCAAAAACGAAAATACTTTCAAACAGTGGTAGTCCACGGGGTACATCCGTCCAGCCCTGGATATCCACCAATGGCGAGTATTCATATTGGCGGACTCTCGATTGCTGATTTTGCAACTCTTTGAACCACTGATCCAACGTTTGCTCAGGCTCTACTTTCGTTTTCATCGGCAACGTATTGATAAACATTCCAACCATCTGCTCTACACCTGGCAGATCGCTCGGGCGCCCGGAACCGGTTACCCCGTATACCACGCTTTCTTCCCCACTCAAACGGCTGAGGAGAATGGCCCATGCCCCTTGCACGATGGTGTTGACCGTAACCTTATACGTTCGAGCTAATTTTAAGAGAGCTTTCGAGATTTCATCAGTCAAGGTTCGAGTCAATTCATGAATTCCTTTTTCCTCTTCTGAATCCCTCAAGGGATAAGATTCAAAAGGAAGAGGGGTTGGACCCTCGACGGACGACAGGAACTCGCGCCAGAACTTTTCAGACTCCGCCTTGTCCTGACGACGAAGCCAGGAGATATAATCCTTGAATGGCTTTGGCTGCGGAAGTCTCAAGTCCTTGCCTTGGCAGTACGCCTCATAGAAATCGAGGACTTCCTGGAAAAGAATGGGGCTGCTCCATCCATCCAAGAGCAAATGGTGAAAGGTCCAGATGAACTGGTGCACATCTTTGGCCTTTTTGATGACCGTCACTCGCATGAGTGGGGCTTCGCTCAAGTCGAAGCCCACCTCTTTTTCTTTTTGCAAAAACGATGTCAGCATGGTTCTTTGCTCTTCATCGGTGTGATGTGACCAGTCGTCCTGGTGTATGGAAAAAGGAACACTTTCGAAGACCACCTGAAGTGGCTTCTCCACTTCTTCCCAAAGGAATCCAGTACGCAAAATGGAATGTCTTTGAACCACTTTGTTCCAGGCTTTTTCAAAGTTGCCGATGTCAAGCTCGCCTGTAAGAATGGCAATGTTCTGTACCATATAGGCTGAACCCTCAGAGTACAGCGAATGGAACAACATCCCTTCTTGCAGCGGGGATAAGGTGTATAGATCAGTAAAATCCCCCATTGGATTAATTCCCCTTTCTTTTCTTCAGCTTGGAGAGAACCTTGTTTAACGCCGTCTGACTCAAGTCCGCATCCTCGAAGTCTTCGACTCTATAACTTTGTTTCTCCGCCTGTATCAGTGAACGCAGGATTTCTGTGAAATGACGAGCGAAAGTCTCGACACTCTCTTCGCTATGCAATGTCTCGCCGTAGAGGAAGCTGAGGTTCAGCTTGCCTCCTGTGACTGCCCCCACCACATCAATCAGATGAGCCCTTCTGTTGTCCGGACTGATGTTGGAGCCTCTTTCTCCTTCCGCAAATCCAAACAGGGAATCTCCTTCACCCGCCTGATTGAATTGTCCCAGATAGTTGAAACTGATCGGTGGTTGTGGAATAGTCGCCAGCTTTTCGGACACCTCGCTATCTTTTGTCAGGTAGCGCAGGATGCCGTATCCAAGACCTTTGTTCGGAATTTGTTGAAGCTTTTCTTTGACTCTTTCCAGCGCATTTTCCTGAGACATGTTCTGATTCAGTCGAATCAAGAGTGGATACATGGACGTAAACCAGCCGACCGTACGGGAGAGATCGACCTCCGAGAACAATTCTTCACGACCGTGGCCTTCTAGGTTGACTAACAGGGCTTGTTCTCCCGTCCATTTGGCGTGTGCCAATGCTAACGCGGTCAATAGAACATCATTGATTTGCACGCGGTAACGGGACGGTACTTTTTGTAGCAGGGTTTCTGTCTCTTCCTCCTCCATTGCAATTGTTATCGTCCGGCAGTTCCCTTCTGTGTTCGACTCACTGTTATGGATTGGCGATGTAAAGGACACCATCTCTTCTGCTGCAGCTATCCAGTACTCCTTTTCAGCGATAATACGTTCAGAAGCTGCGTACTCATTCATTTTTACTGCCCATGCCTTGTAGGAGGTTGTTTTTGCTGGCAATTGAATCTCTGTTCCCTCCGCAGCCTGTCTATATGCCGTTTGCAAGTCTTCGATCAAAACACGCCACGAAACGCCGTCTACCGCCAAATGGTGGATGACTATCAGCAAACGGCCCGGTCGATCATACCCGAGATCGAAATAGACGATCTTCATGAGCGGTCCGTTTTCCAAATCTAGGCTCGCTTGTGCTTGGTGTGAAAGCTTTTCGATTCTTCTCATGTGCTGAGCCGGCGAGATCATGCTCAGATCCTCCACGATGAGCATGGGTTCCGATTGGACTTCAGCGTGAGTCTGCTTCCACTGTCCATCAGTGTAGGTATAACGAAGGCGGAGCGCGTCGTGGTGAGCAAGCAGGTGGGAAATGGCTTGCTCCAGATGCTCTTCGTCCAATTGTTCGTTCACTTGCAGGAGCATCGATTGGTTCCAGTGATGTGGCGTTGGTTGCTCTTGCTCGAAGAACCATTTTTGGATCGGCAATAATGGAGCTTCACCTGTTACCATTCCTTGCTCTGCTTCCATTTTCGTGCTTTGGCCTGCAACCTTTGCCAACTCTGCAATCGTTTGATGATCGAAAAGGTTTTTCGGAGTTAGATGGATGCCAGCTTTGTTTGCACGCGCGACGATTTGAATGCTGAGGATGGAGTCGCCCCCAAGCTCAAAAAAGTTATCGTGAATGCCGATGCGATCCATTCGCAGAACGCCGCACCAGATTTCCGCCAGTTTTTGTTCGATAACGTTGGTAGCCTCTGTAAACGAATCAACATCTTGGCTGCGATCATAGACAGGCATTGGAAGTGCTTTTCTGTCTACTTTCCCGTTTGGCGTAAGCGGCATTTCATCCAGCATGACGAAAGCAGATGGCACCATATAATCCGGAACATGTGCTTTGAAGTGTTGGCGCAGCTCGGCTGTGTCAACCTCCTGCTCGGCTTGCTTGACCGCATAAGCGACGAGCTGTTTCTTGCCCGGTTCATCTTCGCGGACAATGACGACGGATGCGGCAAGAGCAGGATGCTTGGCTAAAACTGCCTCTACTTCACTTAGCTCGATGCGGAATCCGCGGATTTTTACCTGATTGTCGATTCGTCCGATGAATTCGATAACACCATCTAGCAGGTAACGAACCAAGTCACCCGTCCGATAAAGTCGTGCCTGCAGATCAGTTGAGAACGGGTTTGGTACAAAGCGCTCTTCTGTCAAGTCAGGACGGTTCAGGTATCCTTGGGCCAGACCATCTCCGCCGATGTACAGTTCACCTGTTACGCCAATCGGGACGGGCTGCATTTGGCTATCCAATACGTACACAGTCGTATTTTTGATAGGACGGCCAATCGGGAAAGAACTGATCGTCTCTGGCAGCTCCGTGACTGGGTAGCAGCAGGTGAATGTCGTGTTTTCCGTTGGGCCGTACCCGTTGATAATCGTGATCCCTTCGATTTCCAACGCTTTTCTTACGTGAGGAACCGAGACGACATCTCCACCGACGAGCAGTTGTCGAACTCCCTTCAAGTACTCTTTGTGATAATCCACCATCAGGGTGAACAGACCCGCCGTCAGCCAAAGCGTCGTAACCTTGTGCGTCTGAATGGCTTGCCCCAGTTCTTCCAGGGAAGGCAGATCCGGTGGCATCAGCACCAGCTTTGCCCCATTCAGCAAGCTGCCCCAAATCTCAAAGGTCGCCGCATCGAATGATACTGTCGATGCTTGCAGGAAAACGTCCTGGTCTGTGATCGTCACATAATCGGTTTCTTTGACGAGACGGACAATGCCTCGATGGATGACAAGCGTTCCTTTTGGCAATCCGGTAGAGCCAGAGGTGTAAATCACGTAAGCGAGACTTTCCGCTGTGGTGTCAATGTCAGGTGCCTGTTCACTTTCTTCGGCAATCATCACCCAGTCGCGATCCAGACAAATCACGGTATGCTCACTGGATGGGAGTGACGGTAGAAGTTGCTCCTGCGTAAGTAAAACGGTGACTCGAGCATCGTCCATCATGTATGCCAGACGTTCCTTCGGATAATCCGAATCGAGCGGTACGTAAGCTCCACCAGCTTTGAGAATCCCGAGCACCCCGATCAGCATTTCGAGCGAACGCTTTACGCAAATACCAACGAGTGAACCTGGGCGAACGCCTTGTTTTTGCAGGTAGTTGGCCACTTGGTTGGCTCGCGTCTCTAACTGGGAGTAGGTGAGACTCTGGCCTCCCGCTACCACTGCTATTCGATTCGGGTAGCGAATCGCGGTCTGCTGGAACAATTGATCGACGCGTTGATCCCGTGGGTAAGCCGTCGTGGTGTCGTTCCATTCCACTAGCAGTTGCTTCCGTTCTGCCTGAGGCAAAAACGGCAATTGGGTAATGGTTTGCTCCGGCATCTGAACGATGGCTTCGAGTAAGTGATGGAAGTGCTGTGACATCCGCACAATCGTCGTTTCATCAAACAGCGCTGTATTGTACTCAAATGTTGCGATCAATCCGTTTTGCTTTTCTGCCATCGTCAACGTCAGGTCATATTTGGCGGTGACAAGGTGCTTGTCCATATCCAATTCCGATACGCGAATGTCAGCCTTTTCATCTAAATCTAGCTGGAAGTTCTGAAGGACAAACATCACTTGGAACAGCGGCGAGTAGCTGAGACTACGCTCTAGCGCCAGTTCATCGACCAATTTTTCAAACGGAAGATCCTGATGGGCATAGGCTCCTAGCGCGGTCTCCTTCACTCTTGCCAGCAAATCACGGAATGTCGGGTCCCCTGACATATCCGTACGAAGCACCAATGTATTAATGAAGAATCCAATCAATTGTTCCGTCTCTTGTCTATTGCGTCCTGCGACTGGGCTTCCGACGAGGATGTCTTCCTGTCCACTGTAGCGGTAGAGCAAAGTTTGGAAGGCAGCCAGCAAGGTCATGAACAACGTCGATCCTTCTTCACGGCTAAGTGCTTGTAATTTGTCGAGAAGTTCACCTGCGAGCGTCGTTGAGTAAATCGCTCCCTCGTACGTTTGTACAGCAGGACGTGAACGGTCAGTCGGCAAAGTGAGAAGCGGTTCAGCACCACTTAATTTTTCACTCCAGTAAGAAAGCTGTTCGTCTAATACCGAACCTTGGAGCCAGTCACGTTGCCAAGCCGCGTAGTCAGCATACTGCACAGGCAAATCAACTAAATCTGGTATGGCGTTTTGGCTAATCGCTTCGTAGGAAGTGAACCATTCGCGAATGAATACTCCCATCGACCAACCGTCAGAGATGATGTGATGCATGTTCAAAAGGAAGACCGTTTCTTGCTCGCTTATGCGAATCAAGGTGGTACGGAACAACGGACCTTCGCTCAGGTTGAATGGCGTAGCTGCCTCGATTCCCGCCAAACGCTGTGTTTCTGCTTCGCGCTCGTCCGCTGATAGCTCCCGCAAGTCGATGACACGAACCGACTGCTCTTGGTAAGGGTGAATCATTTGCACGGCTTGCCCATCTACGTGGTCAAAGGTTGTCCGCAAGCTTTCGTGGCGCTGGATCAGGACCTGCAAGCTCTTGTTCCAAGCCTCGATATCCAGATCCCCGTGCAATCGCATCGCGGACGGGATGTTGTACAAGGCACTGTTTGGCATCAGACGATCCAGGAACCACAGGCGTTGTTGCGCAAAAGACAATGGCAGATGACCTTCCCGTGAAACAGGTTCGATCGAAGCTCCTGATGTTTCTTGCAAAAAGCTTCCGAGTGCTTCGGATAGTTCTGCAACGGTTGGGTTTTCGAAAAGAGTCCTGATCGGTACTTCTCCTGCAAAGATGTCACGAAGACGGGAAATGACCCGTGTCGCTAAGAGAGAATGTCCGCCAAGCTCGAAGAAGTTATCATGGACTCCAACTTTTTCGATGCCGAGCACTTGCGACCAGATTGTGGCGACCAGTTCCTCCGTTTGGTTGCGTGGCGCTACATACGCTTGGGTGGAAGCCATTTGCCCCCACTCCGGCTCTGGCAGCTGCTTCCGGTCAATCTTGCCGTTCGGTGTGAGCGGCATAGTGTCCAGCCAGACAAAAACAGATGGAACCATAAACTCCGGCAATTTTGCTTTTGCCCAGACCGCTAAGTCAGTGCTCTCTTCCCAAGTTTCCTCTTTTGTCGTCACGTACGCCGCCAGACGTTTGTCACCCAGTCTGTCTTCTCTCGCCATCACCACGGCTTCCTTGACAGCCGGATGGGTGCGGAGGACAGCCTCCAACTCTCCCAGCTCGATTCGATAACCGCGAATCTTCACCTGATGGTCAATCCGTCCCAAATACTCGATTTGTCCATTGGGGAGATAGCGGACCAAGTCCCCAGTGCCATACATCCGCGCATTTGGGTCAGTGTGGAATGGATTGGACAAGAATCGTTCTGCTGTCAGCTCTGGGCGGTTCAGATACCCGCGCGCCAAGCCTTCCCCGCCAAGATACAGTTCCCCAGGTAAGCCCAACGGTACAGGTTGCAAGTTGGCATCGAGAATATACGCTTGTGTGTTGGACAAAGGACGACCGATTGTCGGTTCTGACGTCGCACCTTTGGTGACCTGTACATACGTGGAGTAGGTCGTATCCTCAGACGGACCATAGAGATTAAAGACTTTTTCGACATGCCCCAGTGCGTATAAACTTTGCGCCAATGTATTTGGCAGTGGCTCTCCAGCCAGGTTGACCACTCGTACCGTTGACGGGATCGCGTTCATCCGCACCAGTTCTTTGGCGGCAGATGGAACGGTATTGATTAATGTCACTTCGTTGACTGCTGGCAGACTCGGCAAATGCAAGGCGTTGTCCGCCAAGATGACTTTTCTGCCGTAGGCTAAGGTCACGAATATTTCATAGACAGACAGATCGAAGCAGATAGAAGTCGAGGCGAGCACCCCACTCATTTCTTCAGCCGAAAAGACGGTTTTCGCCCAGGCGATGAAGGCAATGACACTGCTGTGCTGAATCGCTACCCCTTTGGGCAGACCAGTCGAGCCCGAGGTGTAAATGACATACGAAAGGTTCGTTGGCTCTACCAGATTAGGCAAGTTCTCTTCGCTTTGCTCTGCGATAGCCTCCCAGTCTCGATCCAAGCAGATCACTTTTGCTGTACGCTCAGGCAGCATGGATAGCAGACTTCCTTGGGTCAACACGATCGCCGCATGCGAATCTTCCAGCGTATAGCCGATTCTCTCTTGTGGATACGCAGGATCAATCGGGACATATGCGCCACCAGCTTTGAGAATGCCCATCATCGCTACGATCATCTCAGTCGTACGTTCCATGAGAACAGCAACCAGGACCTCTGGACCGATCCCTTGAGAACGCAGATAGTGCGCCAACTGGTTTGCTCGTCGGTTCAGCTCCGCGTACGTCAGTCTTTCTTCTCCGACAATTAGAGCTTCCGCATCCGGTGTTGCGACTACTTGTGCTTCAAATAGCTGGTGCATCACCGCGTCACGAGCATATTCCGTTTCCGTTGCGTTCCATTCTACTAACAGCTTGTGGCGTTCTTCGTCTGTGATGAAGGAAAGTGTACGCAACGGCTGTTCCGCTTGAGCGGTTAGGGCATGTAGAACCTGAGACATCTGTTCCAATACTTTCACAACTGATTCCGTATCAAAACGTCCTTGCTCATAGATCAATTTGAGAGCAAGTTCATCGCCAGGAGCCACTACCAAAGTCAATGGGTAATTGGTTTGCTCCACTGCTTGGACTTCACTCAGCGACACTCCGGAATCTGACCCCTCACTTGTGCTATTCAAGTAGTTTTCAAAAACGAGAATACTATCAAACAACGATTGTCCATGTGGAACCTCACTCCAGCCTTGGACGTCTACAAGTGGTGTGTTCTCGTACTGGCGTATGTCTAATTGTGTCTTTTGCAGTTTTTGTAACCATTCTTGTATTGTTTGGCTTGGGTCAAACATGACGCGGACAGGTAGTGTATTAATAAAGAGTCCTACCATGTTTTCCACTCCTGGCAGCTCTGCTGGACGACCAGAAACTGTCGTTCCAAAGACAACATCATCTGATCCGCTGTAACCGCTCAGGATCAGTGCCCATGCCCCTTGCACCAGCGTATTTAGCGTCAACTGCTGCTGGCGGGCAAAAGCTTGCAGGTGGGCCGTTACTTCTTTGGACAAGTAAACGGTACGATCTCTGTAGGCTTTAGGCTGTATGGCATGACTGCCTGCTTTTCCCATAGCAAGTGGCGTTGATTCGTAGAAGCCTTTTAACTGCTCCCGCCAATAGCGCTCCGCAACTTGCTTATCTTGCTTATGGAGCCATGCGATATAGCGACTGAATGGTTGGACTGCTTCTAATTTTTCTTCTGCGCCTTTATCGATCGCTTGATAACTTGCCTGCCAATCTTGCAAGACAATTGGCATACTCCAGCCATCTAGCAAGATATGATGGAAGCTCCATAAGAAGCGGTACGTATTATCGTCTGTGGAAAACAATGTCCAACGCATTAATGGCGCCTGATTAAGCTGGAAGTTTCGCACCCGGTCTTTTTCCATGTAGGATTGGATTTCAGCTTCCTGCTTATCGACATCCACATGACGTAGGTCGATTATTTCCACGCTTGCTTTTACTTGTTTTCGGACGATTTGATGCGGTTGTTCCAAGCCTTCCCAGATAAAGGAGGTACGAAGAATCGCATGACGGTCGACTGTTCTCTGCCATGCTTGCTCGAATGCTTCCAAGCGAATATCTCGCACTGTCATGAGGAACTGTACAACATAATCGCCGCCCTCTTGTTCATACAGGGAGTGGAACAGCATCCCCTCTTGTAGTGGGGTCAGCGAGTATACACTTTCGAGCTGACGATCCGAAGCGATATATTTGTCGATAGACTGCTGATTTAGATTAGCCAATGGGAAGTCTGACGGTGTGTAGCCGATTTCTTCTGCTGATTGCGTGTAAGACATAATCTCCCGCAATGCTTCCATGTAATCATCAGCAATCGCCGCAATCGTCTGTTCGTCATGGATGTTTTCGTTGTACAACCAAGTGACGTGTAGCTGATCTCCTGTCACCGCACTAATGACATCGAGCAAGTTCTCTCGAATCGAATCAGGGGCAAGATTGGCTCCACTGCATTCAGACGCTATGCCAAACGTAGAGGAAACGGCCACCGTCTGATCAAATTGCCCGAGGTAGTTGAAGCTGATTTGCGGTTTCGGTTGAGCGTTCAGCTGATGTTGTAGTTCAAGATCATCACTTAGATATCGCAAAATTCCGTAGCCCACACCCTTATTGGGAATCCGGCGGAGCTGTTCCTTGACCGTCTTCAGCGTATACCCCCAAGGTTTTTCTTGCTCGATAGAAATCTGTATCGGGTACATACTTGTGAACCAGCCAACCGTATGGGATAAATCTGCTCCCTCGATAATCTCCTCGCGTCCATGCCCTTCCAGAGTGACGACCATCGTCTCTTTTCCTGTCCAGCGATTCAGCGCTTTTGCCAAGGAAGCAAGCAATACGTCATTCATTTGCAGACGGTAGGAAGGAAGCGTCTCGTGAAGCAAGTTGCGCGTCTCTTCGGCGGTCAGAGTAAGTGTAATCTGTTTCGTGGATGCCTCCGTGTTTTGCGCTGGCTCATACGTACGGTCGACAGGAAGTGGTTCCACTTCATACGCTTGGTTTGCCCAAAAAGCTTTCTCCTTTTCAAGCAAATCAGAGTTGGCATAAGTGTGTAACTGTTCAGCCCATGCCTTAAACGAGGTCGTTTTTGAAGGGAATTGCACCTCCTGACCATTTACCGCTTGTTCATAGGCCAACTGCAAGTCTTCCAGCAAAATGCGCCAGGATACCCCATCGACTACCAAGTGATGAACAACGAGCAGCAGTCGTCCCGCGCGTCCTTTTCCAAGGTGGAAGTACACAGCTCGTAACAAGGGGCCTTCCGTGATGTTCAGACTTGCTTGCTTCTCGCCTGCAATTTCTTCCAATCTCGTGAATTGTTCCTCTGGTGAGATGCCAGACAAATCAACCAAATGGAAAGGTATAGGTTCGCCCAAGCCCTCGATGTGCTGTGACCATATACCGTCGTTGTTGGTATAACGCATGCGCAAAGCATCGTGGTGTGCAAGCAACTCGGTAATGGCACGCTCCATGGCGCTTGTATCAACCGGTTCCTCGACTGTCAACAAGAAGGATTGGTTCCAGTGATGGATAGACGGTTGATTTGCGGCAAAGAACCACTTCTGGATTGGCGTAAGCAACACATTGCCAGTCACGAGGCCTTGTTCCGCCAGTTGAATAGCACTTTCCCCGTTTCCAGTTGTGGAAACAAGAGCTGCCAGTTCAGCGATTGTTTGGTTTTCAAAGATCTGTTTAGGTGTAAGACGAATCCCTGCTTGGTTAGCCCGAGAGACGATTTGGATACTCAGGATCGAGTCTCCTCCGAGTTCGAAGAAGTTGGAGTTGATACTGATTTCGTCGATTCTGAGAACGTCTTGCCAAATCTCAGACAATTTGTGCTCGATCAAGGTATGTGGTGCAACGTAGTGCTCATTACTTGTGTACGCATAGTTAGGTTTTGGCAGGGCCCGACGGTCTACTTTCCCGTTTGGCGTAAGCGGCATTTCATCCAGCATGACGAAAGCAGATGGCACCATATAATCCGGAACATGTGCTTTGAAGTGCTGGCGCAGCTCGGCTGTGTCAACCTCCTGCTCGGCTTGCTTGACCGCATAAGCGACGAGCTGTTTTTTGCCCAGTTCATCTTCGCGGACAATGACGACGGATGCGGCAAGAGCAGGATGTTTGGCTAAAACTGCCTCTACTTCACTCAGCTCGATGCGGAATCCGCGGATTTTTACCTGATTGTCGATTCGTCCGATGAATTCGATAACACCATCTGGCAGGTAACGAACCAAGTCACCCGTCCGATAAAGTCGTGCCTGCAGATCAGTTGAGAACGGGTTTGGTACAAAGCGTTCTTCGGTCAAGTCAGGACGGTTCAGGTATCCTTGGGCCAGACCATCTCCGCCGATGTACAGTTCACCTGTTACGCCAATCGGGACGGGCTGCATTTGGCTATCCAATACGTACACAGTCGTATTTTTGATAGGACGGCCAATCGGGAAAGAACTGATCGTCTCTGGCAGCTCCGTGACTGGGTAGCAGCAGGTGAATGTCGTGTTTTCCGTTGGGCCGTACCCGTTGATAATCGTGATCCCTTCGATTTCCAACGCTTTTCTTACGTGAGGAACCGAAACGACATCTCCACCGACGAGCAGTTGTCGAACTCCCTTCAAGTACTCTTTGTGATAATCCACCATCAGGGTGAACAGACCCGCCGTCAGCCAAAGCGTCGTAACCTTGTGCGTCTGAATGACTTGCCCCAGTTCTTCCAGGGAAGGCAGATCCGGTGGCATCAGCACCAGCTTTGCCCCATTCAGCAAGCTGCCCCAAATCTCAAAGGTCGCCGCATCGAACGATACCGTGGACGCTTGCAGGAAAACGTCCTGCTCAGTAATCGTCACATAGTCGGTTTCTTTGACGAGACGGACAATGCCTCGATGGATGACAAGCGTTCCTTTTGGCAAGCCGGTAGAGCCAGAGGTGTAAATCACGTAAGCGAGACTTTCCGCTGTGGTGTCAATGTCAGGTGCCCGTTCACTTTCTTCGGCTATCATCGCCCAGTCGCGATCCAGACAAAGCACGGTATGCTCACTGGATGGGAGTGACGATAGAAGCTGCTCCTGCGTGAGCAAAACGGTGACTCGAGCGTCGTCCATCATGTATGCCAGACGTTCTTTTGGATAATCTGAATCCAACGGTACGTAAGCCCCACCAGCTTTGAGAATCCCGAGCACCCCGATCAGCATTTCGAGCGAACGCTTCACACAAATACCGACGAGTGAACCTGGGCGAACGCCTTGTTTTTGCAGGTAGTTGGCCACTTGGTTGGCTCGTGTCTCCAATTGGGTGTAGGTGAGACTCTGGTCTCCCGTTACCACCGCAATACGATCCGGGTAACGCATCGCGATCTGCTGGAACAATTGATCGACGCGTTGATCCCGTGGGTAAGCAGTCGTGGTGTCGTTCCATTCCACCAGCAATTGCTCCCGTTCTGCCTGAGGCAACAGCGGCAATTGGGTAATGGCCTGCTCCGGCATCTGAACGATGGCTTCAAGTAAGTGATGGAAGTGCTGTGACATCCGCACAATCGTCGTCTCATCAAACAGCGCTGTATTGTACTCAAATGTTGCGATCAAGCCGTTTGGTCTTTCAGCCATCGTCAACGTCAGGTCATATTTGGCAGTGACAAGGTGTTTGTCCATATTGAATTCCGATACGCGAATGCCAGCCTTTTCGGCTAGGTCAAGCTGGAAGTTTTGGAGGACAAACATCACTTGGAACAGCGGCGAGTAGCTGAGACTACGCTCTAGCGCCAGTTCATCGACCAATTTTTCAAACGGAAGATCCTGATGGGCATAGGCTTCTAGCGCCGTCTCCTTCACTCTTGCCAGCAAATCACGGAATGTCGGGTCCCCTGTCATATCCGTACGGAGCACCAATGTATTAATGAAGAAACCGATGAGTGACTCGATCTCCTCCCGATTTCGTCCTGCAACCGGACTTCCGACAAGGATGTCTTCCTGCCCACTGTAGCGATAGAGCAAAGTTTGGAAGCCAGCCAGCAAGGTCATGAACAGTGTCGATCCTTCTTCACGGCTGAGTATACTCAATTTTGCTAACAGCTCAGCTGGAAGCGTAAAGGTATACATCGCGCCATCATAGCTTTGAACGGATGGACGCGGACGATCTGTCGGCAAAACCAATAGTGGTTCGGCATCTACTAGCTTTTCTTTCCAGTACGCTAGCTGATGCGTAAGTACATCTTCTTCCATCCACTTCCGTTGCCATACAGCATAATCGGCGTACTGTAGTGTCAGATCGGCTAATGCAGGTTCTTTGCCGTGAACAAACGCTTCGTACAGTGCTCTCATTTCTTTGATGAAAATACCGATAGACCAGCCATCGAAAATAATATGGTGCATGTTAAATAAGAAAACGGCTTCTTGCTCGCTTATGCGAATCAAGGTGGTACGGAACAACGGACCTTCGCTCAGGTTAAATGGCGTAGCTGCCTCGATTCCCGCCAGTCGCTGTGTTTCTGCTTCGCGCTCGTCCGCTGGAAGCTCCCGCAAATCGACTACATGCAGCGGCTGTTCTTGGTAAGGGTGAATGATTTGAACGGCTTGCCCATCCACGTGGTCAAAGGTTGTCCGCAAGCTTTCGTGGCGCTGGATCATTACCTGCAAGCTCTTGTTCCACGCCTCCATATTCAAATCTCCGTGCAATCGCATCGCGGACGGGATATTGTACAAGGCACTGTCTGGCATCAGACGATCCAGGAACCATAGACGCTGCTGCGCAAAGGACAATGGCAGATGACCTTCCCGTGAAACAGGTTCGATCGAAGCTCCTGTTGTTTCTTGCAAAAAGCTTCCGAGTGCTTCGGATAGTTCTGCAACGGTTGGGTTTTCGAAAAGAGTACGAATAGGTACTTCTCCTGCAAACATGTCACGAAGACGGGAAATGACCCGTGTCGCTAAGAGAGAATGCCCGCCGAGCTCGAAGAAGTTATCGTAAATCCCGACTTTTTCGATGCCGAGCACTTGCGACCAGATTGTGGCGACCAGCTCCTCCGTTTGGTTGCGTGGCGCTACATACGCTTGGGTGGAAGCCATTTGCCCCCACTCCGGCTCTGGCAGCTGCTTGCGGTCAATCTTGCCGTTCGGTGTGAGCGGCATAGCGTCCAGCCAGACAAAAACAGATGGAACCATAAACTCCGGCAATTTTGCTTTTGCCCAGACCGCTAAGTCAGTGGCCTCTTCGCTGCTTTCCTCTTTTGTCGTCACATACGCCGCCAGACGCTTGTCACCCAGCTTGTCTTCTCTTGCCATCACCACGGCTTCCTTGACAGCCGGATGGGTGCGAAGGACAGCCTCCAACTCTCCCAACTCGATTCGATAGCCGCGAATCTTCACCTGATGGTCAATCCGTCCCAAATACTCGATTTGTCCATTGGGGAGATAACGGACCAAGTCACCGGTGCCATACATCCGCGCATGCGGGTCAGTGTGGAATGGATTGGACAAGAATCGTTCTGCTGTCAGCTCTGGGCGGTTCAGATACCCGCGCGCCAATCCTTCCCCGCCAAGATACAGTTCCCCAGGTAAGCCGAGTGGTACAGGTTGCAGGTTGGCATCGAGAATATACGCTTGTGTGTTGGACAAAGGACGACCGATTGTCGGTTCTGACGTCGCGCCTTTGGTGACCTGTACATACGTGGAGTAAGTAGTATCTTCAGACGGACCATAAAGATTGAAGACTTTTTCCACATGCCCCAGCGCGTACAGACTTTGCGCCAATGTGTTTGGCAGTGGCTCTCCAGCCAGGTTGACCACTCGTACCGTGGACGGGATCGCGTTCATCCGCACCAGTTCTTTGGCGGCAGATGGAACGGTATTGATTAATGTCACTTCGTTGCCTGCTGGCAGACTCGGCAAATGCAAAGCGTTGTCCGCCAAGATGACTTTTCCGCCGTAGGCTAAGGTCACGAATATTTCATAGACAGACAGATCGAAGCAGATAGAAGTCGAAGCAAGCACCCCACTCATTTCTTCAGCCGAAAAGACGGTTTTCGCCCAGGCGATGAAGGCAATGACACTGCTGTGCTGAATCGCTACCCCTTTGGGCAGACCAGTCGAGCCCGAGGTGTAAATGACATACGAAAGGTTCGTTGGTACCACTAAATTCGGCAAGTTCTCTTCGCTTTGCTCTGCGATAGCTTCCCAGTCTCGATCCAAGCAGATCACTTTTGCTGTACGCTCAGGCAGCATGGATAGCAGACTTCCTTGGGTCAACACGATCGCCGCATGCGAATCTTCCAGTGTATAGCCGATTCTCTCTTGGGGATACGCGGGATCAATCGGGACATATGCGCCACCAGCTTTGAGAATGCCCATCATCGCTACGATCATCTCGGTCGTACGTTCCATGAGAACAGCAACCAGGACCTCTGGACCGATCCCTTGAGAACGAAGATAGTGAGCCAACTGATTTGCTCGTCGGTTCAGCTCCGCGTACGTCAGTCTTTGTTCTCCGACGATTAAAGCTTCCGCATCCGGTGTCGCGACTACTTGTGCCTCAAATAGCTGGTGCATCACCGTATCACGCGCATACTCCGTTTCCGTTGCGTTCCATTCCACTAACAGCTTGTGGCGTTCCTCGTCTGTGATGAATGAAATGGCAGAGAGATGTTCCGTAGACCGAGCCATCATTGACTCTAATACTTTGATCAACTGAGCCAATACCTTATCCATGGTGATCTGCTCGAATCGATTTGTCTCATAAATCAGTTTGAGCATTAGCTCTTCGCCAGGCGCCGCCACCAATGTCAATGGATAGTTCGTCTGCTCAACTGCTTTGATTGTGTTTAGTGACATGTCTGTATTCGCATTTGTATTTGCACCAGACATGTAGTTCTCGAAAACGAGTATGCTGTCAAACAACGCCTGTCCGAGCGGCACTTCGCTCCAGCTTTGGATGTCAACGAGCGGTGTGAACTCGTACTGACGTATCTCACTCTGTTCCTGTTGGATGTTCTGCAGCCAGTCGACCACCGTCATTTGTTCTGAGAAAAGCACGCGAACAGGCAGGGTGTTGATAAACAGACCCACCATGGAGTCCACTCCACGCAAATCTGCAGGACGTCCCAGATTGGTTGTCCCAAATACTACTTCCGACTCACTTGCGTAACGGCTTAAAATCAACGCCCACGCACCTTGGACCAGCGTATTCATCGTCAGTTGATGCCTACGGGCAAAAGCTTGCAGACTCGCAGTTGTTTCCTTCGATAAAAGTATCATTTGATCGGCGTATTCTTTTTGTTGCACAGCTCTTCCACCCGGTTTCCCCATGCTAAGAGGAGTTGGTGTACGGAAGCCACGCAGATGTTTTCGCCAATACTGCTCTGATGCCTCAAGACTCTGCTGCTTTAACCAGGCAATATAAGTGGAAAACGGAGGAGCGATAGGCAGTTCTGCTTTGGTACCATCAACAGATGCCTGATAATAGGCCAACCAATCGTTAAGTACGATCGGTGTACTCCAACCATCCAACAACATATGGTGAAAGCTCCAAACGAGCTGACTGGTTTTCGAATCTAGTCGAATCAACGACCAACGCATCAACGGCGGATGAGCGAGATCAAAGCCTAGCTTGCGATCTTGTTCGAGATAGGTTTGTAAGTGAGCTTCTTGCTTTTCTTTTGGTAAGTGACTCCAGTCCAGTTGTTCGACATGTGCTTTTACTTTTGTATGAACAACCTGATGCGGTTTCTCTAATCCGCTCCATAAGAAGGAGGTTCGGAGGATGGCATGTCGCTCGACCACTTTTTGCCATGCTTCTGAAAACTTCGCCACATTCAAGTGATCCAAATTCACGACCAGTTGAACGACATAGTCTCCGCCTGCTTGCTCATAAAGAGAGTGGAACAGCATCCCTTCTTGTAATGGTGTGAGTGTGTAAATGTTCTCGATCAGACGATTGTTCCCGATGAACTTGTCGAGGCTTTTTTGATCCAACTCCGCCAATGGGAAGTCGGAAGGTGTATAGCCACCTGCCTCTTCAGCGTGACAATGGGCAATGATCGCTTGCAATGATTGCACATAGTCACGAGCAAGCTCTTCAATCGTTCGTTGTTCGTACATATCGCCGCTGTACGTCCATGTCATTTCTAACTGATCTCCTGCCACCATACTCTGGAAATCGAGTTTATGGAGTCGGGCTTCGTCCTTGCTGAGATTGGATGCTGACCAGTTCGGAATGATCTGGAACAAGGAAGCATCAGTCGTTTGATCCTGGTCGAATTGTCCTAAGTAATTGAAGCTAATCTCAGGTTGCGGATAAGCTTGCAGGGTATTTAACGTTTGTTCGTCTTTCCTTAAATAACGATGAATGCCGTAGCCAATCCCTTTGTCAGGAATCGAGCGCAATTGTTCTTTGACTGATTTTATCAGGGAACCCCAAGGTGTCTTTGGCTCCATTTCCAGCAAGACCGGGTACATGCTTGTGAACCAACCTACTGTTCGGGAAATGTCTACGCCATCGACGATTTCTTCTCGCCCGTGTCCTTCAACTGAAACATAAAGTGTCTTTTGCCCGGTCCAGTTGTTATAGGCTCGGACCAAAGCACTGAGTAGCACATCGTTAATCTGAGTACGGTAAGCGGCTGGTACCTCCTGCAACAAGGCACGTGTCTCGTCCACGCCCAGTTTTACCTTTACTTGTACGGCCAGACTTTCTGTGTTCTTTCCATTCGGATGGTCAACAGGCACGTTGAGTACATGACTTGTATCCAGATTCGCCCAGTATTTGTCGACTACGCTTTGCTCTGCGTACTGTGTCAACTGTTCCGCCCATCGCTTGAAAGAAGTCGTCTTTTGAGGCAAATGCAGCTGTTGCGACCCTGTCAATTGTTGATAGGCCGTTTGCAAGTCTTCCAGAATAATTCGCCAGGAAACACCATCGACAGCGAGATGATGAATCGCAATGAACAGACGCTGTTTGTCCCCGCATTGGAAGTATGCAGCACGAAGCAATGGTCCTTTTTCGATATCCAGACTTTCTTGTAGCTCGTCTGCAATGGCTTGCATTTGTTCCTCTTTGTCCGTCTCAAGTACCGCCGTCGTCAAATCTACGATCTGAAAGACGTCCTCATCCGAAACGACATCATGATATTGCTCCCATTTTCCGTTGACGTTCCGAAAACGCAGGCGCAAGGCATCATGGTGCGCGAGAATCGCCGCAAAAGCTTTTGCCAACAAACTCGCATCCATTTCTTCACGAACAGCAAGCATGACTGATTGATTCCAGTGATTGACATGGCAAATGTCCTGCTCAAAGAACCATGTCTGAATGGGTGTCAGAGGCAATTCGCCTGTCACAATCCCCTGCTCCCTATGCACTTGTGGTGCATCCTCAAGAACATCTACACTTGCGGCCAATTCTGCCAATGTTTGAGAGTCAAACAAGTGCTTTGGTGTAAATCGGATACCCGCCTGGTTGGCACGTGCCACGATCTGAATGGTTAGAATCGAGTCACCGCCCAGTTCGAAAAAGTTATCGTGAATCCCGATTGACTCTACACCTAGAACTCCTTGCCAGATTTCGGCCAGCTTGTGCTCAATTTCCGTTTGAGGGGCAACAAAGCCGTCTTCCCATTGAGTTCGCACAGTATCAGGTAACGGCAAAGCGCGGCGATCTACTTTTCCGTTTGGAGTGAGAGGAAGGGCATCCATCAGTATAATGACAGAAGGCACCATGTAATCTGGAAGTCTATCTTTCAAAGACTGACGCAATTCAATCGTCTGTACCTCTTCTCCCTCATGAAGCACAGCATAAGCCACCAGTCGTTTCACACCGGGCGTCAAATCCTCCCTGACGATCACCACTGCTTCCGAGACAGCTGCATGTGCATACAAAGCCGACTCTATTTCCCCTAGCTCAACCCTGAATCCGCGAATGCTCACTTGATCATCAGCGCGCCCAATAAATTCCAAATTGCCATCTGCCAAATAGCGAACCAAGTCGCCTGTGCGGTACATCCGTGCCCCTTCATCTGTAGAGAATGGGTTGGGTACAAAACTGGCTTCCGTCAAGTCAGGACGATTCAGATAGCCACGTGCCAAACTTTTCCCCGCGATGTAAAGTTCCCCGACAACTCCTACAGGCACAGGTTTTCTGCTTGCGTCGAGCACATAGACAGAAACGTTGTCAATGGGACGTCCAATGGAAGGAGCCGCTTCTCGTTCTCCGTGCACGGGCACGATGCCGGCAGTAGCAACGACGGTATTTTCTGTTGGGCCATATTGGTTTACCAACGTAAACGGTACATTCGCAGACGGGTACTGGTGCAAAGTATCACCACCCGTCAACATGTAGCGCAATGCTGATTCGGCTGGCCAATTCAGCGTAAGCAGGCTCTCTGCCAAAGGTGTTGGTAAAAAGCTTATCGTAATGCCAGATTCGACTATCCAATCACGCAGTTTTTCCGGTACGAGACGAATCTCTTCCTGTGGGAGGCAAATCGTAGCACCCGCTGTCAAATACGGCCAAATCTCCCACACCGAAGCATCAAATGCTGTACCAGCTATTTGTGATGCACGGTCTGCAGTATTTACGTTGTACGCTCGCTGATGCCAATTGACTAGATTCAAGAGTGATCCGTGCTCGATCTCTACTCCCTTTGGCGTTCCTGTAGAACCTGACGTATAGATAACATAGGCGAGCTGTTCTGCTTTGGTCGTAACCGCTGGCGCAACCGAACTCATCTGAGCCATTAGATGCCAATCTCGATCCAAGCAAAGGAACGTTGCAGCGCCTTCTGGTAATGCATCTACCAACCGCTCTTGAGTTAAGACCATAGACATCTGTGCGTTCTTGATCATAAAAGCGAGTCGTTCTTGGGGGTATGCAGGGTCCATCGGCACATAAGCGGCACCTGCTTTGAGAATCGCGAGTTGACCGATCAACATCTCGATGGAACGCTCCACGCAAATTCCCACCAAGTCTTCCGAGCCAATCCCTTGTTTTTGCAAGAATTGAGCGAGTTGATTGGCCTTCGCATCCAGGTCTGCGTAGGTGATTGCACCTTGGTCACCTGAAACCGCAATCTGATCAGGCAACGTTTGTGCGATCTGGGCAACAAGTTCTTGCACGCAAAGATCGCGGGAATAATCAACCTCAGTATCATTCCAACCGCCGAGTAGCTGATCTCGCTCCCCATCGCCTAACAGTTCAACTTCCGTTATTTTCTGCGCTGGATTGGCCGCAACAGCTTGCAAAAGATTGCAGAAATGCTCTGCCATGCGCTCAATTGTCGTACGATCAAATAGATCTGTACTGTATTCAAACACACCCTTCAGTCCGTGATCCTCGTCTTCAATCATGGTGAGAGTCAGATCAAATTTGGTCGTCTTGTTGAGATTGACTTCATTAGGGGTAATGGATATCGTTTCGCCTTTACGTACACCCGTTGACATTCCCTGTACGGAGAAAAGTACCTGGAATAGCGGCGAGTAGCTGAGACTGCGCTCAATTTGTAATTCATCCACCAATTTTTCAAAAGGAATATCCTGGTTGGCAAAAGCATCAAATGCCGTCTCACGAACACGTCGCAACAGTTCAACGAATGTAGGGTCGTTCGACAGGTCCGTACGAAGAACCAGCATGTTGACAAAGAATCCGATCAGGTTTTCGATTTCCTGACGATTACGTCCCGCAACAGGTGTTCCGATCAGAATATCTGTGGTATGCGTATAACGGTACATGAAGTGCTTAAATGCCGCTAAGAGCGTCATGAACAGAGTCGCGCCTTCTTGTCGTCCAAGCTCGCGTAGCTTTTGCCCTACTTCCCTCGGCACGTAGAAAGAATAATTGTCACCGCGATAGCTTTGCACGACTGTCCGTGGACGATCGGTTGGAAGTGGCAAAAGTGGTTCACTCTGGCCCAGCTTCTTTTTCCAATAACTGAGCTGCTGCTCCCATACATTGTCTTGCCATTTCTCTCGTTGCCAAACTGCGTAATCCCGATATTGAATGGGTAAATCGGCAAGCGGTACTTCTGCTTCTTTAACGAATGCCTCATAGATTGTGCTTAACTCGTTTACGAATACATCCATGGACCAACCGTCTGAGATGATGTGATGCATATTTATCCAGATTACGGACTCTTGTTCCTCCAGTCGGATCAACGCTGCCCGCATCAATGGCCATTGATCCAGCTGAAATGGCGTCGCGCCATCTTCTTCCACCATACTCATCCAGATCGTGTCTTTTTCCGCTGCTGGCATCTCGCGCAGATCAGTGACAGGAAGTGACAAATGTACATGTGGATGAATCACTTGAACCGCTCGTCCTTCTATGTCCTTAATCGTTGTTCGAAGGGATTCATGCCGTTTGATGATTTCATTCAAAGCACGTTCCATTACATCCGTATCAACCGCTCCACGCAGATGGAATCCGACCGGAATGTTGTACATGGCGCTATTCGGGATCAGTCGATCAAGGAACCATAGACGTTGTTGGGCGTAAGACAGTGGCAGCTCTTGGGAACTGTCCAAGGAAAACGGTTGTATCGGGCTTTGCTTTATCGGCTCAGTACCTTGACGAGTGAGTCGAATACGTTCAGCCAATTCTGCTACCGTCTGATAGGTAAAAATCTCACGCATCTGAAGCTGGGTCTGAAATACTTTGGATGTACGGGACAGCAATTGTGTCGCTAAAAGCGAATGCCCTCCCAATTCGAAAAAGTTATCGTGGATTCCGACCTGTGATACACCGAGAACCTCCTCCCAAATCCGGGCGAGCAATTCCTCAATCGGATTACGCGGCGCACTGTACGCGTTGCCTGTTTGCACATTGCCCTCTGGGAGCGGCAAAGCTTTGCGATCAATTTTGCCACTCGAGGTCAGAGGGAACTCTTCCATTTGAATGAAATGCGACGGAACCATGTAATCTGGCAGGGTTTGCCGAAGCAATGTACGTAATGAGGCAACAGTCCACATCTGGTCGGCGATAATATAGGCGCATAGATACGCTTGTTGGTTATGATCTGTTTGTGCCACTACCACTGCATCGCGAATCGATTCTTCTTCGATCAACCGGCTTCGAATTTCGTTTAACTCAATCCGGAACCCGCGAATTTTCACTTGATGGTCAATGCGTCCGAGGTATTCAATGTTTCCATCCTTGCGATAACGAGCCAGGTCGCCCGTACGGTACATGCGTTTGCCTGCTTCAAACGGGTGGGGAACAAACTTTTCGTTCGTTAACTCTTCATTGTTTAGATAACCCCTCGCCAATCCAGCTCCGGCAATGCATAATTCACCAGGAACCCCGATTGGCTGTAACTGCCCATGTTGATTGACGATATGCATTTGGTAGTTGGCCAAAGGCTTTCCAATAGGCACAGGATTTTCTATCAAGTCTGCCGTGAGTGAGAAGCAGGAAGCATAAATGGTAGCTTCTGTCGGACCATAGATGTTCTCCACTTTCACTTCTGGCAATACTTTATATACTCTTGGCGCAAGATCATTCGGCATTGCTTCCCCGGCAGCCATGATGTACCGTAGTCGGTTTGCCTCTTTTCGCCCCTCGAGATACTCGATAAAAAGAATGAGCATAGATGGAACAAAATTGACGTGAGTTACGTCATAATTAACGATGGATTCCCAAATTTTGTCAGGTTCTTTTTCTGCGCCAGGTTCGAGAATCACCAGTCTGCCGTTACCGAGAATCCAACCGAAGATTTCTGCGACGGATACGTCGAAGGTGTAGGTTGTTTTTAACAAATACGCATCTTTTTCTTGAAGCGGATATTGCTCTTGCAGTGCGAAGATTTGGTTCAATAGACTCGCATGCTCGATCATGACGCCTTTCGGTTTGCCTGTCGAACCCGATGTGTAAATGACGTATGCAAGATTACTCGTTTGGGCTACATTTGCAAGATTACCCGGTGCTCCCTGATAAAGCTCATCCGCCTCCAGATCAAAGATCCGATCAGCAAAATCAATTGTTTCTAAAAAGCGTTTTTTGGTAAGAAGCAGCACGCTGCCGCTGTCTTGTAAAATGTATTCGATGCGTTCTTTCGGGTGAGCCGGGTCGATTGGTAAATATGCGCCGCCTGCTTTAAAAATCGCAAGAATGGCAATGATCATTTCCGCTGAGCGTTCTGTGAGCAAGCTGACAATACTTTCTGGCCCGACCCCTTTTGCACGTAAAAATGTAGCGAGTTGATTTGCCTTTTCGTTTAGCTCACGATACGTAAGCTTTTGCTCTCCCATGACTAGGGCAATGAGGTGTGGTTGTTTCTCTGCACGCTCTTCAAAAATCTGGTGAATCAAATAATCAACAGGATAATTGCGATATGTATCATTAAAAATATGGAGCTGAAGGTGCTTCTCTTCGGAATTGACCACTTCTAGATTTTTCAAAAGGATATCCGGTGTTTTTGTCACTTGCGTCATGATAGTAGTGAGTTGCTGATTGAGGTGTTGGAGCTGATCTTCCGTAAATACGGATGCATTGTAAAGATACGTAACAGTGAGGGTATCGTCTGAGGTGACCATTATGTTTAGGTCGTAGTTGGTTTGTTCAAAGGCATGCAGATTTGTAAGAGTGAATTCTTGGTTATATTGGTTCAGACGGGCCAAAAGCTCTGCGCCCATCGGATAGTTTTGAAACAGAATGATATGATCGATCAATTGTTGATTTTTTTGAATGTCGGCGAGGGAAAGATAATGATATTTTTCCAGCGAACTCGACTCTTCTTGTACTTGTTTCACCAGATCAGAAAACGTTTGATTGTCACTCATCTGAACACGGACAGGTACGGTATTGATGAAAAGTCCAACCATCTGGTCTACGTTCGGGATATCGATTGGACGGCCAGAGACAACCGATCCGAATACAACGTCATCAATATTGCTTTGGCGCTGCAACATGAGGCCCCAGATTGTACGAAAGAGATTGTTTACCGTTACTTGCAATTTTCTAGCGATATGATTCAAGTCGCTCGTCAGCGACTGACCAATGGAAAAGACCAGCTCTGCTTGCTTGTATTTGATTCCGGTACCCTGCTTTTGAATAAATGTGCTCGGCTCATAGCCACTTAAATACCGTGACCAATTGACTTTTGCTTCTTCTGCATCCTGTTCCCCTAACCAGCTAATGTACTGGCTGTACGGATAAACTTGGCCGAGATTGACTGGTCGTTCTTCTTTTACTTGTTGATAGATTTGGAAAAAGTCATGTAACACAATCGGAATGCACCAGCCATCTAGCAAAATGTGATGGTGACTCCAGATCAGTGTATATGCGTCAGAAGAGGTTTGGACAAGAGTGAGACGAATGAGCACATCTTTTGCCAAATCAAAGTTTTTCTGACGTTCTCTTTTCGCAAAGTCCTCCAAAAAGACAGCTTGCTCGTCTTCAGAGAGGTGTGTGATATCTATCACCTGAACGTTTGTCTTTCTTTCCTTAAGGACAATTTGTCGCGGCTTTTGAACCTTCTCAAGGATAAAGACAGTTCGGAGAATATCGTGTCGCTCGATCAGCGCGTTTAAGCTTTGTTCGAGAATAGCTGGATCGATGAATCCTCTAATGGTAAAGCGCAATTGTTCGAAATAGGACTCTGTTCCTTCGTCCAGGAGGGAATGAAATAACATTCCCTCTTGCATGGGAGATAACGGATATATATTGGCGATCTTTTTACTTGACACGTCTACTCTCCTCCTGAGCTCCATTTACTTACAAATCGCCTATCAAGTCCATAATGTCATCGAGTTCTTCCAGAGAGAGCTTCTTGTCCACGAAATCACTCGGTGTTAACTCAGAATCTTTCTTTTCTATACAATGAAAAATAATAGCGTTCAAATGAAATTGATAGAGTCCCATGAGCTTGTCTATCGTCGTTTTGTGATACTCATGGCGATTGTAATTCAAATAGATAACTAGCTCTCCACCGATAATCTTGGCATAGATATCGAGCGGGTGCATGCGCTCGGCATGAGGGCCTAGTACTCTACCCTCTGGTAGATCCGATAATGTGAAAAGCTCATTGTCCAGATCGGCATCGTACTGTCCCAGATAATTGAACACAACCTCGGGTTGGCGTGTGAAATGGATGTCTCGTTTGTGCTCGGAATCTGTGAGATGCTTTAGGATGGCATACCCGATTCCTTTATTAGGAATGGCACGCATCGTTTCTTTGACCAGCTTGATCTGCTCCCCCAATTGGCCCGATTTGGCTACAGGCAGCACGACAGGGAAAAGGGAAGTGAACCAACCTACCGTACGGGATACATTCAAGCCTTTGACAATCTCTTCACGTCCATGTCCTTCCAAAAAGACCTTTACATCGTTTGCCCCTGTCCATTCCTGCATTGCCATTCCCAAGGCAGTCAACAAGATCTCTTGCGTTTCCGTTTGGTAGGCGTGATTTGTATGGCGCAGTAATTGTTCCGTCTCCGTTTTGGAGAAACGAACCGACGCTGTTATCGTCTCCATTTCGGTCTGATAAATGGTCTCCTGATCCTTCGGTAAGGGAGGGCAAGGAATGGATTCGACTTTTTTCCAATAAGCTAGTTCATTGACAAGCTTCTTGCTATTGGCAAAGGTTTTCAGCTCTTTCGCCCATTTTTGATAAGAATGTGTTTTTTCCGTTATAGCAATTGGATTACCTGAGGCTACTTGCTGATAGGCGATTCGGAAGTCTTCCAGAAGGATTCGCCAGGACACACCGTCAACAACCAGATGGTGAATCGCAAAAAGCAGATGGTCACCTACTCTTGTCTTGAAGAGCGCTACTTGAACGAGCGGCCCCTCCTGTAAATTCATACTGGATTGAAGACGGCTTGCTTCTTCTTCCACTTTGTTACGAGCGTCCAGCTCTTCTGTAAAATCAAACACATGGAATTCGAACAGATTACCATCGTCGTCCCGATTAAACTGGACAAATCCCTCATCCGATTCGATAAAGCTCATGCGCAGGGCATCATGATGAAGCACAAGTGCATGGAGAGACTCCATCAATAGTTCGCTATGGAAGCCCTCTCGGCTGAAAACCATCATGGCTTGATTCCAGTGATGTCTACTTGATGTAATCCGTTCAAAGAAGTAGTGCTGGATTGGTGTAAGCAAGACAGGCCCTGTTACCAGTCCCTGATCGATCATGATACTTTCGGAAATGACAAATGGTGCCATTCGTTCGATCGTCGGATATTTAAACAAATGATTGACTGCCATTATGAGATTCATCCGTTGCAGACGAGACGCAATTTGCAAACCCTTGATCGAATCTCCACCAAGCTCGAAAAAGCTGTCTTGAATCCCTACCCGCTCGATGCCAAGTACTTCTCCCCAAACTGTGGCAAGAATCTGTTCCATTTCAGAGCGCGGTGCCACATATTCCACTTCGCTTCCCACACTTCCATCTGGTTCGGGGAGGGCCTTGCGATCTAGCTTACCGTTGGATGTAAGCGGAAACTCCTTCATGAGAACGAAGTGGGCGGGTATCATATATTCTGGCAATTCACGGCGAAGCAGGTCTCGCAATTGACTGACTGTCCATTCCTTCGCGGAAAGCAGATAGGCGCACAAGTATGCCTGATTGTTCTGGTCGACTCGAGCCATAACCACCGCGTCATTAATGGACGCTTCCTGAATCAGTTTGCTACGAATTTCTTCCAGCTCGATGCGGTATCCACGAATTTTTACCTGATGGTCCATCCGTCCGAGATACTCGATATTGCCATCCTCACGATAGCGTGCCAGGTCGCCTGTGCGATAGATACGCTTACCAGCCTCTAATGGATGGGCAACAAATTTTTCTGCTGTCAGCTCTTCGTTATTCAAATATCCTCTTGCCAAGCTGATCCCAGCTATACAAAGTTCGCCAGGAACGCCTATTGGCTGCAATTGTCCGTACCGATTGACGATGTACATGCGATAGTTGGGCAAAGGCTTTCCGATGGGGACAGGATTCTCCAGTGAGTCTTTTGCGAGCGAATAGCGAGACGTGTATATTGTCGCTTCTGTTGGCCCGTAGATGTTTTCCAATTTCACCTCTGGCAGTACTTCATATACTTTTGGCACGAGATCGTCCGGCATCGCTTCCCCACAAGCAAGAATGTACCGCAATCGGTTGGCTTCGTTTCGCCCCTCCAGATATTCGACGAACGGAATCAACATGGATGGCACGAAATTGATGTGGGTGATCCCTTCTTGGACTAACGCGTGCCATATTTCTTTGGGATTCTTTTCTGCCTCTGGCTCGAGAATCACCAATTTTCCATTTCCAGGTATCCATCCAAAAATTTCGGCTACAGAGATATCAAAAATGTAGGTCGTCTTCAGCAGGATCGCATCTTCACTCATTAGCGGATATTCATCCTGCATGGCATGGAGCACATTGAGCAGCCCCCCGTGTTCAATCATCACGCCTTTGGGCTTCCCGGTTGAGCCTGATGTGTACATGACATATACGAGGTCATCCGGCATGTTAACCAGTGGTAGATTGCTTGTATCTGGGGAAAAGCTACTCTCGCTGTCCAGATCTATAACACCCGCTGTAAAGCTTGCTTTTTCAACGAAACGGGACTGTGCCATCACCATCTTGGCGCCGCTATCTGTGAAAATGTAGGAAATTCGGTCAGCCGGACTGTTCGGATCGATCGGCAGATAGGCTCCACCTGCTTTCAATACGGCGAAAATGGCCACTATCATCTCGAAGGATCGTTCCGATATAAGCATCACCAGATCGTCTGGTTTCACCCCTTTTGTCCGGAGGGTATGTGCCAGTTGATTAGCTCGTTCGTTCAGCTCTCGATACGTCATGCACTGTTCGCCAAGAACCAATGCGATCTTGTCAGGTGTAACAGCAGCCCATTCTTCTAACAACTGCATGATCAATTTGCCGGGGTATGTTTTGGATGTATCGTTTACCCCTAGTAACAAATCGAGGCGTTGCGCTTGGGGCATTAGTTCAAACGTTTTAACTTGCGCCTCCAAAGCGTGAACAGCTTGCAAAAGGAGGTGTTCAAACTGCGCAATCATGCGGTGGATCATGGATTCATCAAACAACCGTGTGTTGTATTCAAAGACAATGTGTAGCTCATTGTCCCGCTCCACTGCTTCTAGTGTCAGGTCGAACTTGCTAATTCTGTTGTTGATATGACGCGTGTAGTTTTCCAACCCTGTCTCCGATGTGCTTTGCATCATGAACATCACATCAAACAGGGGATGACGATTCCCGTCGCGTCTTGCGCCGGAGCCTTCGAGAATTTTTTCAAAGGGAACGTACTGGTTTTGCAAAGCGGACAAAAGCTCTTGCTTCACCTGTTGCAGGTTATGTAAGAAGCTTTCTTCATGATCAATTGAGAGTAGAAGTGGCAAGGTATTAACGAACATCCCAAGTATCTCTCGCGTATCAGGATGCTGTCTTCCATCTGTTACGGTACCTAGTATGACTTGCTCGCTGTCGTTATTCATCTTGGATAGCCAGACAGATACGATGGTAAGCATCAGCATATAGAGGGTTCCATCATGCTTTGTTGCTGTGGTCTTGAGCTTTCTGGTGAGTTCTTTGTTTGCGCGATACGTGATCGTAGCCCCATCAAATGTCAGTTGCGGCGGACGTTTTCGTGTTGGAAGTTGGACAACGGGAAGCTCGCCCTCTAAAAGGGTTTTCCAGTAAGCTGCTTGCTGATTGTATTCCTCGCTTGCATGCCAGTCATTTTGCCATCGCGCAAAAGACTTATAGGTATTTTTTAAAGGGGGAAGCTGCTGTTGTTCGAGTAAAGTCTGTAATTCCCGTAACAAAATCGACTTGGATAATCCATCCATGAGGATGTGATGGGAGTCGAGCCAGAGAACCTTTTTGTCAGGAGTTTCAATGATTCCAGCCCGGAGCAATGGCGCTTTTGCCAAGTCGAATGGCTTGATGTGCTCTGCAAGTAGACTGTGCAGGACCTCTTCTACACCCGTCTGACGGACAAATGATAGTTCGGAACACGTGACAATTCGCTTTACGATTTCGTCATGATACATGTGGTACGTGCTTCGTAATCCTTCGTGACGTATCACCAGCTGTTGCAAGGCCAGCTGGATATGCTCCACATCTACGGAGTGGGGAAAGTCAACCGTGAATGTCACATTGTATGCGATCGACTCGGGATCCTGCTGTTGGATAATGTACATCCGTTTCTCCACCGCGGATGTTTCGTATTGCTGTTGTACGGTCAGCTCTTGCAATGGTGGTATGTTCGTCTGCTCTTGCTCTGTGAACAAACGTTTCAATTGGCGAATCGTTGGATGCTTAAAAAGCTGGTCATATCTCAAATCGAATCCGATATTTTTGAACTGGGAAATGAGCTGCATGGCCTTGATCGAGTCCCCACCGCATTCAAGAAAATGGTCGTCGATTCCCACCTGCAAGATTCCTAGCACACTGCTCCACACGTGAGCCAATTGTTGTTCAAGCTCATCAGTCGGCCCGACGTAATATTCCCTCAGCAGTTCCTCATCTCCCTGTACATCTGGCAATGCCCGCTTGTCTACCTTTCCATTCGTGGTGAGCGGTAGCGCGTCCATTTGAACAAAGTGAGTCGGGATCATGTAATCAGGAAGATCATTTCCGAGCCATTCCCTCAGCTCGTGAAAAGGGATTTCATCAGGAGCAACATAGTAACTAACTAAGTATTTGCGGCCATCCTCCCGTTCTTTGGCGATAACGGTTGCCATTTCGACCATTGGATGATTCATGAGGAATGGTTCAATTTCTCCTGGCTCGATCCGATACCCGCGAATTTTCACCAAATTGTCGAGGCGGCCCATGAACTCGATGTTCCCGTCAGGCAACCAGCGTGCCCTGTCTCCCGTGCGGTACATG
This sequence comes from Brevibacillus brevis, assembly GCF_022026395.1. NCBI lineage: Bacteria > Bacillati > Bacillota > Bacilli > Caryophanales > Paenibacillaceae > Brevibacillus > Brevibacillus brevis. The sequence continues at coordinate 3,056,874 of NZ_CP041767.1, read as the reverse complement.
CGCTCCCCCGTCTGCGGATGAATGATGTATTTCTCAGCAGTCAAATCTGGTCGGTTCACATACCCTCGTCCCAACCCTCTACCGAGAATAAATAACTCGCCTGCTACCCCAATCGGTTGTAATGCCAGCTTTTCGTCCAAAATTAAGATGGAGGTATGACCAATAGGCTTGCCAATCGGAATGCTCTGGTATTGCTTGTCCACCTCAAAAACAGTAGCAAGAATCGTGCACTCTGTCGGTCCATACAAGTTGTACAGCTTGTAAGCACCGCGCCGATCAACCTTTTTTAGCACATCCCCGCCTGTAAGCATCGCTCGAAAAGAACGATTATCCATTTGCATGAACTGTTCAGCTGCTCCCGTCGGAAAAAAGCTGATCGTAATGCCTTCGTGGTTACAATAATCATTCAAGGCAATCAGATCATACTTCAGGGCAGTTGGCACGATGTGTAGTGAAGCGCCCGTAAGCAGATAGGGGAAAATATCCAATACAGATCCGTCAAATGAAAAACTGGAATAGACAAGGGCTTTGTCTTCATGGCTCACTTCAAAGTACTGGCGATGCCATTCACAAAAATTTACCAAGTTGCCATGCTCGATCATCACGCCTTTGGCCAAACCGGTCGATCCCGATGTATACATGACATAGACGAGATCTGTTGATCGATTGACGTGCGGTAGATTCTCTTTTCTGTCGCTAAAGCTATCAGGGTCACACACGTCCATCACTTCTAGTTCGCAGATGCTTTTCGCCTTTTCGATAAAGGGAGTCTGTGTCAATAAAACAGGTGCACTACTGTCGTTTAGCATATAAGCGATTCGTTCATCCGGATAATCCAGATCGATAGGGAGATATGCAGCCCCTGCCTTTAGAACGGCGAGAATACTCACCAGCATGTCCAGTGATCTGTCCATCATGAGCGCCACAAGATCGTCAGGCTTAACTCCTTTGGCACAAAGGTTATGAGCTAACTGATTGGCTCGCTCATTTAGCTGTTTGTATGTCAAGGACTGGTCTTGACATACAGCTGCCAGACTGTCCGGTGACACTTCGACTTGTCGTTCAAACAACTGATGATAGGTTAGATCGCTCTGCCTCTCTACTTGTGTTCGTTTCCCACAAAAACGCTTTAATGCCAGCAGTTCTTTTACGGTAGTCATATTCAGGTTTTTGTAGAAATCTCGGTCTTTTTTGTAGTGAATCGATCCGCCAGTTGGTTGTGGAAAAGGTGTGATCCGCCCGCTGACAATGTTCTCCCATTCTCGGATGAACAGGTCTTCAATCACCTGATTCGCTTTGTTGTAACAATCGATCAACGTATCATCGTCATTAAAAGAAATCTCTTCCTGAACAAGGATATTGCCGGTATCGATGTTCTCGTCTATGAGGTGTAGCGTAACCCCTTTTGGTGTCTCATCCCAAATGCTCCAGAAAACAGGGTCTCTCCCCTTGCTCCAGGGCAAGAGGGATGTATGTAGATTGACAATGCGCCCTTTGAAATGAGAAACGATTTCCTTACCCAGAATATAGCCGTACGCGTAACTGACAACATAGTCAATCTCTTCGAAATATTCGGTTTGTTGCTCCCATTTTTTTGTGCACACAATGACTTCGTGGTTTCTTGATTCCAGATACTGGACAATCCTGTTTTCTTTGCTCATGAATGTTGTTAGGAATAGTATTCTCAAAAAAACATCACCAGCATTTCTCATAATTTCGTTGACAAAAAGTTGACTTCGATTGAAAATCATCCTAGATGGAAGTTGTACCACATTTTTACTTTTTGTTACATGTTTTTACATATAACTCAAAAATATGGTTCTCTGCAAGTAGTTGTATGTAAATTTTTTTATTTTTTTGGCCCGACAAATAGAGGAAAGAACGCCAAAAGGCGCTACTCTGCTTGTTTTGAGCGATGAAAGGAGGTAAGTTTACCACTGGTAAAAATTGACAATTTCTGACAACTCCCGTTTTCAATGCTGCACTTCGCTCAATTTGACATTTCACTCTGATATGAAATTGCCTCTGTGTCTCCATCTCCAGTTGGTTTTGCCCATTTGGTAATCAACTCATTACCTTTACAGATTTTTAATATTCCGAATTGGATAAAAAGGTTACGATATGAGAGCTGCACATGAAATTGGAGTCACAGAGAAATCTAGGAAAGGGGATTTTTTTATGGAGCCTGCAATCGTCATTAAGGATCTCAAAAAATCGTTTGGAGACAAAAAAGTTCTCGATGGCATTTCCCTCTCGATTCCCAAAGGTAAAATTTTCGGTCTACTTGGACCTAATGGAGCTGGAAAAACAACCTCTCTACGTATCTTGTCCTGCCTCATTGAGCCTACGTCAGGAGAAGTCACTATCCTCGGTCATCAAATCAGCAAAAATAAAGAAGAGATTCGCAAAAAAATTGGTTGTGTAACGGAATCTCCCGGGGTGTATGACAAGCTTTCTCTGTTGGACAACCTGGAATTCTTCGCCTCCTGCTACCAGATTCCCAAAGCCAAGCGTGCTTCACGCATCGAGTATTTGCTACGCCAGTTCGATTTGTGGGACAGAAGAAATGATCCTGCCGGCAGATTGTCGAAGGGAATGAAACAAAAACTTTCGATTGTTTGCGCGATTTTACACGACCCAGAGGTGCTTTTCTTAGACGAGGTCACAGCCAATCTCGATCCGGTCAGCACCCGGAAGCTGAAAGATCTGATTCGCGAGTGGGCTGCATCTGGAAAAACGATCATCTTTTGTTCACATATCCTCGCAGAAATTGATGAGTTATGTCATGAATTCGCCATCATTAAGGGTGAGGTGATTCGATTAACCACCCCACAGAAGTTCCGCGAAGAGTGGACCACCTACAATGTGCTTCTTGACGTAGGAGCGGATTTGAATAAATCGGAACAGATCATTAAAGCCGCCGAGGAAGTGGAGACGTATAAGCGCACCGAAGATCAGTTCCATCTGAGGGTAGCCAATCCGAAGACCTCAAACCCTCAGCTGGTCAAAAAGCTGGTTGCTGCGGATATTACCGTCAATTACATAGCACCCATCTCCGTGTCACTGGAGGACTCCTATCTCAGCTTGTTGAATCAAGAAAAGGAGGCGATCTAGGATGCCGGGATTTGTTATTCTCCGGGAATGGAAAGAGCTTTTCGCTGCCCGCTCCGTATTGATTACGAACCTTGCGGCACCATTCGTTATATTGATTGTCGCTCTGATCACTACTGTATTTGCCCAAAACGGTAAAATGGAGTTCATCCTTAACCTGATGAAATTGACCAATCCCCTCCTTAACATGGCAGGTACAGATGGTCATATAGCGATTGCCCGCTTCTACTTCCTTTTGTTCCTGATTGTACCGGCGATGATCCCCTTAACATTTGCCACGACGAGTATCATCATGGAAAAAATGACAGGAACATTGGAAAGCGTACTGGTCACCCCGATTTCCACCAAGGAGTTTTTGCTCGGTAAGGTCTTAGCTTACTCCTTGCCTTCCATCGCTTTGACCTGGGTGGTACAGCTAATTTTTCTAGGGTTCATCTTTGCAACCTTTGACAATGCTGGCGAGTATTTTTCCATCGTATTTATTCTCGCGATGCTCCTGCTGGTTCCATTTATTTCGATCATCAGCGTATCCATGAGCGTCATTGTTTCCTCCAAAGTTGACAACGTCGCAGCAGCCCAACAATTTGGTGCCATACTGGTTCTGCCGATCATCGGACTTGCTGTCAGTCAGGTCATCTTCCTCTCCATGATGAGCAATCCGGTAATCTATCTGGGTATGGTCACGCTTTGTGCGGTGGTAGCCCTGATCCTGTTCCAGATAAGTATTAAAGTGTTTGATCGCGAGCATATCATCAGCAAGTGGAAATAACCGAGGGGATGAAAAATAACCACCTTATGAAATCGTTGTTGTTACACGATTCCATAAGGTGGTTTTACTTTTGGGTTTTGTTTTTAGCCAATAACCGCTTTGAGAGTTTGCGTCATCGTATGCCAGTCTTCTTCTTGCATGATCGTATCTAAAGGTCTCTTCAATTCCATTAGTACATCCTCTACATAATGCTCACGTCTCATCCCTACGAGGACACTGTGCACCTCTGGAGTGGCACGCATCGTTCTAATCGCGGATTGGCTGAGGTTATCTGTTGTCATTAAATGCGGTTTCACCCTCGTCAGCTCTTTCGAGATATCCAGTGAACGCTGGTAGTCTTTCGGGGCGTAGTAGCTCTGCAAAGCTTCTGCTGTCTCCATGAGAGCTGCCTTGTAAGTATCCAGCCATTGCTGCGTCTGGTCGTCCAAGCCCTCATGCCTTTTAATCGTATTGCGAATATCTTCGATGATCGGTTCAAACAAGAAGTTTCTCACATTTTGCACATTTGTGGCAGAGTATAGCTTTTTCCAGTATTTGCGAAGTGTAGCTCCAGATGATATTTTTTTCTTCAGCTCTTTCACATCTTCCTTCTCCATTTTTAATAATGGCAAGACGCGATAGACGATCTGATCCTCTACATCATCTACACGATTCAAGCAATCCTTGATTCGACGAATGGCTTCTTTTTCGTCAATGACCGCGCTCTGATCTAGTTGGATGTTCGTCAGGCGGAAGATTTTTTCCTTTGCTGTCACATCTAACGTCCGGTTGGTCATGACACCAAGCCCTTTTTCCTTGGCAAATAACAAGGCACTCTTGCCTTGCGCATGACTTTTTTCCAGTATGGCACCGGATTCGTACATGTTCATTGGAAACTGGATGACGCGAAAATGGTGATTCGGCGTAATCTTTTCTGCAATGTCCCAGAGGGTATCTAACGCAACAAAATCAAATTCTTTGACATTGCTGACAAACGAATTGGCACTGACACCATAGCATTGAATCCGACCTGATTCTACTTCTTTCTCCAGATGTCGAAAAGCCTTCTCCACTCGCTCTAATAATTCATCATACGCTTCCTGTTGTTTGATCTTTTTCATTTTGGCCCATAGCAAATACCACTCTGGATTGTGCAGCATGTAGCAATCAATCGTGTCAACCTGCAAGCGCTGCAGGCTACGTGTCAGCTGGTCTTGAAGATATTCAGGGTGGATACATATCGACATTCCTTCGTGTACCGTCGTGAAGTCTTGATACGGTTTTCCTTCCGCTGTCCTCTTCGTCGTTTCCTCGGAATCCTCGCCTTGTACGATACCGGCCTTGGACACGATTACAAGCTCTTCCCGCTTTATTTTTTCCTCACTTATCAGCTGCTTCAGCACATTACCGATGACTTTCTCGGCGCTCCCATTTGTATACATACTACTCGTGTCAATCAAGTTAATTCCTTCGAGCAACGCTTTACGGAGAGCCTGCTGGTACTGCTCATCCTGTTCATCAATCCGGTACGTTCCGAATCCAACCTGACTGATCCACACATCGAAGCTGCCAAATTGCTTATAGAAAAGATGGGGATTGGCCTGAGCTAGGCGCTGTGTCCCCTCTCGTGTTGCTTTTCCTGTCATCATCCTATCCCCCTGTACCCAGTAAGATAATTTTGAAGAGTTGACCCCACAATACTAATGACTTGGTCCTGTTGCGAATGGATGAAGAAATGGTCCCCTTCCAGCATGTAGGTTTGAAAAGCAGCGTTCGTGTGATCTGCCCAGGCTTCGAGATGTGTTATGGAAAAGTCAGGGTCCTGCCAACCGCCAATGGCCGTTATTCCCAACTCCAGCGGCTCCTCGTCTTGATACCGATACGTCTCGCATATCGTGAAATCGGCCCGAAGCGTAGGGAGAAGCATATTCAGAATCTCCTGGTCCTCAAAAATTTCCTTTGGCGTGCCATTCATCGTTCGTACGCCCTCCAGAAACTCTTGATCCGGGAGATGATGGATGGCTTCACCCGGATCTGGTAGATGTGGAGCATGGTATCCGGATGCAAACAGGTGCTGCGGCTTGAGGTTGTAATGTTTGCGTAAATATCTGGCCAGCTCAAAGCTGACCAGCGTTCCCATGCTATGTCCAAAAAAGGCAAACGGTCGATTCAGATAGGGAAGGAGCGCTTCTGCCAAATCACGAATCATTACAGACAAATCCGTGTAGCAAGGCTCTAAAAAGCGATTACTTCTGCCTGGGAGCTGTACAGGACAAACGCCAATCTGAACAGGCAGCTTTTTTTGCCAATCCCGATAAATACCAGCATGGCCACCAGCATAGTGAAAGCAAAATAATAGCACTTCTGCCTCTGCCGTCGTTTTTGCAGAGAGTAGCCATCTGTTCTGGGAAACGTACATCTTTTGCATAGGTATCCTCCTCGCTATTACTTAGGGAACAATGCGAATCTTTGCATTATCTTTTAATTGTGATTGCCCCTTGATAACTACCTTGTCTCCAGGTTTCACTCCAGAGCTGATTAGTGTCTTCTCCGTTCCTTTCGAAGCAATCGAGATTTCCTTCTCAGCTACTCTTTCTCCATTCACGACGTAGGCTACCGATTTCCCATTTCGCTCGAGGATCGCATCTGTTGGTATGAGAATCCCTGCTTGTCCATTGATTGAAGAGACTTCTGCCTTCATTCCGGGTAGTAACGTGCCTTTTGGATTTGGCACTTCTATTTCCACGGGGAAAAGCTTGGATTGGTCAGAAGCCTTTAGTCCCACGTAGGTAATACTGCCCTTGACCTTGATATTTTGGGACGGAACCTGCAAATTTAGCTGTGTTCCTTTTTGAAAGCTTGCCAACGCTTTTTCAGACACATTCACCTTCACAATCATCGGGTCAAGGTTTATTACCGTTGCAATAGGCTTTTGCGGGTTGATTGTATCGCCTTCTTGGACTTGGATATCGGTAATAATGCCGTCAATTGTTGATTTGATCAGTGTGTTTTCCAATGCATTCCTGGAAATATCCACTTCAACCTTTCCTTGTTGCACATTTGCTTGCGTGACTCGTCCATTTTTATCGGCTGTATTCACTTGTGACCGTGCAGTAATCAAAGCGGTTTGCGCCTGATCCAGCTGGCTTTGATACTGGTTTTTTGCTTGCAGATACGCGTTTTCCGCATTCTCAAGCTCACCTTTGGACAAAGCTTTCTGTTCAAACAGCTTTTTTGAGCGGTTGTAATTTGCCTGCGCGAGCGTCAATCCTTGTTCCATCGTACGCTTGACACTCGCATAGGTTTGCTCCGCCTGCTTCAGTTGACTGTTAGCCAATTCGCCAGACGTCCCCATTTTGTTGGAATGCTCAAGATTTGCGTTGGCGACTGCTAATGCTGCCTCAGCTTGGCGCAGTTTCAATTGCGCTTCGGTTTGATCCAGCTTTCCGATGACTTGTCCTTTTTTTACTGTATCCCCTTTCTTTACCAGGATTTGAGAGACGGTTCCGGTAGTTTTGCCGTAAATACTCACATCCGTGTTAGCGAATACCTCTGCAAGCAACCTGTCAGAGTCTTTGAGTTCTCCTTCTATGACTTCCTCTACTTGAACATCAACGGAATTCTCCACTTTAATGGTTTCAACCTCAGTGCCGGACTGGCTTTCGGTTGGTGTTCTTCCTTCTTTTGAATTGGTATTGTCTACGGATTGTGAATTGCATCCCGACAGTATTGTCAAGCCTAAAAGACATGCCACGCCTGAGCTGATTAGCTTCGTCTTCTTCATATTAAGTAAACTCCTCCCTCTGCCTTACCCAGACTTTTTCATATCGCGTAAACTTCTCAGTACGGAAATGAACATATCTTCACTTGGCTCGATCTCCGCTTCTTTGGTATCAGGGGCAAAAAACTCTTTTTTGATCCGATACAGCAATTCATACCCGATAGGAACCACGAACAAGGTCAGGATCGTCGAAGTAACGAGTCCACCAATGACCACAATCGCCAAGCTTTTAGTCATCAAGGCCCCTTCAGAAAAGCCGAGGTAAAGTGGCAAGAGCGCACTGACTGTCGCAACAGCCGTCATAATAATGGGTCGTACGCGGGTAACGCCAGCTTCGACAACTGCCTCACGCATAGAAGTCCCTTCCAGTCTTCGCTGCTGGATATTGTCCACATACACAATTGCATTGGTAACAACGATTCCGACCAGCATCAAAAAGCCGATAAGTGCCGTTATATCGAGAACGGTATCCGAAATGAACAGACCAAATAATCCGCCGATCACAGCAAGTGGCAGGGACAGTAGAATCGCGAGCGGAGCTGTAGCATTGCCAAAAGTGATGAGCATGACGATGTAGACGATAAAAATCGCTGCACCAATGGCTAAAAGCATATCTTTAAAGCTTTTTTCCATGTCACTTGAGACACCTTCAGATGACAATGTAACTCCAGCAGGCAATTTTTCCGCTTGCAACATCGCAAACAGGAAATTACTCGCACCACCTTTGTTGTCGCTCGTGATATCTGCTGTAATTTGCACGAATTGTTTTTCGTCCTTGCGCATGATTTGTGATTGGACTTTTTCTTGGTCAATCTCGGCAAAGTCCACCAAACGAACTTGTTGCTTGCTTGGCGTTTGGATGTAGATATTATTCAGTTCCTCTAACGATTTCGCATGGTTTTCACTGAGTCCAAAGAAGAGACTATAGTCTTTGTCGTCGACTTTGATCTTGCCAATTCGGGTATCCGAGACCAGGAGGTTGACTTCTTGAGCCACCTGTACAGGGGAAACGCCCAGTTCCGAGGCTTTGTCTCTATCGACTTTGATGACAACTTCATTTTTGAAATCATTCAGATTGTCCTTCACGTTGGTCAACAGCGGACTTACTTTCAAGTTTGATTTGACAATTTCGCTTGCCTCTTTCAAACGATCCAGATCTGGTCCATACAGAATCACCTTGAACTTGTTGGTATCGCTGCTACCAGGTTTCGTCAAGGCCATTTCGGTTCCTAGTGGAATCATAGGTTTGACGATTCCCTCAAATTTTTTGATGGTTTGGTCGAGATTCACATCTTGCCCTATTTTGATTAGTAAGAGGGCTTGGTTCGATTGGCGTATTTCCGCTTCATTTTCAGAGCCAAGATTGATTTCTATGTACTCTACTTCAGGCTGCTCCATCAATTTACTTTCGACCTGGGCAACCGTTTGATCGAGTCCATCTAGTTGTGTACCTTTTGGCATCGTTACTTGTGCGAATATGTACTTCGCTTCCGGATCAGGAAACAAACCGTATTTCATATACGGGAGAAGCGCTAGACTTGCGACAAATAGAACGAGTGACAGAAATCCGACAGCAGGCTTGCGGTTGAGTGACCATTGAAGCAACTTCCTGTACGTGTCAGACCCTTTCCCATGTTCATATTCCTTGATATTGTGGTCTTTTAAAATCATCAGCTTGGCTAACAGTGGAACAATCGTCACGGCTACTAATAGTGAGGCAAACAGCGAGCAGACGACGGTTAGTGCAAATGGGCGGAATACTTCTCCGATCATCCCCCCAACAAATACAATGGGTAAAAATACGGCGGTTGTCGTAAAAGTCGATGAGGTAATGGCATGTAGCATTTCGTGGGTGGCGATTTGAATCAAGCTTTCCTTGCGTTCTTTGTTCAATTGCAAATGGCGGAAAATATTCTCGATAACGACGATACTGTCATCCACGACTCGTCCTACAGCCACTGCCATCCCGAACAGTGTGATCATATTGAGAGTAATGTCCATCCAGGACATGAAAATCAGACTTACTAAGATGGATGTTGGGATCGAGACTAGGACGATGAGGGTCGCTTTTACATGACGTAAAAACAGCAAAATGACTACAGAAGCCATAATAGCTCCAAGCAAGCCTTCCTTGAGCATGCCGTTAATCGAATTCTTGATATCGACAGAAGTATCATAAATCGTGGTAAAGGTTAAGTTCGGGTACTCTTCTTTCAAAAGGGATAATTTTGCATTAATGGCATCACCGGTTTCTACCGCATTGGCGTCACGCGTTTTGTAAATATTGATGTTAATTCCATTCTTTCCGTTATAGCGGCTGATCGAATTAACGACTTCATCAAAATTGATTTCAGCGATATCGCCAAGTCTTACGTAGGTAAGCCCATTTTTAGGGTCACTTGGGAGGAATATCTTGGTGTTACGAATATCTTCCACTGTGAGGTAACGGCTCACCACGCGAATGATGCGCTCTTCCCCATCCTCGATGATCGAACCGATAGGCAGGGCTACGTGATTGTCAAGTAAAAGCTGTTTCAACTGCAACGGAGAGATTCCGTAGTAGTTTAGCGCATCTACCTTTGGCAGGATTTTCATTTCTTTGAATTGCCCGCCTATTGTTGATACTTTATCAACACTTTCAATGCCTTCTAACTCTTTGAGTACGGTTTCTTTTACATCGTTGTCAAAATGATCGAGTCCACTCTCCTTATCCTGTCCTGTCACGAACAGATAATAGACGGGTTGATTGCTGAAGCCCTGAATCATTACTTGCGGTCTGTTTACTTTACTGGGAAGCGCGATACTGGAGATTCTTCTTTCCAGCTCGTCCCTGACAGCTTGTACATCTGAACCGGTCTCCAAGTAAACCTGTAGCGTGGAACTATTGTTGCTTGAGTATGACTCCACTGCCTTAACGCCCGTTACATGCCCAACTTCACGTTCCAATGGCTTCGTTACATCATCGAGAACATCTTCTGGTGATGCATCCGGATAAGTCGTATTGACTAGAAGCACAGGGAAAGTGATATCCGGCATGTTCTCTACCTTGAGAGACATAGCGGCAATGATTCCACTAACTACGATAAGCAGGCTCATAATAATAATAGCTGTTGAATTTCTGAGAGAAAAATTCGTTAGAAAACGCAAGGCATGCCCCCCTCATTCCTAATAAATTCCATCCTCTATATTACCCCTCATTTTTTCCGTATTCAATAAATTTCCATAAAAATTAAAATTTGTTTTTCATACCGCTTTCTTGACCAAACAGAAAGAAGACCAAAAACCACCTTACGACGGAGTTTTTGATCTGCTTACTCGATTAAGCTCTCGAAATGTTAAAAAATTGTATGTTTTCTACTCACACGGAATCGTGAGGGAAACGGTCTTATTGAATGAAACCATGAAGGACGATATCCCCGATCGCGTGTGCAATCATTGCGTACTCCAGCCCGCGCTTCCAGTAGAGGTATCCGTATAATATACCTGCCACCCCATTAAGGGCGAGCGTGCGAATGAACAAAAGCGGGGTAATCTCACCAAAATAAACATTTGCCGCAGGGAGATGACCAAGCCCAAATATAAGGGCTGCCCCAATGATGCCTGCCCAGTACATCCATGGCTTAGGGGAGGATTTACGTCCGAATAACTTGCTCAAAATCCACACGATCATGGTCATCATGAATAAACGAACCATGACTTCCTCGTATACTCCACCTTGAATGGCTGTCAGGATGCCTGCCCAAACCGACACTTCTACGTCTTGGGCTTTTTCTGCCAAGATTGGTAGTAATGGTTGGAAAACGGCGAATTCCAGTAGGAGCAGCAGACCTGTTGCTGCAAATCCAAAGATGACTGCTTGAATGATTCCCTTTTTATGAAAGGACTCTCCACCCGTTTTATATAACCACTTCCGAAGGACAGGGGCATCCAACCCAACCTTGGTTGCGAAAGTCAATCCAATCCACGAAAACAGAAACGCCATGATGGTTCCTTGTAAGACGAAAATTGCCATTGCAACCGGGATCGGGAGAGGTACCAGGGCTAATGCATCCCCGCCAATTGCCAGCAAATAGGGAATAGCTGCGATAAAACCGATAGCGCTCACCAACGATAACAGAAATGCTATTTTCAAGTTTTTCATTTTACTTTCTCCTTCCTGTTTTTTTGTAATAGTAGTGGCTGCTTGCAATAGAAATCAGAATTGTCACCAACACAATGATCAACATTAGGATGTAATGTAAGGTTGTTGGTAAGAATGAGGTGAGCATGATGAGAATTCCTCCGATGAAGAACACACGGGAACTCAGTAGGTGGGTATTTTTCCAGACCTCTTCACTAGCGAGTGACCATGGCGTGCGTATCCCAATCAGATAGTTATGTCGAAAACGAGGCATAAAATTCCCTATTGTTACAAACAGAATCCCCAAAATAAGGGTTACGAATATCCCAATATTTAACATATACCCATATCCATATGCGATTATCACGCTATGGATGACGAGAAGTACGATCATTAATGTATGCAAGATTGTATCGTGACTGCTTTGGAACTTTTGGTAATACTGTTTTTGACTGCGAACAGCCACGAAGAGAAACAGCATCACAACCGGAATGAAGGCTACACCCACAACCTTAGGCGCAAAACCATTCGGTTCACCATTTGGTCCCCAATGAATGACCATCTGATCCGGCATGGAGGGATAGCAAAATACACTTATGACTACACTGATGGCAAATAATAATAGAGACAAATTGGACTTATTCATGTGACTCCCTCACTTTCTAATGGAATTGTATAAACCATTTTAATAAGTCTTGAAAAACGGTCGTATTCAGAGAGTAGTAAATGTTTTGCCCTTTTCGTTCGTCGTAAACCATTTGTGCCTGTTTCAACAAGCTGAGGTGGTGGGAGATGCTGGGCTTTGTCATTTGAAAATGATCGGCAATTTCTCCAGCCGTCATATCTTTCTCCCGCAAAAGGTCAAGAATCTTTCTTCTTGTGGGATCAGAGAGTGCCTTAAATGCGTAATTCATTGACATAATCAATCGATCCTACTTTCATACGTCATTTTTAGATATTTAGGAATTTATCTAAATATTGAATTGAAAAATGCCTTGTGCCAGATCGTAAGGCACAACTGGAAGGAGGAAGTTTTTTGAATCGTTCATTTCCATATCAATTCTACCACAAATTACAAAATTTATCCAACCATTCTGATACAGTTTATCCTAACTCAGATAAGTATTTACTTCCATAGCAATTCCAAAGTAAGTAGAATGTCGAGTGACATAAGCATTTTCTGGCAACACGCAGTCAGTATCCTTGGATATATCACTCGACAAGAATCAATCTAAGCGAGCAATCTCATTCTATTGTTTCCGCCGACTTTCATGAGCACATCTTGTCAATTACGATTGGATTCGTGAATATCTAAAGGTATGCCAAATTTCATTATCATCCTTAATGGTTAGATAGATTTGCCCCGCTCCATAATCCGCCATGGCTACGTATACTTTTCCAGGGGTATAATCGCCTACATATTTCCCATAATAATCGCTATCAAATGTTAAACTTCTTCCCGATATTTCAAAGGTTACCGATGTCCCTGTCGCTGCTATGCATTTGACATTTACTTTATCTACTGCTGGTTGTTGATAGGTTTGATCATTCTGGGTTTGCACTGGGCTTTGCTGTCTGACAACTTCTAAATCCTTTTTTAATGCGTCATTCTTTTTTGTACATGCTGACAAGGCTTCTTGTACTTCCGCCAGACGTCGCTCTAATCTGGCAATGTGTCTCAGTAATTCGTAATCGTTGTAGTGTCTGCCTTCTCCCGCCGAAATTGGATAATAACCCTCTTGCGGATACCACCCGTACATATATTCCCTCCTCCATTGGCTTTCACACACTTTACGTTATGGATTTTACGCCTAACTCGTTCGCCTATTTTGCCAAAAATTGGTTTTGTGCTAACTCCACTAAATGAGACAGCGGCCACCTAAGACCTGCATATAAAGTCTTAGACTGACCGCTGTTTTTATCGCTTATCAAATTCCACTCCATATTTATTGAAGATGGCCGTGTATTTATTCTCGAATATGGTCCATCGCTTTTCTGTTCCGTACTTTTCCTGCAAAGCCTTCCAATAATGTTTAGCCGCTGCTACATCATTGGATTGGAATAGCAAATGAAAGCTCTCTTCGCTCAGATGTAAAAATGGCCCTGAAGTGTAATAATCCACAATAGATCTGGCACTGGTCATCGTTTCATAGAAATGAATCGCCTCTTCTAATCCACTTAGAAGTGTTTTTCTTACATCATCCATATTCGTATCCGGAGTGATTGAAAATCGATCTGGTACAGACTCAACAATCTCCCCCATTCTTGCTCTGAAGTGACACTCCGCTTCTAGAGGTGCTGTTAGAATCTCTCTCGATTGTATTTGTGCCAACTCCGGTGCATAAATACCACAGTTCACATAAAACATTACATGGTTCGCTGCATTGCCAGCAGATTTTTGGAAGTTGAACATGTAGATGAGGCTTTCGGTTTTCTTAGTGAAATTCAAACCCTTCTTTGCGAAGCCACGCTTAGAAAGGAACGGCTTTACGTCCTGTTTCATCATATCAGTAAAGAGCTGCTGCAACATGATCCCTCCTAGAAGATTTTTTTGGTATGTCGTACATCCGCCCAAAATCAGGAGCGCTTACGCCAAGGCCAGGCTAGGTCGAGCAAGGCAGCGATGGCTGCTCCCACCGTGTACCGCACAAGATCCGCCGTCAAAAAGCCTTTTCCTAATACCAACGCCCCAAGCGTTGTCTCCCGTAGGTAAATGATCCAACCGGCCTGATACAATTGGCTGCCCTCGATCGCAAAGCAAAACGCGAGGCTGCACCACAGTGAAAAAGAAATCTTTTTATAAGTATAACAAGTGCGAAAGCCGAAGTAGATCATGCACGCCCATAATGCATCGCCAAAATGCTCAGCTACAAAGACAGGCAACACATCGTCGAATACTCTGGACCCTAAACCCAAAGCCATAACAGCAAAAACGGCTACGATATAGCCACCCCTGGCTCTCCATCCACACGTGGAGTGCTTGTTACGCGTAATCAAAACTTTATGAAAGTAATCGTAAATTTTGTAAAGCTGTCTTTCTCACTCTCCACTTTAATCAAGGCACGATGTGCTTCGACAATGGCTTTGACTAGCGCCAATCCAATCCCAGTCGAATCATGCTTTTTAGAATCTGTTGCTTTGTAAAATCGATCAAAAATATGCGCCAATTCCTTAGTTGCAATTCCTTCTCCAAAGTCTTGAATCACCAACTCCGTATAAATAGGCGTATCTTTTACGTGAATGATGATTGTACTGCCGGGTTTTGAATGTTCGATCGCATTCTTCAGCAGGTTCATCAAAGCTTCCTGCATCCATAGTTTATCATGGACAACGACGATTTCCTTGGGCGCATCCCAGTCAATCGCTATATCCTTATCAATGACCATCTTTGCCAAGCCATCCAGAACTTCCTCGATCGTCTCCACCAAATTGGCTGGTTCTTTAACAAACGAAATAGCTCTGGCGTCGATTTTCGCTACTTTTAACAAATTTTGAATTAAGACATTCATTCTGGAGATTTGAACTTCATTATTTTGCAAAAGTTGAACTTGCTGCTGACGAGGCAGCTCTGCATTTAATAACATTTCATTGTATATGGATATCGTGGAAAGAGGCGTTTTTAATTGATGGGAGATATCTTGCAGAATTTGTGCTAAAAACTCTTTCTCTTCCAGAAGATCCTGCATGCTTTTTCGGATAATATCCTTCATGGAACGAAAGGAAGCCGCTAGTTTGGCAAGATCCCCTTCCTTATTTTCATTGATGACTACCGAGTAGTCCCCGTCGATTATTTTTTTAGCTGCGGAAGTAAGTTGTCTAATTTTATGGAAGACCATCTTGAATTGCATATAGCTTGCGCCTAGCAGAATCAATCCGAAACAAATCAATCCCCAATAAATCCATTGATTATGGCTGGAAATATGTTTATTTAATAGGGGAAAAAGCTCTGACTCCAAATCTTCATATAATCCATACTGTCTAAAGAGCTCTCTTCCTTTTTCCCGATACTCATTTGAATTAGATGCGTGATTTGTTAAGACCTTCATAATTTCCGCTTCATTCTCGGGATTTTGTTCAACCAATCTAGCCGTAATTTCACCCCAGGTTGCAATGGAGTCGCTTTTCACAGCATCATAAAACAGTTGATGGGCAATAATCTGGTGAATGGTAAATAGTGATAACAGAACGGCCAGTATCGTCATATACCCTTTCAATTCGGTATTCTTCATCATCTTACTCGCTACTCACATCCTTATTCCACCGATAGCCTAATCCTCTTTGGGTGACGATAAACTGCGGATTTTTGGGGTCATCTTCCACTTTATCTCTTAGACGCTTGATGTATACAGAAAGCGTGTTTTCATCAAAAAAAGCATCTTCTCCTTCCGATACTTTCATCAAGAGATCATCTCTTTTTAGTGCTTTATGGGCGTTCATCATGAAAGTAAGCAGAAGCTTGTATTCAAGATTGGTTAATGGAATGCTTTCCTGATTTTTATAAGCCTTGACGAGGTTCGTATCCATTTTTATATTTTCAGATACTAAAGTGATAGAAGATGTTTGCAACCGTCCACGTTTGCGCAATTGCACTTTCACTCTGGACATGAATTCTTTGACTCGGAATGGTTTCGTTATATAATCGTCTCCGCCAATATCCAGTCCCATTACTACATTTGCTTCCTCATCCAAGGCCGTTAAGAAGATAACAACCGATGAATCGTTTTGTTTTTTGAAATGCAGACATAAATCATAGCCGTTTCCATCTGGAAGGCCGACATCTAGGATCGCCAAATCAAAAGGTTGAAGTTCAAACTGGTGTTTGGCTTCTTTTACACTAGAGGCTCTGACTACCTCATAGCCTTCATTTCTCAATGAGAATTCGATGGCTAGACCAAGCGCCTCATCATCTTCCACGAGCAATATTTTATGCAAGGTTGTCCTCTCCTCATTTTCATTCCAGTGTTCAGCCATTGACCAATCCGAAAAGCCCGACTATAAAATAGCCAGGCCCATTTTATCATTGTTCCCTGATCACATCGATAAGATTATCTTTTTGAATTTTTCTCAGTGGCAATAGAACAGATAAAAAGCTGATGATCAAAGCTGAAACAAACGTAATGAGACAAGCTTCGTAGGGGATCGTCCATTCGACCCTCAAGACACCGGAAGCCGCCAAATAGATAATATAAGACAGTATACAACCGAAAAAGATCCCTTGCAAACTTCCAGAAAAACCGTAAATCAGCGCTTCATAGATGATCATTTTTTTCAAATCCCTTTGTGACATGCCTATGGATTTTAACGCAGCAAGTTCTTTTCGTCTGATGATGATGCTGATCGTAATCGTATTAAGGATATTGAGACTGCCAATCAAAGAAATGACTGTGATAAAACTGTATACCAGCACTTTTATGACGAGCTCCGAATCTTTCTTCACTTTATTCTCATCGATGTGATTTACAATGGAAATGGCGTGTTTTTTTCCAACAGAGTCCTCGATGTGAGCAACAGTTGCAAGAGATTGAGTCTTATCCTTCAAATCGATTTCAAAATGGATGTCCTGTTCCTTCACTGCGGATACATTTTCAACTGACTTCAAAAGCTCCAAAATTTGCTGTCTTTCTGCTGAAGAATCATCATGATCTTGTTTCAGGTAGATGGATAGATCAGTTTTCGCAGATAAGTCCTTCACATATTTGGATGCAAATGCCATATCCATCATTGACGAGAAAGTAATAAACAAGACGCTGGATATAATGATGGATAGAATCGTGATGGTATAACGATTTTTATTTCTTTTGACATTTTTCAAGGCTAGGCTCAAAGGAAAAGATAACGGCTTTTTCAACACGTTATTCTTATGTTTTTTGATCGCTTCTTTTTTGATGGATAACCTGCTGCTGATGGCCAGCAGTGGGGATATTCTGCCCGCAAAAAAAGCTGGGTAATAACTGGACGCTAGTACGGCCGTCAGCGTAATGATCGAACTGATGAATAAAATCCACCAATCGATATGAAAGAACGAAACACCTGCACCCTCTTCTAAAATGATCGAGAAAATGGATTGGAGAGCAGCGACCGCCAATATGCTACATACAAGTCCAACCGGAATGGCGATGACAGCCAGCACAGCCGCTTCTCTCATCACGATTTGTCTAATTTGCTTTCGCGTAGCACCGATGCTTCGGAGCATCCCGAACTGCTTCATCCGCTCTACGACGCTGATTTGAAAAGCGTTGTAAATCACCACAACTGTCGCGATCACAACAATACTAACAACGATGACGAGCACGGCCAGAATCGATTGATTCGATCCTGGTTTCAAAACTTTGATCAATTCCTCATTGATAACCAGATCCTCGTCTTTCGTAAGTGATTTTATCTCACCTATTACCTCTTTAAAGTCCGCTTTCTCGTTTATTTCGACTAAGATCCTACCCTCTCCGATAGCAAAATCATGTTTATAGGTTAGGAAACGACCCACTTTATTTCTCTGAGTGAACGCCCGATTATCCAGTAAACCAACCAGTTGAAAGGTTTGACCATCCAATTCAAATGAGTCGCCGATCTGAAGACCCTTTTTCAAAAAAGGAAGCGTCCATGAATCGACAGCTGCTTCATGCTCATTGGCTGGTAATCTGCCATCAGCGAGACTGTAGGTTAAAAACGCCAATGCGCTATGATCAGCGAAATTCTTTTGAATAGAAACATCTCCATCTCCAACCGGAACGATTCCGCCCTGAGACATCAAGCCATACGAAGCAATTTGAGGATTATATTTGATTTTGTTTAATAGTGCTTCATCGTAATTGGAAATACCGAGATGAAAAGAAAACCCGTTTATCTTCTTGATGTTCTCGATTTGGGATAGTTGTGATCCTTTCATAAAAAGACCGACTGTCGAAATTAACGCTACAGAGAGTATGATTCCGATCAAAGTCAAAACCGTTCGTTTCATATTCCCCTTTAAATACTTGCTGCTTAATTGTTTATAGCTGCTGATCAAAATCATTCTCCTCCAGTCTTTTAGCTAATTCGCAGCAAGCCGTTGGTCTGAAATGATCGTACCGTCTTCTATCGTGATGATCCGGTCAGAAGCCGAAGCAATCGCGAGATCGTGAGTTATCAAGACAATGGTTTGATTGTATTTTTTGGCAGTCAATCGTAATAAATCTATGACTTCCTTCGTATTTCGTGTATCCAGATTCCCAGTGGGCTCATCCGCCAAAATCAAATGCGGCCGATTCATTAAGGCTCTGCCGATGGAGACCCGTTGCTGTTGACCTCCCGATAACTCGGAAGGCAAGTGGTCTTTCCGTTCATGGAGACCCAGGATTTCAATAAGTTCATCCAGATACTTCATATCTATCGGTTCCTCATCCAATAACATGGGCAACGCGATATTTTCCTGGACATTCAATACCGGGATCAAATTAAAAAATTGAAAAATAAACCCGACTTTTCTTCTTCTGAATATCGAAAGCTCATCATCTGAATAATCGTAAATATTATGATCCCCAATGAATACTTGTCCTGAAGTTGGACGATCCAACCCGCCTAAAATATGCAGCAGTGTACTTTTACCAGAGCCGGAAACACCAACGATGGAAACAAACTCTCCTTGCTGAATCGAAAGGTGAATCCCCTTTAACGCATCTACCTTGCTATTGCCTTCCCCATAACTTTTTACTACGTTTTCCATTCGTACAACTTCCATACAGTCACCCTCTCATCACCCAAACTCAATCTTGTACGTCTACGAAGTTTACTTTGTCTTCACTATTTGTGTACACCTTCTCGATTTCTTGTAAGACTTGGTTCACCTGATCTTTCTTCTTATAATCGAAGCTGCGATTTTCAAACTGGATCAAGGAGAGCGTTGACTCTGCTTCGGTTAATTGGTTGTAAGTCTGTTCGTCAACGATAACAAGATCCGCTTGTGGTATATACCCGATCCACATCTGATGGTTTACATGGGCTACAGGTACCATCTTGCCGTTCAAATCAATTTGGCCATTCTTCATTTCATCATCACTATAAGAGTAAAACAGATTTTGACCATTCGATAATTGTTTTATGCTGGTAACAGGGTCTGAAATAATAGATGTGCTGTTTGGCTCTTGTCTGGCTCTGAGAATCCCCTTCTTGACGAATTGCTCAGCGGTGGCTCGAGTAACAACCGAATATTTGATCTCTCTAGTATCAAATTCTTGACCTGTTTCTTTCTGACCTTGCTCTGACAATTTCGTAATTTTTTTCGTTGTAACCAATTTGATTTTGTAGTCCATCGCTTGTTTGGTGTTATCTTTATACAACTCTTTGACCTTATTCGCATCTTTTTCTGTGCCGATTACGAGAACGCCATCGACCGGTTGTGATGGACCTTCTACATATCGGTTTACTCCGAATCCAATCCCTGCAAAAATGACAATAGCCAACAAGAAACCTATTACTTTTTTCATCTTAACTGCTCCTTTAAAAACGATTTATGTCTGGATTATAGACGAGACTTTCCTGCAATTGAATGACTCTTGTCTAACGATTTTGACCTTCTTTCTTACAATTTAGTAAGAATGGAGCCAAGCATCAGTCTCCTCCCGCAGGATAAATCAAAAAAGACCGCTTCACTGGCAAAAGAAGCCGAAGCAGTCTTTTCTCTTATAAAGATGTAGTTGTGCTTTCTTCTCGTTGAAGTAATACATTTCTCATTTCCTGCATCACCGATGGTCCTTGTGGCAAGACGAAGTTAGGCTGCGTGGTGCCAGATGCTACTTCATAAGCCATAGCTTCTACTGGATTCACAACAATGTGACCGTCCTCTCGGAGCTGGTTTACATTTCGCTGAACCACATTTTTTGTCCACATTAATCGATTCATATTTGGAAAGAACATAACGGGTTTTGGATGCGCTAGAATAGTGGAGGTTAGCAAGTTAGGGGCAAGTCCGTTTGCAGCTTGTCCAATTACATTCGCCGTCGCTGGCAAAACAACGAACAGATCTGCCCACCGTGCTAACTCAACGTGGTTCATTTTTTTCTCAAGACTAGGCTCTTCATCTATAAATATCTCGTCACAGTAAAATAAAATCGTAGACGGCGGGATGAGTGTTGCCGCCTGTTCAGTCATCACGACTTTTACCTCTTTGAAAAGGGCTCGAAACATACTAAGATAAGGAGACACTCCTATAACGGCAATCGAGCCTGATATTCCGAGCAAAAGTTTCTTCTCCTTCAGAAATGGATCGTGTGTCATCCTTTGATTTCTCCTCTTCTAGGCCAACAGGAATGGCTGATCCCATTGTGGCTCTTGATTACTGCTTGCAGAAAGAAGAGCAAGACCAATACCGGCTGCACCTTCAAGTGCGCCTGCCTTATTGAGCCTTACTTTTCCGTCACCATTTGGTTCTATATCTTGATAACCAAAAGGGAGTAACGGATTAAAATTATCTATTAGGCACTTAGCTAAATACGCGATATGTGGTTGATAGCGCTCGTCATCTGTAGTTGTTGCCATTCTAAGCGTCATTTGCATAAGCCCCGCTTTTCCATGACAAAACGTATCTGCGTACAGATTCCAATCGGTTTCTGATCGCTTGAAAACATCATCATAAGCTTGAATAGCCAGATGACAATAAGATGAATCTTGCAAAGCTTCACCCGCTAGATAGAGCGAACGAGCTACCCCTGGTGTGCCATAGCACCATGCATCACGTCGAAACGACTGCGGAGAAAGCACTTCTTCCCCTAGCTCTTCCTCTAATTTCACTCTACCTCTCCACATAATCCCATTAGCGTCCTTTTCCTTCCAGCGCACCAACCATTCAGCTATGCTACGTATTGCCTCTCTCTGACCAGTTACTTCTACTCCTTCTTTCAAAGCAAGTGATAATAAGGCTAATGGTCCGGGAATCCCATGAGCAAGTCCTACGTTAAAATTTCCTTTCGGATACAACTCTTTATCAATGTCTAAATACTGCATCTCTTGGGTCAAGTACCACCCTGGTATTTTTCTACCATCTTCATAATCTCTTGGCTGACTTATATATACGAGATATTGCAAAACATCCTGTAAGGCGGCATGAAGAACATCGATTTGCTTACTTGCCAGTAAGTACCGTCCAATGCCTGCTACACCTTTAATAGCATCATAGATATGAGGATTACTTCCCCCTCTTTTTTTATTAAGGACATACTCATCTTCAAGTATGACCGCAGTTCGTTTAGCGAGCAATTGATCCAGCTGTCCAAGAAAACGCTGATAATGCTCCCGATTGCGTGAAGCTACCAGCGTAGCAAAGCAAATACCTGCTACTCCACCAAACATGGATTCGCTTGAAATTCCAACGGCCTTAATTTTTTCTTGAAGAGCAAGAAGATGTTCATGAGCAACTATATTCCAACCTTGATCAGGGAAATGTCGATCCAGCTCGGCAAAAAAGAGTATCGTACCGGGATATCCGTGAGAAAGAGTAGCAGCCCCCCAAGGCTGTTGATGAATCGGCCCTACGACACTGATGTTATCTTTATTCATTACGACTTTTTCTACTTGAATGGGATCTCTCAAACACTCGGCTACCTTGAGCGCAGTAGATAAAGCCTTTGTTCTTAACTCTTCATTTTTCATCCCTTTCCATGCTGGATTAGTCGTTACCACTGCTTTATTTGTCTCCATACTTTTCCTCTCTCTTTTACATTTGTCCAACCATCTGTCTTGTCGATTCATCCGTTTCTTCCAGATAAAAAGAAGCCTGCATGTGAAAAAGAGATGCATAAACGCCGTTTTCTGCTAGTAGATCCTTATGCGTACCCGCTTCAATGATCTCTCCTTGTTTTAGGACAAGAATCTGGTTGGCATATCGAACAGTTGAGAATCGATGGGAAATAAATAATCCCATTTTATTTTGGGGCATTTCACGGAACCGAGTGAATACTTCTTGCTCTGCTTGAGGGTCTAGTGCTGCTGTCGGCTCGTCAAGAATGTATAAATCCGCATCGCGCATGTAAGCACGAGAGATGGCAATACGCTGCCACTGTCCCCCTGAAATCTGATACCCATCCGCAAACCATTTTCCAAGCTGAGTATGAAACTGCTGCGGAAGACGTTTAATCATTTCATCTGCTCCGGCCTGTTTGCTTGCATCGATTATTGCTGCTTCATCATCAGCTTTTAGATAGTTACCAAAGCCAATGTTTTCATTGACTGCCATCTCATATTTAATAAAATCCTGAAACAAGGCGCTAATTTTTTGGCGCCATTCATTCTCCTCATAGTGGTAAATTGGCTTACCATCATACAAGATTTCGCCTTCTGTCGGTTGATACAATTGCGTAATTAATTTTACGATGGTCGATTTTCCTGAACCGTTCCCTCCTACTAATGCTAGCGTTTCTCCTGGACGAATGACGAAGCTTACATTCCGTAACGCATAGGACTCGACACCTTGATATTTAAACGAGACATTGCGAAACTCTAAACCAGACGCGTTTTTCTCACATGGATCACTTTCTGAAATTGCTAATCTGTTTTCATCTGGCACTGCTAGAAATGTAAATAACTGACTAATGTACAGATTGTTTTGATACATGTTAAAGATCGTTTGCATAAGATCTGTGGAGGTTGTTTGGGTGTAAGATATCGCTTGGATAAACGCTATCAAGCTGCCTACTGCAATCGTACCTAACATCGTTTCCCATACGACATACGACTGCATCGATACTACAGCAAGAAGTGACAGAGCTTGAAACCCAAGCGCCACCTTTGTCCTTTTTATCACCATTGCCTTGTCTTGATTAAAAAATCGCTCGTAATATTTGCGATATCTCTCGACCAGAAATGGGCCAAGTTGAAAGATTTTTAATTCTTTTACTGATGAATCGCTGGTCAATAAATTCATCAGATAATATTGCTTACGACGATCAGAAGCTCGGTTGTGGTCAATCATGAATTCCTCTTGTCCTAATCGAATAAATGAGAAAGTAGAACAAATAGGTAGCAAGAGCAAAAATACTGCTAGCCACCACTTCCAAGCGATCAGCATAGCGGATACAGACAGTAATACAATCACATTACTAATAATACTTATCACCTGTTGAAATAACTGATAGGGGCGAAACGTGGAATCTTGCTTTGCTCGTTGAAGCTGGTCATAGATTCCGGCATCCTCAAAACTTGAATAAGGAAGTCGCGTAGCTTTATTCATGATCAATAGGTTTACATGATTGGATAACAGTTCTTGATACAACGTTTTATAGACCAGGTCAACATGTTTGAGAATATCGCGGATCGCGGCGAGAAACGCGAACAGCCCAAACGCGATAATAAGCGGAACGATCCCGCCACCTGCAGAAATGGCGACTGCCGCATTAATTAATGATTGCGTGGCAATAATCACACCTACAGGAATCAAGCTACTTAGAATCGTCAATATCATAACAATCGCAAAGTAACGAGGATTTGTTTGATACAGTAAACGAAAAACACTCGGCCAATGAGAGAAGGAAACAAATACATTTCGAATCGTTTCTAATCGATTGCTGTTGTGCTTAAACGGAGTCACCAACATTCTCCCTCCAGTGAAGCTGGCTGTGTAAAGTATGGCGTACAAAGGCCATCGCTTTATCTTCCATTTCTCGCCTTACTCCAAATAAGCGATTGCAATGTAAATGGATCAAGCTGCCCATGATCATCGATGGGGAACTCCAAAGAGAATGGTTTTGTTCACCCTCAGCTACAAGCCTTCCAAAATCCTCCATCACATCCGCTCTCAAGGCCATTGCTTCACAAATGGCTTCCCCACTTGGATGACTACGCAATCCTTGCCAATCGTTCCGCGGATCAGCGAGAGAAAGCAATGGTTTGCGCCATTTTCGGAATTCTTCTCTATGGGCATCCTTTTTCACACGCATTTCCATCCATGCCAGTTGCTGTTCGAAACCCAGTCCGAATCTAGTCATTATGTCAATAATACTAATCGTAGCCAAAACATAGTCAGGTAGATTCGTTTGACGGAACCGCAATAATCTCAAAAGATTCGCAGTCGTCTGGCTATCTTTAGCAAATACTCGCTCCGCATCAGCCATGATCGATGGTCCACCGTATCTTTCTACTTCGCGATCATATGTATCAATGACCATTCTTTGAATGAATCCTTCTCGTTGACACTCTTGAATCCAAGGGTAAAGTTCTGGAAAAATCTCCTGCATAAGCTTTTCGGGCTTGCCGTGAAAACGGAGGCGAATATGATGGCCCGGGTCTATGTATCGCATGAAAAACCATTCGTCTGCCGCTCCTTTTTTAACCATGGAATCGGCAAACACACGTATCTGATCAACGATAAATTCATCCTGTCTCTGGTGGCCCCCATACAGTTTTAAAAACAGCCAATCACTTCCAGGAAGTTTTGTGTATTGCTCCTTAGATAGAACATTTTCATTTTGATAGGAGGGGGTATTTTTTTTCTTCTCAATATGTGGTCTTCTCAGTAATGGAACCACACATTCCATCGAAAAATGCCCCTCTGGTCCAGTGACCCAATACTCTTCTGTACCCCCGATTTTTTCACGGAGTTGAATGCTGCTTGTCTTGAACAATTCTGTACGCAACTCTTCTATATGATAAGGATTATCCAAATCTAACAAAATACGGTTGTCACCGAATGCCATGTACGCATATCGTGGTAGATCCCACGCGATTCTCCATGTAGCAAAAGCTTCATTCCAGATTTTGTCTTCTTTCGGATCTCCCTTCAGCCCAAGAGAATCTGGTGTCACCTTCCAAATAGCAGGTGATAAGATGGTTTTTCCATATCGAACACGTGGAAGATACGGCGAGGCATCCATATTCCCCCAAGAGAATGGACTCCAAAGACGTACATTTTCCATAGAAACTTCACGCAAGAAACGATAAATATTTGGAGCATTCTTGAAATTAAGCATATTATCCGATGAAAAAATTAGTTTCTTTCCATGTGTACGGGATCTCAGATAGAAATGCTCTATAGTGGCACCTACCACAATATCCTCAAGTTGAAGGGAATGTAGAGTCTTCTCTGAGCAATTCGTACCAATGGCCAGTTCATATTTGCTAACGGATGGGTGGAGTACGATATTGGCATGACGACCAACGGCTGAAAGATAATTGGCATCAACAAAGATCACATCTTCATGTTGTTCCTGTATTTGATTATGGACCTGTTCATGTTTCTCTATCGCTTCTGGTCCGAGTATATCGAAGAATCTCCCAAACGATTGACCCACCTTAGCTGAACCAGGCATGGGTGCTACCTCTAGTAGATAGTCTCCTTGATCGATTGCATCCTGTGAGGGTCCGATTACCTCCACGTACATTTCCAAGGAATCCGGTGCGTATTTCGTATCTACTGGCTCTGTATCTAGCTGGTCGAGAAGATCATTAGTAATTTCTATTTCTCTTGTTTTTGTTGCAATCGCATGAACTACTTTTCTCATCAAACTAGCTTCACGCTTCTCAGAATACTTCAGAGGCGACACTGGCTCTCTTCGACTGCTTTGTGGAAACATATATCCTGCTGGAGCCCCTAAACCAACCTCATCACTAAGAAGCTCCAAAACGGGGACTTCTCTTGACGTTCCGTATTTCTCCAAAAAGTCCTTATGGTAACTTCTTAGATGGGCTGCTCCTCGCTGTGGTAAGGATAGTCGCCACAGACATTCCACCGCTTTTGCTACTTCTTCACCTATACCCTTGTGTAAAGATACGCTGTGATTACCTACATGGAGGTCTACTTGTACGGGCATAATGCTTGCTTCAAGAACCTTCATCCGCGTAATTAATTCTTGAAAGCCTTGTATCCCTGTTCCAATCGGAAGTCCATCGTACTGTTTCATTCTTGCTTGAATCGCAGCTAATTCTGAATATATATCCTGTACACCATCAAGTAATGCAAGGCGCTCCATCACATAAGCAAATGGAGTTGCTACCGTGAGTGGTGGACGTAATTCGCTAATCAAAAATTCTTGAGAAAATAATTGCCATAGTAGTCCGGTTACTTTCTGTTCCCCCGCCTCAGGGTACTTTTCCATCAACCTTGCAATTAATTGTTCAAATAGGATCGGCTTTTTTGCCAGATCAAACACGGTGTGCACCACTTCTGTAGCACGGATAGAAATCCTCTCTTTTTGTTTACCATCTAACCATTTCATTTGCCCGTATTCAGTGGCAAACGTAAGTTCCATTCGCCCGCCGACCTGTACGGAAGCGTGATTTCGTTGTACTTTTAACTGTTTAACTACATCTAGTCGTTGCTCTATTCTCTGAATGATTGCAAGCAACCATTCCATGTCTGGACGTGTACGTTTTTGGTGAAGGTGTGAGTCTTTCAAAGAGACGTTTGTCTTGTCAGTGAATGAGCCCAGAGCAACACCAGCGAATAAGCCATATGGAGTGGCACGGGTACTCATCCTTAACAAAAAACGAACAAAACTAGATAGTGCCTGCTTGGTCTTTCGAGAAGTAGGATCGCCTTCTAGATTCGGCAATGCTTCGTAAAGCGATGGACTAGAGATGAGAATAGCTTCTCGTACCTTTTCGTCCTTCGCATATTCCTTTATAGCAGCTAGATAATCACTGGTTTTATTTGATTCATAGAAGGTTTCTATTGGATACAGTGGTACCCGTAGCATAAAAAAGTCAGCTGAGGCATATAGGTTACCCTCCTTCTTGTTCTCAGGGTAGCGAGTAGTCAGCTCCCTCTCTAACATCTGCTTGGCCATTCATACCCCTCTTTCCTATGCATGAAGTGAGACTATAAAGGAAGAACATCGCTTATCGCGATGCTCCTCCAGCGTCAAACTAAATTAGCAGCAGTTGCTTTGGCACCAAGTAACTGAGCAGAATGTAGTGCAGATGATGTCGCTCACTACTGAATCCGATTGTACTTGATTTACCTCTTTTACTTGAACATCCAAATCAAACAGATCGTTTTGCATTTTTTGTTCCTCCTCAAATTTTAATATTCGTACCCAGAACTTCACGCGCGTTTGTAAGTGCTTGGTTACGCTTACAATAATAAAATAGTAATTATTACCAGTAAAGGGTATTTTTTAAAAATTCATAGAGTTTTTTTATTTTTTTACTCTTAACGTTTTTTAAACAGAAAAAACCATGTCTCATTGAAAAAAATCCAATGAACATGGCTTGTCTCTCGTCACAAAGAAATCGTCTCAAGAATTTCCTCTTGCTCCCGGTTGTTAACAATGAAAAACCAATTGGATAATAGTACCTTCACCGAGCTTACTTTCTATTCTTATTTCAGCGTCATGAATGTTAGCTATCTCCTTACATAAAGAAAGCCCGAGCCCGAGGCCTCCTCCATTCGCTCTCGATCTCGATTTGTCGGACATAAAGAATGGCTCAAAGACTTTGTTTATGTCGTCATCAGGAATACCAATCCCTGTATCTTTCACTTCAAGAATAATTCTTGACTCCGTATCTCTGTATGAGCGTAGCAGTATTTTATCGTTGTTCTTCGATGCTTTAATGGCATTGTCTATCAGGTTTGCAAGTAAAATTTTCATCAAATCCTTATCCATGAAAACACTCAGATTCTCCGTTGATATTTCAAGTTCTATATTCTTTATGTTCAGCTTTGGTATAAAGGAATGTTTGATTTCCACAAAAAGCTCGTCAAGATTTCCCTTTTTTAACTCATAGTCTTCTTTTCGCAAAACAATGAGCTCCATAAGCTTAAATGTCAATTTCTCCAGCCGCTTTCCTTCTTCATAGATAAAGCTTAATGAGTTGATATAAGTCTCTTCATCATATTTATTTGTCCGTAAATAATCCGCATAGCCTATGATCGAAGTTAAAGGAGTCCGAAGTTCATGTACCAGGTTATCGATAAACCTTTGCTTGTCTTCTGAAGATCTTTTAAGCTGGTTTACTTTATCTTCTACATCAACGGCCATCATATTGAAATTTTCCGCTAACAATCCGATTTCATCCTTCGATTTGACCATGACTCTTTCGCTGAAATTCCCGCCTGCAATTATTCTTGTTGACTGGATTAGTTTATTAATCGGTTTTACGATATACATGCTCATGATGATGGTAACGATGACCAAAATTGCTGAAATAAGAGCATTTAACTTGATTAAAAGGCTTAATAGGTCTTGTCTATTTTCATAAACACTCGAAATATCTTTCACGTAAGAAAGCTTATAGTGATTATTTTCCAAATACATATTCTTCGCTATAAATAAGTACGTCTTTTCCCCTAGATCCCGTATGATGTAATTTACTTTATCGGATGGGATGTTTAATTCTTCTCGATTCGTAAGAGTTATCTTGTTATTTTTAAAATGGCTAAAAACGACTTCGTTTTTTTCATCTATTACATCCAAATACACATCCTGTTCTCCGAGGTTGTCCAAGTACGTACGAATCATGGAATCTATGTTTGCTTTGCCAACTCCTTCTGCATCTGGGGTTGAAGACTTTTGAACTTTAAGTAGATATAGATTTGATTCTAAAGAGTTAGCAAATCGATCTTGTTCACTTATCCCGGAGCGGATCTCCATATTGAGATTGAGTTCAAAGCTGCTATTAATAAGGTAAATGGATGCTGGTACAAAAAAGATTTCGAATATGATTAATGTACATAAAAATATCCGCTGCCAAAATTTCATTTATTCCTCCAGCCTATATCCCAATTTAAATACTGTTTTAATTTCCTCTTTCCATCCCAGCTTTCTTCTTAGCTTTTGTATATGGTTGTCAATCGTCCGAGTCTCGCCAACGTAGTCATATCCCCAAATTTTTTCTATGATTTTTTCCCTCGTTAACACGATGTTTTTATTTTGCACTAAAAACACCAATAATTCGAACTCCTTCAAGGTAAGCTCTATCAATTCACCGTTCTTTTTCACCTTCATTTCTTCCAAGTATACTTCTGTGTCTTTAAAATTTATGATGTTGCTTTTTTTATTGTAATGCCTTAATACATTTTCAATCCTGGCGAGTAATTCAATTCCTTCAAAGGGTTTCGTAATATAGTCATCGACTCCTGCTTTTAATCCATACACCTTATCTGTGACAGAACTTTTCGCAGTTAAAAAAATGACAGGTATCCCTAAAGGTTTAATTTTTTCAAATAAAGTAAATCCATCAACTTTCGGAAGCATGACATCCAAAAGTATGAGATCAAAACGATCTCTTTCAATCACATTTAGGGCTTCCTCTCCATCAAAAACGATGGAACTCTCATAATTTGCCGTATTTAAATTCAATTTTATTAAATTTGCTACGGCGATATCATCTTCAACCACTAAAATTTTTATCATACAGTTTTTACCTCGTTCCTTTTGTAACGGTTAGATGGAGTAAGTACCATTTCGGGCACTTACTCCATCTAATCAATCCGCCAATTTTTAATTCACTTTCAGTCCTCTGAAATTCTCACTGTGGTCTTTTTCTTCGGAAGGTAGAGGGAGTAGTCTGTCATAATTAATCTCATAACTAGATACGGAATAATTCTTCAGACTAATTGTCATCTCTACATCTCTTCCATCTTCCAGGTTACAAAGAACACGTACGGTTCCGGAGCTAGCGGTCTTACTAACCTTCATCGTATTTTCCTTAACGTTTTTCTGTTGTTTACCAAAAAAGCTGATAACCGCAGTTTTAACTTTCGCATCATCGATTGTTGTCTCTGAGCTTCGATCTTCATTAGTGAAAGCAGTTAAAGAAACAATTTCACCTGTTTTTTCATTTATGACAATGCGATTAGAAGATGGCATTGGCTGGTTTAAGTCTTCAGCACGAGCAAACTGTACTACGATAACATCTGCCGTTTCTTTTTTGGCGTTTTCTTTTAATACAGCTGCATCTTCTTTTGAATATAAATCCATAAAGAACTTAAAGTCTTCTTGGTTGTTCGTTCGATTTACATGCGCCTCACCAAAAGATTTCGCGTCAAGCTCCATGTAGTCTTTTAGAGCTTTCGTTGCCATTTTTACCGCTTCTTCATCACTAATCTTTCCGTTTGTTACTTTAGCTACAGTGGATTGATTTGTGTCATTTCCTGATTTGCTTACCAAAGTTACGACTTTGTTTTTCGTAGATTGAATCGCGTTATCGCTTGCAAATACCGCTGCTGTAGCACCGCCTACAATTGTTAGTGCCATTGAAAAAACGAGAATATTTTTTTTGTTCATGGTAATGCCTCCTGAAATGTTTTATTTTTGGTTTGGGCACGAAACCCTTGTTACAGGTAATAGAATATAGCGTTCATATGTTAAAAGTATCTTTCAGTTGTCTCCAAGTTGTAAATTCTATAAAAACCATTTCGTTCGTTGTTACAGGGAAGATTGAAAACCACCTGGAGGCTTGCTTCAGATGGTTTCCAAGAGGGGGGTATTGCATTCCTACCATTCAATTACTAATACTACTATAGAAAGAAAAGCAAAGAACAGTATCCAACAACAAATACTGTTCTTTGCTTTATATTTTCAGATTATGCTTATTTAAGATCGAAACGATCTGCATTCATTACCTTCACCCATGCAGCAATGAAGTCTCGGACAAACTTTTCTTTGTTATCGTCTTGGGCATAGACTTCTGCAATGGCACGCAGAACAGAGTTTGAACCGAACACGAGGTCAACAGCAGTCGCTGTACGCAAGAGTTCACCGGTTTTGCGATCACGTCCTTCAAATACGCCACCGTCTACTGGCTTCCACTGTACGCCCATATCTAGCAAGTTAACAAAGAAGTCGTTCGTGAGTGTACCTACCCGATCCGTAAATACACCGTGTTGTGTGCCCCCGTGGTTTGTACCAATAACACGCATACCGCCAACAAGTGCCGTCATTTCAGGAGCAGTCAGGTTTAGTAGCTGTGCCTTGTCTATCAGGAGTTCCGCAGGACTGACACGATATTGCTTCTTCTGGTAGTTCCTGAAACCATCAGCAATTGGCTCGAGCACAGCAAAGCTTTCTTCATCTGTCTGCTCTTGGGTAGCATCGCCACGTCCTGGGGCAAAAGGAACCGTTACATCAAAGCCAGCATCCTGTGCAGCTTTTTCTACTGCGGCGCTACCGCCCAGTACGATCAAATCGGCCATACTGACTTTTTTACCAAAGTCCTCTTGAATGACTCCCAGGATCGTAAGCACCTTTTCAAGTTTTTTCGGCTCATTGACTTCCCACTCCTTCTGGGGAGCAAGACGGATGCGCGCTCCATTCGCGCCGCCACGCATATCCGAGCCACGGAAGGTACATGCGGAAGCCCAAGCCGTTGTTACCAGCTCGCTGACGGTAAGGCCAGAGTCTAAAATCCGTGTTTTCAGTTCTGCTACATCGGCATCTGTTAATTCATATTCAGCAGCGGGTATAGGATCTTGCCAGATAAAATCTTCTTCTGGAACTTCTGGACCTAAATATCTTGAGCGAGGTCCCATGTCGCGGTGTGTGAGTTTGAACCATGCAGTTGCAAATGCATCTGCAAACTCTTCTGGATTCTCATAGTAACGACGTGAAATCTTTTCGTATACTGGGTCCATACGCAAGGCCATATCCGCAGTGGTCATCATCGTTGGAACACGAACGGACGCATCTTCTGCATCCGGTGCAAGATGCTCATCAGCAGGATTTACAGCAACCCATTGGTGTGCACCTGCTGGGCTCTTGGTCAGCTCCCATTCATATCCGAACAAGAGTTCAAAGAATCCATTATCCCATTGTGTCGGATTCGCAGTCCATGCACCTTCAATACCGCTGCTGATGGCGTCGCGACCTTTACCGGAACCGTGTGTGCTCTGCCATCCTAAGCCCATTGCTTCCAAAGGAGCAGCTTCCGGCTCTGGGCCTACAAGAGCAGCATCTCCTGCGCCGTGAGCCTTCCCAAATGTATGACCGCCTGCTACAAGTGCAACGGTTTCTTCATCGTTCATTCCCATGCGTTTGAAGGTTTCGCGAATGTCACGAGCACTAGCAAGCGGATCTGGATTCCCGTTCGGACCTTCGGGGTTCACATAAATCAGACCCATTTGAACAGCAGCGAGCGGATTCTCGAGATCACGATCGCCGGTGTAACGCTTATCACCTAGCCATTCCTTTTCAGCACCCCAGTAAATATCTTCTTCTGGATGCCAAACATCCGCGCGTCCGCCTCCAAAACCGATTGTCTTCCCGCCCATGGATTCAATAGCAGCATTACCTGCTAGAATATACAAGTCTGCCCAAGAGATCTTGTTGCCATATTTTTGCTTGATCGGCCATAGAAGTCGACGAGCTTTGTCAAGGTTGGCATTGTCTGGCCAGCTGTTAAGGGGAGCGAAACGCTGTGTGCCGGTTCCAGCACCGCCACGGCCGTCTCCTGTACGATATGTACCAGCGGAGTGCCAAGCCATACGGATAAATAATGGCCCATAATGTCCGTAGTCGGCAGGCCACCAATCTTGGCTGTTTGTCATTAGATCATAAAGATCCTGCTTGAGGGCCTGGTAGTCCAACTTTTTGAACTCTTCTGCATAATTGAAGTCTTCGCTCATCGGGTTAGATTTTCTGTCATGCTGATGCAGGATGTTCAAGTTCAACTGGTTGGGCCACCAGTGTTTGTTCGATGTAGCACTAGGGTTGTGATTCGTAGTGCTACCGTGCGAAAACGGGCACTTTCCAGTGTTAGCAGTTGCCATAGAGTCCATTTGTCCCTCTCCCGTCATTTAAATTAAGTATTAAATAATAATACTTCTAATTAATTTATATAGCAGTTAACAGGGGAAATCAACATCTTTTTGCTTTTTTCATCGTAAGGATTTATGGACAGTTGCGATTGGCATCTCATGAATACGATAAAATATATGAACTCTTTCATTTTCGATATTATGCTGATTCTAACGTATGCATGGACCTTGTAGATTATGATCTTGTCACCAGCTCGTTAGCCTCTTTTCCATGTGATTATGGTTTGTTATCAGAAAAAGCCCACTTTTCTCCCTTACGGAATGAGTGGGCTTTTAGTGCGAAAACGGTTCAACTTCGCTTACGATGATTCTCTATCATTTTCTTAATACAAGCTGAATGACATGGGCTAATCCAGTGTGTGCCTTTCCTGCGATACGCTCTTGTTCGCCATAGAAGAAATGGAGCACCTCATGCCCTTCGCACCAAGCAAGAATATCTTTTGGTTCATATAGCATTTCACGTTCTGAAGGGCCGCCTGTACCATACTTTACTTGTTCCTCGGAAAATACCTCAAGCATGAGAATTCCTTTAGGCCTTAACGCCTTTTTCATTTTATTAAGAACCGTGGTTTGAGCGTCTTTTTTGAAATGTCCATATACCATAATGGCAGCGTCATATTCCTCTCGCGGGACATCTTCCTCCAACAGGTCAATTTTTTGGGTATGCACGTGAACGCCATGCTTGTGAGCCAGTTTTCTTGTTTTTTGCAATCCGCTTTCCGAATAGTCAATGGCTGTCACTTCAAGATTTTTTTTTGCTAAAAAAACTGCATTCCGGCCTTCACCCTCTGCAAACGCAATAACTTTTTGAGATTGTTCTAAGCGGAAAGCTTGTTGTTGAATAAATATGTTTGGTTCTTCCCCGTAGTAATATTCGTCTGTCTTATAACGCTCATTCCAAATATTCCCCATACTTACCGGCCTCCCTTTATGTCTTTAATGAGTGTAAAAAAGCAACGTAGCTACAAAACACGCTCTGGTTACTTACAATGACTATTGTGGAGTTATCATATCTATAATATCTCTGCAGGCAGAGCGGACTTACCAGCGATATGGTAAAGGGCGAATCGTCTCTACTAGACATCCGCCCATTTCTCGCTTTGCTTCAATTTGATGAGAGCTAATGTAACAGCTGAATGCATAACAGTCAGATAAAGACCCTTTATTTGGTCATGAAATCCAACGATGGGGTAACCGTCTTCAGGCATGGGTCTTAAGAACTCTTTGCTCATGCAGCTTCACGATTTCGATGATGGTGTTCACAGCGTGCATCATGTTGTCAACGGAAACATATTCGAACCGCCCGTGGTAGTTTTCCCCGCCTGTGAAAATATTCGGTGTTGGCAACCCCATGTAAGATAGCTGGGAGCCATCCGTACCACCGCGAATCGGCTGGATACTCGGCACAATTCCGAGGTTTTCTAGTGCTTGCGTGGCAATGTCCACTACTTCCATTACAGGCTCAATCTTTTCCCGCATGTTGAAGTATTCATCTTTGATTTCGAGTTCAATTCGATTTTCTCCGTATTTTTTCTGTAATTCTTCTACGATACGAGCCAGTTCGGACTTCCTCTCCTGAAACCGATTGCGATCGTGGTCCCGGATTAAATAGCGAAGCTGCGTTTGCTCGACGTCACCTTGAATGGAAGACAGATGATAGAAGCCTTCGTAGCCCTCCGTCTCCTCAGGAGCTTCGTCAGTCGGCAGCTTTCCATGCAGCTCCATGGCTATTTTAGCGGCGTTAACCATTTTCCCTTTGGCCGAGCCGGGGTGAACGTTCTTCCCTTTACAAATAATGGTCGCTGATGCCGCATTAAAACTCTCGTATTCGATTCCGCCAAGAGGGCCGCCATCCATCGTATAGGCATATACTGCGTCGAAGGCGGAAACATCAAATTTATCTGGGCCTCTTCCGATTTCTTCATCCGGGGTAAAGGCCACTCTTACTTTCCCGTGTTTCAGTTCTGGATGGCGAATCAGATAAGCCATGGCGGTCATGATTTCGGCAATACCGGCTTTATCATCAGCGCCAAGCAATGTGGTGCCGTCTGTCGTGATTAAGGTGTGGCCTTTGTAACCAGCCAGCTCTGGAAACTCGCGCGGCGAAAGGACAATATTCAGTGCTTCATTCAAGACAATGTCTTGGCCGTTGTAATTTTCAATGACTTGCGGCTTCACGTCAGCGCCGGTAAAATCGGTGGCCGTATCCATATGAGCAAGAAAACCGATTGTGGGTATTTTTTTATCTGTATTGGACGGTAGGGTTGCCATTACATAACCGTTCGAATCCATCGTAACTTCCTGCATACCTATGGCTTGTAGTTCGTCAACAAGCATTTGGGCCAGCACGAGCTGCCCTGGTGTTGAGGGGCACGTTTCGCTGTTCTCATCGGATTGTGTATCAACTTGTGCGTAAGAGATGAATCTATTCATGATCTCCGTTTTCATGGTCTTATCTCAGCTCCAGTACAATTAGTCAAACCTATTTTAGAATGAAGCAATCTCGTGACAAATTCTACCACGATCCCCATCGATTCTTCAATCAATAGCCTGATGCTTTCAAATGCCCTTCCATTACGTTTCTAGACAGTTAACTAAATGCTCCCAGCCTCATCGAAATTCGTTTTGGCACTAACTCTGAAAAATAAACCAACGGCGAACCAAGACCTGAAAATATAGTCTTAGACTCACCGCTGGTTTGATTGAAATTTCTATCCAGTATTACTTCCCATTCCAATGATAAATGAGTTGCACAACGCCAGAGGAGAACGTTCGTGTTTTCACCAACGTTAGATTCAACCTCTGTTTTATATCCATAAACAACGGTTTTCCTTCACCTAAAATAACAGGGTGAACAGATAAACGAAATTCATCTACAAGTTCTAAATTGATAAAAGTTGTCATAAGACTAGCTCCACCATATAGCCAGATATCTTTCCCAGGCTTATTCTTTAGTAGGTTTACTTCTTCAAGAATATTATCATTGATGAATATTGCTTTATTATCCGTCCCTTTTTGTGTCTTGGAAAACACATATTTTTCTTTACTATGAACCAATGACCAAATCTCTTTTTCAGTATCTGTATGTTCATTTTCCGGCGTAAATTGCCCCCATAAATCATAACTTTTTCTTCCGTATAGAATCGTGTCTATTTCATGTAAGAAATCCACAAACCCCATCTCAAAGTCCATTATGCACCAATCAACTTCTCCATTTTTCCCTTCAATAAACCCATCTAAAGTAACAGCTAAATCTACTATGATTCTTCGTTTCATGAGTGGTTACTCCTTTCGTTGATCTACCACCCATTTTAGACCATTAAACATGTCACCTTGTGTCTTATTCGTCATACAAAAAAGCTCACTTCATTGGCGATAGATGGACCATGCATGTGGGGAAAACGCGGTTGCCCCGGTTATACATTCTCCCTTACCACGCGTTCTCATGTCCATGCATCGGGCAATAAATGTCCTTCTGCTACCAGCTTTGAGTTGCCTTCCAAGTAAACGGATTCGGCAGCATAATCTGTGAGATGGTAAGAAATTTTAAGTGGTCCCCCTCGAGTAAGCAGGTTTACAGAGGTGTCTACATGTCCTAAAACACCTGCAATGATTGCTGCAGCAGTCGATCCGGAACCGCACGCGTAGGTCTCTGCCTCTACTCCGCGCTCATAGGTTCTGATGCGAAGCGTTTGCCTATCAATCGGTTCCACAAAATTTACATTCGTACCATTGGGAAACTGCTTCTCATCATTTCTGACCATTCGGCCCCATTCTCTGAGCTGGTCGTCCGTTATCGCGAAAACATTTTCGACAAACCAGACCGTATGGGGAACGCCGACAACACCGTAGTGGTAGACGCTATTCGGTCCGTCCCACTCATATGGTTGATTCAGCTTCAGCGCTTGCAATTGAACGTCGGGGAACTTGACCTTCACGCCGTTTTGATTGAGCTCTGCCTGATAGATGCCGGCCATCGTTTCGAAACTCATCTTCGTCTTGGCTGCTCCGATTTGGTAAGCAAAGCGCGACATGCACCTTGCACCGTTGCCGCACATTTCTCCTTCACTGCCATCTGCGTTAAAATACCTCATCTTAAAATCGGCGATGTTGGAGTTCTCCAGCAGCATGAACCCATCCGCACCGATTGAAGTGCCTCGCCTGCATACATGTTGGACAAAGGCTGAAAGCGCAACCTCGTTCAACAGGCCATCGCGATTGTCTACTATAATAAAGTCGTTGCCACAGCCATTCATTTTTGTAAACGGGATCCCAAGATCAAACATTTCGCTCCTCCTTTTATCTGATTTACCTTGCTTAAGAAGGATCGATTGCGCGAAATGATTGATAGAGATGACAAGCGACCGATTGCCCTTCTATTTCACTGAGCTTTGGCAACTCGACTTTGCAAATTTCCATGCTGGAACGGCAGCGCGGATGGAATTTGCATCCCTTCGGAGGATTAGTCGGAGACGGGAGATCCCCCGATAACACAATTTGCTCTCGTATATCATCAGGATCGGTAATGGGTTTGGCTGAAAGCAACGCTTGTGTATAGGGATGCAGCGGTCGTCCAAATAGCTTCTCTTTCTCAGCATACTCGATGATTTCACCTAAATACATGACCGCCACTTTATCGGCAATGTGCTCAACTACGCTCAAATCATGAGAAATGAAGACATAGGTCAAGGAAAATTGTTCTTGCAAATCCTGCAGCAAATTAAGGATTTGCGATTGAATCGACACATCTAGTGCGGAAACAGGCTCATCTGCGATAATCAGCTTTGGCCGAAGAATCAGGGCGCGGGCGATGCCAATTCGTTGTCTTTGCCCTCCGGAAAATTCGTGAGGATAACGAGATAGATGCTGCTTGCTCATGCCGACAATCTCAATCGTTTCTTCCAGTAGCGCTTGTCGATGCTGTCGGGGAATACCATGCGAAATCAGTGGTTCCGTCAAGATGTGCCCGATCGTTAGTTTCGGGTTCAATGTTTCAAATGGATTTTGAAAAACCATTTGCATATTTCGCCTAACGGCACGCATTTCATTTTTGTTCATTTTTCCTATTTCGTTCCCTTGGAAACGAATTTCGCCTTGGACGGGCTCCAGCAAACGCAGAATACATTTTCCCAATGTAGACTTTCCGCATCCTGACTCCCCGACAATCCCTAGCGTTTCTCCTTCATAGACGCTCACATCAATCCCGTTTAGAGCATGAACATATTGCGGTTGTTGAAGCCACCCTTTTTTCATGCGAAACAGCTTGCGCAGCCCTTTCACTTCCAGGAGTGGAGTCATCATCCACCTACCACCGAGCTTTCCTGTTCATGACCTTTGTCTTGGGAAAATAACCAGCATCGACAAGAAGAATGCTGATCTACTGGATGGAGAACAGGATTCCGCTCCCAACATATCGCCATCACTTTATCGCATCGCGGGGCAAACCGGCACCCATTGGGTTTGTTTTCCGGTGTCGGCACACTGCCTTTTATGCTGTAAAGCCTCTTTGCGCGTTGCCTTGGTGTCGATTGGAGCAAACCCGCGGTGTACGGGTGCTTCGGATCGCGCAGCAACGACCTTACGTCCGCTATCTCAATCGCTTGTCCCGCATACATCACCATAACGCGGTCGCACACTTCAGCGATCACCCCTAAATCATGCGTTATCATGATCACTGACATGCCGATATCCCTTCTGATTTTTTTGATCAGATTCAAGATTTGCGCTTGAATGGTCACATCCAATGCGGTCGTCGGTTCATCAGCGATCAGTAATGACGGATTACAAGCGATCGCCATGGCAATCATCACCCGTTGCCTCATTCCTCCTGACAAACGGTGCGGGTAATCCCTGTAAATCTCTTCCACTCGGGAGATGCCCACCACCGTAAGCAAATCCAGTACCCGTTGCTTTACCGCCGCTTTGCTTTCCCCCTCATGCGCGTGCAGTACCTCACTGATTTGTCGGCCGATCGTCAACACCGGATTTAACGAATGCATCGGTTCCTGAAAAATCATCGCCATTTCCTTGCCTCTGAGACTGCGCATCTCGGCTTCACTCAGCGCAAGCACTTCTTTCCCGTTGAATCGAATGCTTCCACTCAAAGTGGCATTATTGTCCAACAGTCGCATGAGCGAGAGCGAAGTAACGCTCTTGCCGCACCCCGACTCTCCGACAATTCCCAGCGTCTCCCCTTTTTTCACATGTAAATCAAGCTGATCAACCACCGTAATCGTGCCCGACTCTTTCGAGAACCGGGTTGTCAGCCCTGTCACTTCCAATACATTGTCCATCAATGGAATCCCCTCTCCCATCCTCTTATTGCCCTT
This sequence comes from Brevibacillus brevis, assembly GCF_022026395.1. Classification (NCBI taxonomy): domain Bacteria; kingdom Bacillati; phylum Bacillota; class Bacilli; order Caryophanales; family Paenibacillaceae; genus Brevibacillus; species Brevibacillus brevis. Next base: position 3,017,067 of record NZ_CP041767.1, on the reverse strand, counting down.
TTACTTTTGCGTACGAGGATCAAAAATATCACGCAAGGCATCTCCCAGCCGGTTTACAGCCAACACGACAATGGTGATGGCCAATCCCGGGTATGTCGCAAGCCACCAGGCATCGGACAAATAATCTTTTCCTTCATTCAGCATGGTCCCCCATTCGGGCGTCGGCGGCTGTGCGCCCAAGCCGATAAAGCCCAATGCAGCCGTATCGAGAATCGCTCCCCCGACGAACAGTGTCATGTAAACGAACAATACATTCGTAATATTGGGGATCACCTGAAAAAGAATGATCCACCAGCTCGGCGTGCCGATCGATCTGCTGGCTTCCACATATCCAGACGACATGATGACGAGCGTCGCTGCCCTGATCAGACGTGCAAAGCTGGGAATGGAAGAAATGCCGATTGCGATCATCGCATTGGTTTGACTCGGTCCAAGCGCCGCGACAATGGCCAAGGCCAAAATGATCCCCGGCAAGGCGAGCAAAATATCCATAATCCGCATGAGCAGGTGATCAATGAATCCTCCCACATACGCACTGATGACACCAATCATCGTTCCTGCCACTACTGTGATGCCGACCGCCATGACAGCAACCACAAGCGTAACGCGCGTTCCGTATAAAATACGGGAAAGTAAATCGCGGCCGATCGCATCCGTTCCGAGAACATGCTTGGCAGACGGTCCTTGCAAAAAGGCATCGTAGTTACTTTCAGTAGGGTCATAAGGAGCGATCCAAGGCCCGACGATTCCAATCGCAGATATAAGTAAAAGCACCACCAAGCTTAGTTTTGCTGCTCGCTGTTTCTTGATTTCCCCCCAAAATGCAAGCGTGGGAAACATCGGGGATTTGGCATGCGTCGCCCCATGTGCGGCGGTTTTGCTCACATCATTCAATTTACCGCCCCTCCTTTTCCGTAATGAGGTCGACACGCGGATCAATCAAACCATACAGCAAGTCGACCATCATATTTACCACGACATAGATGAAGCCCATCAGCAGCACAATGCCCTGAATCATCGGAAAATCACGGGCTGAAATCGCTCCGATAGCTAATGTGCCAATTCCAGGCCAGTTGAACACTTGTTCGATGATAACTGCCCCGCCCAGCAAAGTCGCGATTTGCAAGCCCACCACCGTAACAACAGGAATCATGACATTGCACAACGCGTGTCGGAATAGGATGATCGACTCCCTTAAGCCCTTGGCCCGTGCCGTTCGAATGTAATCATGGGAAAGCACTTCGACCATACCTGAACGCGTCAGTCGGCTGATCATCGCGGAAGACAAAACGCCCAAGGTACACGCAGGCAAAACAAGATCCTTCCATCCCGTACCACCCGCGATTGGAAACCAGCCTAATTGAACGGAAAATAACATAATGACGATTAACCCCAGCCAGAAGCTCGGCAGCGATAATCCGATCGAAGCTGCCGCCATCAGCATAAAGTCCAAGAGTGTATTCTTGTATTTCGCAGCAATCATTCCCATCGTTAAGCCAATGACAACCGCGATGCCAATCCCAGCAAAGGCTAGTTTGGCCGTTGCCGGAAACCGTTCCATTATTTCCACGATGACTGGTCTTTCTGTTTGTAAGGAGGTCCCGAAATCTCCTTGGATGACTTTTTTCATGTAGGTCAGGTACTGATGAGGAAGGGGCTGATTTAGCCCCATTTGTTCACGCAACTGTTCCACTTGTGCTTTTGTAGCCTTTTCCCCTATCATAATCCGTACCGGATCACCAGGAATAAAATGAACGAGCGCAAACGAAAAGATGGAAATGCCGAGGAGGACAATCACTCCTGATAGCACCCGATTCAACAAGTACTGTTTCATGATTCGTTCACTCCTCTCTTCCAGAATGCGTATGGCTAAACTCGCTTGGGAATTTGGCGATAAGAGCCCATCATGCGAATTACCGTTTGATTTTTGTCTCGTATAAAGCGTACGGTTTGATCCGACCCGTCAACGTTCGCGAGAAAAACGTCTTCGTCGATAGCTTTTAAAGAGAATGAGTCCGAATGATCTACCGTTATGATCAGCGTACCTGCATCCACGCTTACCTGAAGATGAATTCCTTCCATAGAGCCATACTCGCCCGCATATTCATGCAGACGCTCTGTCGGGAGGTCATATTCCTTATACGTGACATGCGTTGATTTCGCCGGACGATTCTCAATGCAGTGAAACGTGCCATGTGCCAATGCGGCAGCCGGCGAACCACTGAGATTAGTGAGCACCACGGTAGCCAGTCCGTATTCCGGGATGATACTCATGTGGGCTTGGATCCCTTTTTCTCTGCCGCTATGGCCCAGCATCACAGCACCGTAGAAATTGGGTGTAATCGCTACACCATACCCGTAATATTGATTTTGTTCGCAGCGGAAATAAGGGGTGATCATCTGCTGTACACTTTCCGTGCGAAGAATCCGTTCCTTGCCAATCAAACCTTTCGTTCGAAACAGCTCGGTGTATCTCATCATATCGGTGAGCGTTGATTTTAATCCGCCGGATGATTGAAACGGCGGTGTCTCAAATAGCGATGTTCTATCCTCGTACCCGTGCAACTCCGCCAAAGAAAAGCAACTATGCTGCATTCCCGCCGGTTGGAGAATATGCTCCTTCACATACGTCGAATATGGCTTGCCGCTTGCCCGCTCAACAATTGCTCCCAGTAGCGTATAGCAATCATTGGAATAACTGAACTCCGTACCTGGTGCGCCCAATAAAGGAAATTCCAGTTGTGCCATATAAGTCATCAATTCCTCATAAGTATTTATCCCACGCTTGAGTGCTTCATCGACGCAAGATAATGGCGGCAAACCGGAGGAATGAGTTAGAAAGTTGTGAATGGTGATTGCTTCCGTTCCACCACTTCCCGTTTTTACTTGAAACTCTGGCAGAAAACGGGAAACAGGATCGGCAACCGTCAGTTTTCCGGCTTCCTGTAGCTGCATGATCGCAATAGCGGTGAACGATTTCGTAATCGAAGCGATTCCGAACAAAGTATCAACTGTCACTACCTGACCTTGCTCAATATCTCGATAGCCGAAGCCTTTGGCATAAATGAGCTGTCCGTGTTTGGCCACTCCAATTGCAGCTCCAGGCACCTTGCATCCCAACATTGTTTCTCGGACAAACTCCTCATAACTCACGATCCATTCCTGATTGTTCATCACCTGTTCTCCTTGTTTTTTGTTTCTCCGCTTACTTAACCCACACGTCCTGATACCATTTCAGTCCGGATGGATCAAGCATCAATCCCTGAACACGGTTGTTTACCACGACAAACCGTTTTTCCGTGTAAATGGGAATCCAAAACGCCTCCTCTACAGCGCGCTTCTGAAGATCTTCATAGATTTTTGCTCTATCGTCGCTCTTCATCGTCACCTGTCCCTTTTCCAGTAAGGAATCGATCGTTTTGTCATGGATAGCTGAACGATTCATCCCACCGATCTGACTTGAATGCATGAACGGAAACAAGATATCAGGGTCATCAGCGACGTATCCATCCAGCGCCAAGTCAAATGTGCCGGCAGCAGTTAACTGGTCGACTGCGCTGCCTTCCAGAGTAATGATTTTCACGTCTACCCCAATTGCTTTGAACATTCCTTGCATCAACTGGGCAGGTTGAGACCATACTTCCATACTCAACAATTCGAGATGAAGCGGTTTTCCTGCTTTCTCCCTCATCCCTTGTGCATTCAGTTTCCATCCGGCTTCTTCCAGGAGCTTCACCGCTTCCTCGGGGTTGTATTTGTATGCATATTGGGCAATGGATTGATCGTATCCGAACAAATTTGCTGGCAGCGGTCCATCTGCAACAATTCCTTCGCCTTGCAGATGCGACTGCACGATAGCCTCTTTCTTTACTGCCATTTGCAACGCTTTGCGTACGTTTTTATCTTGTAAAATTTCGTTTTTCAAGTTCAGCTCGACAAACAGCCCCAAACCGCGCTTTGTCTGCTCCAGTACGGTAAAACGATCGTTGTTCTTGAATTTCTTCGCGTCTTTCGCAGGCAGATCAGCGATGTCGATGGTTCCGCTTTCCAAAGCAGCGACAGCCGTTTGCGGATTTCGAATCAATTTCAGAACTAATTTGTCCGGCCTCGGTGCTCCTTGATTTTTAAAGAAGGGCGTTGCCCAGCGATACGCATCATTCTGAATCAGCGTGATTGAATCTCCTGATTTCCAGCCCTCCATCTTCCATGGACCGACACCGACCGGATTCCTTCCGTATTGATCCCCAAACTTTTGCACAGCGTCCACCGAGAGTGGCTGCATCCAGCTCGCGGAAGTGAAATAGGTGAGGAGTGTGGCAGACGGTTCATTCAACTCCAAAATAAGGGTCTGATCATCTGGTGTTTTAATCGATTTGATGATGCCAAGAACCATCCCTACGCCTTTCGGAGCGATTTCCGGAGACATGGCCCGCTCAAACGTTCGCTTGTACGCCTGTGCAGTAAGCAGTGTCCCATCATGAAAGGTAACGCCTTTGCGAATCCGAAATGTCCATGTCTTCCCATCTTCCGAAATGGAGTACGATTCCGCCAGATGGGGATTAACCTCATTTGTTTGGGGATCTCTGTAAAGGAGAGCCCCCCCTAGATTGAGTGCGACCCCCTCCGTGCTTAACGTTGTCGATTTGTGGACATCGAGTGTATCTGGTTCACTGCCGATCGCGACGGTGATCGTTCCTCCCTTTTTCTCGGATATACTGGCATCTTTATTTCCTACATCCGTACCTTGTTTCGTTGCAGGTGCATCGCAGCCGGACACGATTGCCAGCAGTACGAAACAGGAAAGGACAATGCTCACAAACGTGGCGCTTTCCCGCTTTCTTATCCACATGAATGACACCACTCCCTTGTTTGGGAAATATCCTCGCCCCCTACGATTTGAGCCAATCAACCGTTTTTTGATCCAGCTTTTTGACGAGAGCCGTCAGCAATTTGACCGTATTTTCCACATCATCATGATGGAGAATCGAAGCGTGACTGTGGATATAACGCGCAGGGATTGCAATGACGATGGATGGAGCCCCTTTGCCAACCATATGAGCTGCTCCTGCGTCCGTACCCGCACCTGCAATAGCACCATATTGATACGGGATGCCTTCCTCTTCCGCCGTATCAAATAACAGATCCCGCAACTTCCGATTGGGCACGAGCGAGCCGTCGAATAGACCAATCGTAGGCCCGCCACCGCACTTGATATCAGGCAAATTAGGAGAGTCGGCTCTTCCCGGCGTGTCAAACGTTATCCCCGTCTCCAATGCAATGAATAGATCCGGCTGCACCATATAGGTGCTCGTGAATGCGCCGCGGCATCCCACTTCTTCTTGTGCAGTAGCGCCGCTAAATACGATGTTGGGATGATCCGTTTCTTGCAACTGTTTCATCACTTCAATGGCTGTCAGACAACCGCCGCGATTATCGAGCGCTTTTGCCATATACATCTTGTCATTTGCCATCACCGTGAAAGGGCAGATCGGTACAATTGGATCACCCGGGCGAATTCCCAGCTCCTTTGCCTGTTCTTCGCTGGATGCTCCGATATCGATGTACATCCGCTCGATTTCAACCACTTTCTTTCGTTCTTCCGAAGACAGCAGATGCGGCGGTTTTGACCCGATTACGCCGACAATATCCCCTTTGCGTGTTTTAATGTTCACGCGCTGTGCCAGCATCACCTGCGACCACCAGCCACCAAGCGGCTGGAAGGCGATGAATCCATCCTTCATCACACGCGTTACCATGAACCCCACTTCATCCATATGGCCCATCATCATGATTTTCGGTCCATTGGCCAGGCCTGTTTTCTGACCGATTATGCTTCCCAGATTATCTGTGAACACTTTTTCTGTAAGCGGTTCCAAGTGCATGCGTATTAATTCTCGCACTTCCTGTTCTTGTCCGGGAACGCCGGAAGCCTCTGTCAGCTCTTTCAGTACCTTTACCCAACTATTCATTCATATCTTCCTCTCCATTTGCAGGTTATCTCCATGTATCATCCATTCGATCATAGGAACCGATGCGAAGATCTGCTTTTTCGTTCGCCAGTACATGCTTGGCTATACGCTCAGATGGGGTACGAGGCAATTCACTACGGTATTCCCAATATCGTGGAACCTTGTAGTAAGCAAGATGCTCGGTGCAATGAGAGATCAATTCATGAGGAGACACCGTTTGGCCCGCTTTCACTACCACGTATGCCTTGATTTCTTCCCCGCGTATTTCGTCCTTCAATGGAAGGCAGGCGGCATATTGCACAGCCGGATGCATTTTCATGACTTCCTCAACCTCAGTAGCCGAAATATTTTCCCCACTCCGGCGAATCATCTCCTTTTTTCTGCCGACATAATAGATGTATCCGTCTTCGTCCATTCGCACCAAATCTCCGGTGTGGAACCAGCCGCCCTGAAAGGCAGCGCAAGTCGCATCAGGATCTTTATAGTAGCCATCCATCATCCCCAAGCCGCGCAGGAGGAGCTCGCCAACCTCCCCCCTCGAAACGGGGCGATTTTGAGTATCAACAATGCGGACAGTCCGGTCTTTATCCGGTTTTCCGATGCAGCCTGTTCCGAGCAATCGGTCATGATCTTGTGGTTTAACCGAAATATCTCCGCCTGTCTCTGTCATGCCAAAAACCTCATACCATGGCGCGCCCCATCGCTCTTCCAATTCGCGGTGCAGATGCGGGGGAATGGCCGAGCAAAGGATGGTGCGAACGTTATTTTCCCTGTCAAATGGTGAGCGTGGTGCTTTGACCATGAGCGTGGGCATGATTCCCAGACAGTAGAAAAAAGTAACGCCATATTGCCGTACTTTCTGCCAAAATGTAGAGGGATGAAATCGATCGAGAACCACAAGCTTTGCCCCTACAGCGATTGCCCCCAGCAAATTCCACTGCGGGTCCATATAGTAAAAGGGCTGCGCCGTTAACAGTACATCTGAATGGGTCAAATGGGGATGCTGCTCGACCATCTTGTTTGCTATGGTGAGCCAATATTCATGTGAGAGCATACACCCTTTGGGGAAGCCTGTCGTGCCGGATGTATACTGGATGTTGACTAAAGTTTCAGGAAAAACGGTAAGCGCTGTTGGAGTCGTGGGCGCTGTCTCACACATTGCTCTGAAATCGACAACGTTGGGATCGTCTGATTGGTCTACTGAGAGGATTGTTTGGAGGGTTTGTAAGGAAGGTCTGATCTTCTGTAGCAGGGATAAAAACTCCTGTGAAGTGACGATAACGATTGCTTCGGAGTGGTGGAGGATATACTGTGCATCGTACTCTTTGTAATTTATATTTATCGGCACGATATTCGCGCCTAGTTTTGCCAACGCCAGCCAGGTAAGCGGGAATTCCGGCTGGTTCCTCAGCATGACGGCTACCCGATCCCCATAGCCAACGCCCAGCACTTGGAGCATGTTGGCGATTTGGTTGGAACGGTCTTCTATCTCCTTAAATGACAGTTGTTCATTCCATTCATCAAAGACAAGCCCGATTTTTTCTCCCCATCGTTTGGCCGCCCGTGCCGTCAAAGACTTGATTTCTTGCACGTCCAAAAGGTTTCAGCCCTCCTTCTCTAAACCGATCCTTTTTTTCGGAACCCTTCAGCCGCCTGCTTGGATTCAATCGTTTGCACGGTTGCCAGCGCATGCTCGATCTCCAATTCAAAAGCTGCCTCCAGATCGCATTGTGCCCCGCGATTTAGCGCAAATTTGGCTTTTGCAAGCGCTACTTGCGGGAGCTCTGCTAACCGTTTCGCCCACTTGTCAGCTTCTTCAGCTAACACTTTATGATCCACTACCTTGTTGACGAGTCCTAACTGCAGTGCTTGCGATGCACCAAACCTTTCGCCCGAAAACAGCAATTCTTTCGCCCGGACCAGTCCGATCGTGATGGGAAGGATATGCGAAATCCCTCCGGTAACACTAAGTCCCACACTCACTTCGGGAAAGCCGAATTCGGCATCTTGAGCGGCGATGATCAAATCGCATCCGAGCGCAAACTCACACCCTGCTCCTAATGCATAACCATGGACCGCAGCGATCACCGGGAAAGGAACACGCTGGATCTTTCGGGTTATATCCTGAATCTTCTGTAAATTAAGGCGAAGCTCAGCCTCATTTGCAGGCTTTTCTTCATGCCGCAAATCATGTCCTGCACAAAAAGCATTCCCGCGGCCAGCCAGTATTGCTGCCCTTACTCCTTTCCGTTCCAACTTGTCGAGCGATCCATACAGCTCCTCTACCAATTGTGGAATCACCGCATTTAACCGCTCGGGGCGATTCAGGTGAATCCAGCCTACCTCTTGATGGATCTCACACTCTACCACCGCCTTACGTGTTGTCATCCTTTTTTACCTCCGCCTTTATTTTGGAAATCAATGCTTTTGCATTCGAACCGAGCACCTTCTCCAGCACCTCGGGCTTTATGCTTAATTCCTTCCATTCTGCAATCGCGCGTTCCAGAGGAAATACAGGCCAGTCTGTTGCAAAGAGGATTTGATCTTGCAAGAGGTTGTTAGCTAACCTGTACATCATTTCCCACCCTGCTCCTTGCACTCCCAAATACTTTGGAGAAAGCCCGCCCAAATCCATCAGAACATTGGGGTGCTTGCGCGCTACGGCAACCATTTCGGGCACCCAGGGCCATCCCCCATGACACGCAATCAATGTTAATTCCGGAAAATCACAGGCGACTTGATCCAGCAACAGCGGGTGTTCATTCCGGATGGGATGAATCATCGAATAATTAATTCCGGTATGAATAGCAACTGCCAAGCCTAACTCGGCAGCCTTTGCGTATAAGGGATATAATTTGCGATCATCGATCGGCATCTCAAAAAATGCAGGCTGGATGTTTACTCCCAGAAAGCCCAGTTCTTTGATGCGGCTCACTTGTTGGACAGCGCGCATCGGTCTGAAATGCTCCATTGAAACCGTACCGAATCCTGAGAAGAGCCTGGTGTGAGCGGATATGACTTTTGCCAATGCTTCATTCAGCGCATCCCCATCCTCGCCGAATTCGTATTCTGCGTGCATAATGGCGTGGTCTACTCCTGATTCCTTCATTTCTTGAATCAAATCGTCGAGCGTTTTCGTGATAGTCGATCTTACTTGTAACACCGCATCATATTGCCCGACGTACTCATTTCGCATTTCACCTAGGCGCGCCTCACGGAACTGCTGTGGCAAGCGGACACGGGCATCAAGAATGTTCATCCGCCGTAACCCCCAGCCATGGTTTCATAAAAAAACGAGCGGGTTCAGGCAGATCCAAATCAGCGACAGTCAGTTGTTGGCCGTTTCGCTTTGCCTGAACGAGTGCAAGCGCCATATCCGAAAAATTCAAGCTGATTTCTTCCAATGAATTTGGGCCATCGGGCGAGTACCAATGGGCGACGCCCGTGCACATTTGAAGCAAAGCCAGGACGGCAAGCTTGGTATTTTCTATTGTAAATACGCCCCCCTCTAATCCGCCCGTTAAAATACGCTGCCAGAGTAGCTCATATTCACTGCGCAACTTGGCAATTTCTTCGCGCGTATTTCCTGTCAGCGCACGGAACTCGGTATCTACTACTAGCGCTGTTAGCTTATCAATGGCATGGCTGGTAACATGAAGCTGTACAAATGCTGCCAATTGCTGTTCGGGCGCTTCAAGCTCAGCGAGTACTTCCTTTGCATTCCCAAGAAGAGTCTGTAATCCTTCTTGCATGATGGCAACGAGCAGATCCTCTTTTGTCTTCATGTAATGATAAAGGGTGGAAGAGGTTACCTCTGCTTCTAGGGCGATATCACGTATGCTGGTTGCTTCAAAACCTTTTCTTGCGAATAGCCGTAATGCTGCTTGAAATATTTTTTCTTTTGTCAAAAAAGCGCGCTCCTTTCTACCGATGATTGCAGGAAAAGAGAGTCCCTCATGTCCAGTTACTTGTGGCGGTACCAGGTACCATCATTTGCTTTTTGAGGTTAGTCGATCGATCGATCGATAGGCTGTTTGTAATCACCACTTTACTAATCACCCGATTTAATGTCAAGATTATTTTTTATTTTCTGATATTTATTTTGACATAACAAAAATCTCCTCCGGTTTCCCATGAGGAGATCTGATTTCGTTATGTTTCATTACTTCAAGTATCTACCCGTGATCGATTGCTCCGCATGGATGATCTGCGGAGGTGTGCCCTCGAAGACCACCTGACCGCCGTTGCTGCCTCCGTCCGGCCCCATATCGATAATCCAATCCGCTTGGCTGATCACATCGAGGTTGTGTTCGATGACGATTACCGTATTGCCTGCATCCACGAGGCGGTTCATGATCTCCAGAAGGTGACCGATATCGGACATATGCAGCCCAGTCGTCGGCTCGTCCATCACATAGATGCTGCCCTTCTTGTGCAGCTCGCTTGCCAGCTTGATGCGCTGACATTCCCCGCCCGAGAGCGTGCTGAGCGGCTGGCCGAGTGTAATATAGTTCAACCCTACATCACTCATCGCCTGGAGCTTGCGCACAACCTCTTTTAGCTCAAAAAATTCCAATGCCTGCTCCACGGTCATCTCCAGTACTTCTGCAATTGACTTGCCGTTCAGTTTGTACGCGAGCACCTCTTCCTTGAACCGTCTACCTCCACATACTTCGCACGGCAACTTTACGCTTTCAAGGAATGCAAGGTCTGTATACACAACACCCAGTCCTTGGCAGTTCTCGCAAGCACCCTTGGAGTTGAAGCTGAACAAACCTTGGTTGACCTTGTTCGCGGAAGCAAACGCCTTTCGCACATCATCCATAATCCCTGTGTAGGTCGCGGGATTCGAGCGCGTTGACACGCCTACCGCCGATTGGTCGATGACAATCGCATCTGGATGCTTGGCGAGGAATACTTCGTTAATCAGCGTACTCTTGCCGGAGCCCGCGACACCGGTAACGACCGTCAGCACTCCTGTTGGAATATCAACATTAACATTTTGCAGGTTGTGAAGTGTGGCGTTTTCGATGGTCAGCTTGCCAGTCGCTTTCCTGGAATCTTGCTTTAGTTGGAGCGGCCGATTCATATGGGTACCAGTCAGAGTCCCTGACTCTAGCAGACCTTGGAAGTTTCCTTCATACACGATGGTACCGCCGTGGCTGCCGGCGTGAGGACCGACGTCGACGATATGATCTGCCACCTTGATTACATCAGGATCATGCTCGACGACAATGACGGTATTGCCCTTGTCGCGCAGCTTCTGAAGCAATTCGTTTAGTCTATGCACATCACGCGGGTGCAGGCCAACACTGGGCTCATCGAAAATGTAAGTGACATCCACCAGACTGCCGCTCAGGTGCTTCACCATCTTGACGCGCTGTGACTCGCCGCCGGACAATGTATCCGTCTCACGGTCCAGCGTCAAGTAGTCCAGTCCGATATCGACCAGATGCTGCAACCGCTCCGTCAGCGATTTGACCATCGGTGCAGCAACTGAATCGTCAATCTCTTGAATGACGCGGATAAGCCGACCGACCTCCATGGAGGACATCTCCGCAATATTAAGTCCGTTGATTTTGCAGTTTAGCGCGGCTTGACTGAGTCTTGCTCCGAGGCAGCTTGGGCAGGGACCCTCAGAGATGAACGGCGCAACAGCTTTTTGTGTACGCTCAGACTTCGTCTTTACATCCTGCTTAATGTATTTGTTGGTGAACTTCTCAATAACGCCTTCCACTGTAATATTCGTTGCCTTCCCTGCGAAATCCATCTTCACTTTTCTCGCCTTGCCATAGAGCAGTTGCTCCAGTTCCACTTCCGAATAATCGCTCAGCTTCTTGTCTGGATCGAACGAACCCGACTGCACGATGATCGTCCAATCCCAGCTGTCCACTTTATAGTCCGGCAGCATGATTGCCCCTTCATTCAACGACTTGGACATGTCTACTGCCTTGCTGAGGTCGACGCCTAATTTGCGACCGATCCCGTTGCATTCGGGACACATACCTTGTGGATCGTTAAAAGAGAACATGTGCGCTTGTCCAACATAGGGCTTTCCTACTCGGGAGAAGAGAAGACGGAGAATGGGAGAAATATCGGTAATCGTGCCCATCGTGGAATGGGAACCGCCGCCCAACCGCTTCTGGTCCACGATAACTGCCATGCTCAGGTTCTCGATCGCGTCCGTATCCGGCTGCGGATAGCGCGGCAGGAAATTGCGAACGAACATGCTGAAGTTTTCATTCAGCAATCGTGTGGATTCTGCAGCGATCGTATCGAAGACGATCGACGACTTGCCGGACCCAGATACACCGGTGAAGATCGTAATCTTCCGCTTGGGAATACGTAAGGAGACGTTCTTGAGATTGTTTTCCCTCGCACCCGAGATTACGATATACTCCTGATTAGACTCGCTCATGCCCATCATCCTTCCGATAGTATTCAGTTTTACTTATATTTACATTGTACCATGAAAAAGCTGTTAGGGAACATCAGTTCCTCCAACAGCTTTTCATTGTCAATCATCCCATGTTTCTTTGCTTGATTACAGAAGAGGCAAAATTGCGTTCGCGTACGCCTGGGCTCCCTTTTGATTAGGATGACCGATGGAGGCACGTTTGCAAATCTCGAAATCCAAGCCTGTGCACCCAGCTTCTGTGCAGGAGACGAGTCGCTCGGCTGTGATCAGGTCTTGGGGTGTCAGATCCAAATTGATGCCGAATACATAGGGATCATCGGTCAGCGCCGCATGCTCCGGATCAAAATTCGGATCAGCGAAAAAGATACTGCGTCCGCTCGTCGAAGCTGCTGCCGTATTGCGTCACTTCAATCAGGATAATCTGTCTTTTTTATTGAAAAGGGAAATTACGGCGTCCGAGTTTTTCCAATTGATCCGATTTTCGTTTGTACGGAAAGTGGACAGCGGCTGGACGATTCATTCCTTGATGAGAGAAGCAATCGCCCAGGACATGCGGGCACGCACTCCGCTTCATTTTGCAGATTTGCAAAAGCGGTCCGTTTACTACTATTATGAGAAGTTCACCAAGTCAGCCCATTCGGTCCGCACTCCAGAGGCATTGGAGCTAACCTTCTTTTTAGGTGACGCACTCATTCGCGCTTTTTTAAATTGGTTCGATCCATTACCCCAACCATTCGAATCGATCCACATTGGTCATCGGGAAGAACTGCTGGAGTATATCCGCAACCAGCGACTCTGTCCCTCCCCTAAAACAATCAAACTGTTTGATCCGCATACAAACCGCCATTTTGGTTTTCACCTGACAGCGGAGCAAACCTTGTACCCATTGAATTGGCTTGATCATGACCGACTATTCTCTCTCGGGTATGACGTACTTCGCGTTCTGCGCAATGAAAACGGAGCGATCTCGGCACTTGCCGCAGTTGTTCCCATCAATGAAAAAACTCTTCCTTATCTGATGGAACATTCCGGCTCCCGTTCCTATTTTACTGCGCTATCCAAACAAGACCTAGAACGGTTCTCCGTGCCAGAACACGCACGAGCAGGCTGGTTCATTCACACGATTCATCAAGACGATTACGAGGATGTTTCCCAACACACTGCCATTGGCCATTTGCTGCATGGGTTGATGTTCACTGGGGAGTTTTTGTTGTGTTCACCTGCACCATTTCCCTTTTTCAAAGCCGCCCATGAAAGTTTGGGATTTGATATTGCCGAATTTGCCACCCACACCAACTACGATGGAGTAACACCCACACTCGTATTTTTTCGTGATACGCAAGGCGAGCATCTCCCCGCTTACTTGCAAAAGCTGCTCAAACGATCGGGATTGGATGCGGATTTGCATTTGGAAGAAGAAGCGGTTCCATCTCCTGCTCTACCAGCTTCACAGGGCATGGTTACCTCGTAGAACATGAGCATACTGACGGTACGAGAAAGGGAAGTAGCCGCTCTTGTTCTGGAGGGATTAACGAACGCCGAAATCGCTGCCCGCTTGTATTTGAGCGAAGTAACGGTAAAAAAGCATTTGAAATCCATTTTTGAAAAGATGGATGTCAGCAACCGGACACAACTGGTGAAAAAAATGCTTGTGTAAATCGAAAAAAAGAGGAACCGTAGATGGCGGCTCCTCTTTTTTATGTACCTAACAATGGTTACGGCATGACATACGGTTGTTCGAATAAAATATTCTCGACTGCCTCTACTACTTTTTCTGTCCACTCCCGTTCCTGGTCCACGTTTGTGAGATAAATAATCGTTTTATCTTTTTGAATGTAACGTCTTAGCCAGCTTCTATACCCCGGCCAGCTTCCGCCGTGATGCACGACTTTTCCTGTCACCTGATCTTCACGTAGCCGCCAGCCATACCCATAATGAGATAGACTGTTGTCACTAAGCTGCACTGGGGAAAACGCTCTCTCTAGTGTTGCTTTTTTGACCAGCTTTTCTGTGTAGAGAGCTCTGTCCCACTTACGCAAGTCATCCAGTGTTGAACTGACCGCGCCGTCTCCCTGAATGCCATCCAGATAAATGACAAAATCCTGCTCACTTGATTCATCCGGTAACACTAGTGCTTCAGATGGAGCAGAATACAAGTAACCGTAGGCGTAATGCTGGATCAACTCAGGAGAATGTCTTCGGTTGTACACTTTCGTGTGCTGCATATCTAGTGGTTGAAAAATGTGTTGCTGCAAGAAATCGGCAAATCGTGTACCAGCTACGTGTTCTACGATAGAAGCCAATAATGCATAGCCAGTATTACTATACTCATACTTTTCATTGGGTGGAAACAATACGGTGGGTCGATGCTTGATTAGCTGTTCGAGGATGTCTTGATTCGTCGCGATTTTCGATTTGTCCCAATGTTCTGCAAATAAATCCATGTAATCTGGCAAACCGGATGTGTGCACAAGTAGGTTCTCTACGGTAATATCGTCATAAGGGAAATCTGGGAAGAAGCTGTTCACTGTATCTGTATAGTCGAGCTTCCCTTGCTCTTGCAAGATCATGATGCCCATTGCTGTAAACGCCTTGGAAACGGATGCAAGCTCAAATACAGAATGCGGTGACAATCTCTCGGCCGTTTCCAGATTGGCCATTCCTATGGAATTTTGATAAAAAGGTTTTCCTTCTTCCAAAATCAAGATGTTGCCGCTCCAATTATTTTGTTCAGCAATCGCAGAAAAAAGCTCATCAAGCTGGCGGCATCTTGCATCACTTACGTTGGCTCCCAGTGTCATTTTTCGTTTCCCCCACTCGTTTTTGTAAATTGTCTCCCCGAAAAAGCCATTCGAACAATCTTATTCTTTTCAGCTCTGATAAACCGTGCCGCGAAATCTGTACCAAAAGCCCGGACTACAAAGAGATCTTCAGAAAACGGCTTCATTACGTAGTTTTCTCCCAAAAAAGAGAGCATTAGCTGACCATTTTCCAATCGGACCGGCAATGTCCCAAACTCACTAGAATGATAATCCCCCACGAATTGATTCATTGCTTCCTCAGTTAGGAAATCAATCTTGCTAACCAGATGAGAGGATTCAGGAGGGCGGTTTTCCAGACTGTTTAGCGCACCCACCATAACCGCCAGAACCGGCGACAATTCTAGATTGGACAGTGCCACTCCGGTTAGTCCTGTTTCGGGAAAAAAGCACATCTGAGCCGTAACCCCTTTAATACCACCACTATGCTCCACTAATGTTTTTCCATAGTAGTCAGTTGTTATGACCAAGCCATATCCGTAAAATTGACCAGGTACCAAGTCAGTCGGAAAGTAAGGGGTTATCATTTGTTGTACACTTTCCGGGGTCAGGATACGATTACCCCGTGCGGTAAGCCCACCTTTGCAGAACATGTCCGTATATTTCAACATATCCCGCACGGTTGATTTTATAAATCCTGCCGCCCGAGAAGCGGGAGAATCCCACCAGTTCGGAGATGAGAGTACTTCCTTGTAATCGCCTCTGTCTCGCATGATATACAGCTTTGTAATATTCTCATAGCCATTTAGCTCTTCCAGAAAAAAGCTCGTGTGCTCCATCCCGATTGGATCGATGATATGCTCCTTGACATAAGCCTCATACGACTTCCCGCTGACGCGTTCAATGATCGCTCCCAGCAAGGCGAAGCAGTCATTGGAATAACTGAACTCCGTGCCTGGTGGCCCTAGCAGCTCTAAATCTAAAGTAGAGATTACACTCATCAGGTCTTCGTACGTATCGATTGGGACCGTTTCATCTGCCTGGTTTTGCATCAATGGAAGGTCTTCTACCTCGTTCGCTTCCAAGCTTCGCATCACACTTGCCAAAAATGTGGGCAAGGGGGGAATTCCACTCGTATTCGTCATAAAATGATGAATCGTGATTTGCCCCACATCAAGATTTTTCAGACGGAATTCCGGCAAGTATTTGACAACAGGGTCATGTACGGATAACTTACCCGCCTCTTGTAATTGCATGACTGCCGCACAGGTAAAGGATTTTGTTATCGATCCGATACCAAAAACCGTATCGATTGTAACTCCTAACTGCCGTTCCACATCACGGAAGCCAAATCCGTTACTATAGAAGATTTCACCATCCTTTGCTAATCCCATACAAACACCAGGAACCTGACTTTTGGTTATCAAATTTTGGGCATATTTTTCAAAAGAATCAATCCATCCGTTATGTTGCATGCGCTTCTCTCCTTTGTTGGCATGTAGTTAGTTCTCGACCCAGCTGTCATTATATGTCGGCATGACAGATGTCCACTTTACTCCTTTTACTCGAGAATTTATGACAGTATAGGCCTTATCGTAATAAAGAGGGACAACGTACGCTTGCTCAATGAGATGCTTTTGTACATCCATATACACTTGCTTTCTGACATGAGTCTGTAAGGTTGTCCGCCCTTTCAAAAGGAGGGCGTCCAGCTTGTCGTCTTTTACACCAGACAGGTTGTAGGCACCGGTGGAATGGAAATAAAAGTATAAAATATCAGGATCATCATAGACGCCCGATATCAACGTTACATCAAAATTTCCTTTGATGACTTCCTGCATGTACCCTGCTATTTCCAGATTCTGTATCTTTATGTTGATACCAGCCTCTCCCAGCATGGCTTGGAGCAATTGGGCTTCTTTGTCAAAATCTGCGGTACTGAGTAAATTCAGACTCAGTGTTTTTCCGTCCTTTTCTCTCACACCACTTCCATTTACTTTCCAACCAGCATCGTCCAACAATTTCTTGGCTTCGCTCACATTATACGCGTACCCGTACTTTTCTAAGGATTTGTCATACCCTAGCGTCGATGGAGATAATGGCGTATGGGCTACTTCGCCTTCTCCCTTCGTAACAGCCTGGACAATGGCTTCTTTATTGATGAGCATATGAAATGCTTTACGCACCTGAATATCTTCAAACGGTGGTCTCTTCAAATTCATCTCCATCAATAAGCCCAGTCCTGGACGCAAGCGTTCTATCACTTGATATTTCGAATTATTCCGATAATAGATCGCGTCTTTCACAGGTATTTCCGTTGCTACATCGATAGCACCACTCTCTAGCGCTGACAATCTGAGTTGGCTGTCAGCAATCGCTTTTATGACAAGCTTGTCGGCTCTTGGAGGACCTTGATTTTCATAATATGGTTCTCCCCACTGAAAAGCTTCATTTCTAACATAGGTGACAGCTTCCCCCGTATTCCAACTCTCAAACTTCCACGGCCCTACTCCCACAGGACTCCTGACATAATCCTCCCCAGCGTTTTCAATCGCTTTCAATGATAAGGGCTGTGTAATATAATTCCCTAGCGAATCGAGGAAGGCAGTATTGGGTTCATGTAGTTCCAGAACGAGGGTCTGATCGTCTGGCGCTTTCACACTTTTTATTGGAGCCATTACCTCAGCGGCTGTTTTTGCTTTTGTCTGCGGATTAAGTGCACGATCGAAGGTTTCCTTAAAACTTTTTGCGGTCAGCGGTGTCCCATCGTGAAAGGTAATCCCGGAACGAATGGTGAAGGTCCACGTTTTGCCATCCTCAGAAATTTTAAAGTCACTAGCTAGAGAGGGCTTGTATTCGTTTGATGCAGGATCCTTATAGAGCAGAGATCCACCGAGCAACCAGGTATAGACCCCAGCAGATCCAGCAGACATGTGAGCATCTAATGTATCTGGTTCATAAGGGTACGCTACTGTAATGGTTCCGCCCGATTTTGGTTTGGCACTCTCCTGTTGCCAGGTTGGAACAATTGTTTGCGTGCTGCAACCAACCACCAGGAACAGACATAGCGTGACAAATCCCCCTATAAAGACACTGTACGTTTTTCGGTTGTTTTTTTTCATGTGTCAGCATGCCACCTCCCGCCCTTTTCAATTTGAAAGAACTTCCGATGATGACAGATGATTTCACCTCCTCCGCAAGCTGTAACAAAGAGTACTTTTACTCGTTATCCAGTTGTTGAAGCTTCCACTGTACTCCTTGGTAGAATAATTCATTTGTTTTCATATACGATTGCAGACCTGGGTACAGGATTATACAAATTCTTCTAAAGCGCTCGAGATTTTCGGTTTGGCTTGAAAGCAACCATTCAGCAAATCGACGGAAAAATGATTGCGAGACAGGAAGTTCGTCAACATCCGCAAACAGCAACACATACTCTTGAATATTCGCCTGTACGACAGGACTATCTGGAGTTGCATGTTGCTCTGCTGCTTTCAACAGCTGTTTATGGTTTTTAAGCATTCTGGCAGTCCACATCTCCACACTGATTTTAGGTAGGTGAACTACTTCCAGGAAGGACATAACATTATGCTTCATTTCCCGGACAATCTGTGGATCATTAAACATTGCCTCCAACTCATCTAATGCAGCCGTTTGCGCCGCCGAAAGATTGCCTTCCAGCAACGAAGAGACGTTAACCCCTAGTAAAAATATCTCTCGCCATTCAACCGGAAATTGTTCAGGAAAAACGGACGAAAACATTTTTTCCAAAATAAACTTTTCTCGTTCCAATGCATTTGTGGAAATCGATTCAATAAGCTCGTGCATATAGCTCAAAGAATCATTGCCGTCCTTACTCTGCTTTGTTTGTTCCAAAATAGTCTTCATGCTGGCAAGTGTACGCATTTGGATGTCCAAAGCTTCGATTTGCCATTCTATCGCCATATCAACAGGGATATCCCCAGCTAACATTCTCTTAATATCATCAATTCCAAAGTTTAAATAGCGCAGGGTTAGGATCAGTTTTAACCGCCATATTTCCTCTGCTGTATACATACGATGACCTCCAGGAGTTATCTCAGCAGGTGAAAGCAGGCCAATCTCGTCATAATACCGAACAGTGGGTACAGAAGATCCTGTCATTTTCGCCACTTGTCCTATGGAGAACTTCACTTCCTTTGTTGTTAGATCGTTCTGTTGATTTTGTGTGGTGTCTAATCTGTTCCTCGCCTTTGCGTGCACGTTATAACACCCCCCTTTAGCCAATTATAAAACCTCATGTCACTTGAGATTCAAGAGGCAATATGAAAAAGCCCGGTGGTTCTTGACACCTGATTTCGTAAACAAGATCGGACGGTTGGAATTATTCATAGGGATCTGTGCTTTAATAGCTCAGACCTGAATGATTAATCGTTAACACAGCAGCAACATTTCCATCGGAATTTTCCGTGATCCTTGAAAGATCTTGTTCTCCATAGACATAGCACCTCTTTTCGTATATTTTGGACTATATAGTGTCTGGTCCGAGCTATATACAGATTAATTGCAGAATATAGCGTACATACGTGGAATATAACGTCCGAATTCAATGGAGGGTATTTATGGAAGAGTTTCACACAAATATTGGTGAGAATATAAAGCGTATCCGAAAAGAAAGAAACTTGAGCTTGGATAAAACTTCTGAAATAACAGGGGTTAGCAAAACGATGCTCGGACAAATTGAGAGAGGCAAGTCTGCTCCAACCATCACTACCCTTTGGAAAATAGCTAGTGGGTTGCGCTTGTCCTTTTCTTCACTCGTTAGTCAATACAAGCCGAATGTCACGATCATAAAAAAGAAGGAAGTAAACCCCATTATTGAAAATAACGGTCAATATCGTGTGTATCCACTAGTCCCATATAATCCCGAACAGCAGTTTGAGATCTTTTCAGTAACCCTTGAACCAGGATGCGAGCGTATAGCAGAACCGCATACTACTGGCGTTGAGGAGTTTATTCTCGTAAATGAAGGCACGCTAGAGGTTGTCGTCAATGAACAAGTTTACGTAGTTGAGTCAGAGGATACTCTTATTTTTAAAGCAGACAGGCCCCACATTTATCGAAACAACGGAGATCGTATTGTAAAATGTTCCGTAGTCATTCACTACTCCAGTCAATGAAACAAAGAGAAACCCCATACATGTAGGGTTTCTCTTCCGTTAGATCACTCTTATAGATGTTATCCTGTTACAGTGTTCCCCCATTCCCGTTTCCGTTCGTGGAGCGAGCTGGCAATAATACGGTCTAACAGATGTGTAAAGGTCATACCTGCTGCACCTGCACTCTTTGGAAACAGGCTGTTGGCGGTCATCCCCGGTAAGGTGTTCACTTCTAATACGTAAGGTATATCCTGACACAAAATCATATCGACCCTTGCATAGACTTTGCACTTCAGCAGTTGGTAGCTTGCGAGCGCAGCCTCGCGCACACGCTGCTGGGTAACGGGAGGAAGCTCGATCACCTTCTCCTCCGCGCCCCCATCCTCATATTTCGCTCGGTAGTCGAACCACTCTGAATGTGCGGAGCGAATGCCGATTATCGGTAGTACCTCGCCATCCAGAATCGCGCAGGTTAACTCCGTCCCTTTCAAATAGGGCTCAATCAAGATCCCCTGATCCAAATGACTGGCTTCCTGAACAGCCGACAGCAGCTCCTTCTCATTTTGCACGAGCTGGACACCTATGCTGGATCCCCCCAAGTTTGGCTTCACAATCACCGGGTAACCCAATTGCTTCACCGCTTGTGGATCATAAACGTCCTTCCAGTAAAGTCCTGCAGGCGTTTGAATGCCCGCTGCCTTCAACAGCATCTTGGACAGTTGTTTATTCATGCATAGGCTGCTTGCCAGGACACCGCTTCCTGTATAGGGAATACCAAGTGTCTCCAGTGCTCCCTGCACTGTGCCATCCTCACCATATTGACCATGCAGTGCCAACAGCGCGAAATCGATGCCAGCCTGCTGTACCTGCGTGATTAAATCCGCTCGCTGAGTAATGACAATGGGAACTGCCTCGTAGCGACTCCGATCCAAATGATTGATCATCTCTTGACCAGTCTTCAGCGAAACTTCTCGCTCTGAAGAAATACCACCCATAATAACGCCTATCTTCATGATGACACCTCATTTTTCTTCCAAATGGTTGTGTAGTTTGTAATCGTTATCTCTCCAGAAAGGGGCGCACCTGTTTGCCGATTATCTGAATGCCCCGCTCGATATTTTCATCCGTTACTCGTGAAAAACCTAGTCGCAAAGTATTCGTCCCTGTTCCTTCTTGAATAAAAAACTTGTCCCCCGGTGTAAAAATGACCCCTTGCTCTGTGCAAGCTTCTAGCAGTTGGCGTGTATTTACGCCTTGCGGAAAGGTAAGAAACAAATGCAAGCCCCCGTCCCCAGTTAACTGCGCCTCAGGGAGATATACTTCACAGCATGCCTTTGTCAGTTCATATTTGCGCTTATATTCCATACGGGCTTTTTTGACATATTTATCAAAGTTTCCATTTAGCAAATATTGATAGAGTATTGATTGATCGATGGTTGAAGTGTGAATGGTGCGTGCACGCTTAATGCTTTCCAGATTGTCGATCAATGCCTTGTCTCCGAGCAACCAGCCCACTCGCAATCCAGGGAACAGTACCTTGGAGAAGCTACCAATATAGATGACACCATTCCCCTGCCCTGCTGTCGCGATTAATGGCGCAACATGCGCTCCCGAGTAGCGCAACTCCTCGTTGAATCCATCCTCGATCACAGGAATCTGATAATGCATCAGTAATTTCATAACCGCACTGCGCTTCGCTGGCGACATGACTATGCCTGTCGGATTGTGATAGGAAGGAGTCAAATAGGCCAAATCGAAGCTGTTTGTCTGCTTATGCAACACCGCCTCAAGCTGCTCCACATCCATACCATCACTCTCCATCGGAATGCCGGTAATCTCAAATCCTTGCAACTTCAAATTCTTGATCGCTGTATGATGGGTCGGATTTTCACAAATGGCTGCCCCACGGCGCGCAGAAGGACGAAGTACCGACAACACGATGTCAAACCCTTCTGTAAACCCGTTTGTTATCAGCATATCCTTACCGCTTAAATCGACGCCCTTATTCTCCATATATCGCATCAAGTAATCGATCAGTGGCTTGTAGCCCTTGGCATAGCCGTAGTTGAGTAAGACCTGCCCTTCGACTGCCATCCGATCCAAAAACGCCCGCCTTACATCCCCCAAGTCAAATAACTGCTCATCCGGCGCGATGCTTGTGAATGAAATGGTTCCTTTTTTGCCGCGTATGCCTTGCTTCATCATGTCTAGTTCTACAGCAGATACAGCATATTCGTTCATTCGTGCCTTCCAGTCGATTTGCCAGGAGGCATAGCCGTCAGTTCCTTCGTTATGCGCAGTCAAATGGCCCACCATCGTGGTAACATAACTGCCTTTTCCTGGAATCGCATACGTAAATCCGTCATCCTCTAAACCTTCGTATGCAGCAATGACCGAATTGCGACTCACTTTTAACAGACTGCTCATTTCTCGGGTGGAGGGCAGCTTTTGATCTGCCTGAAGCGCACCTTTGATAATTAAACGTTTGACGTATTCTTTCACTTGTATCGCGACTGGACGGTCACCAACAAGCTTGAAATCCTGGAACATCCTTCATCGCCCCCGTCTATAATGATGGCATGGGAGACGAGAGAAAAAAAGAACCACCTCACTGGATTTTTCATCCTTCGGTGGTTCCTCTGAAGCGGTCAGCATCCATCCGGCGGTAAAAATGACGTAAAAAAGAACCCATTTTTCTTAAGGGTTCCTCTTTTGCAATCAGTTTTAATAGACCGATCGTGGATCCTTTACCAAATGCTATCCACTTTATGGTTGTTTTGCGCCATCACTATATACTTGTCCAATTGCTGGCTTACCCCCAACACTACGTCACTTGTTAGACCATGTTTTCCAGCCAATTCAATCATTTGCTGTCGTAGTTGTTCGATGCTTGTTTCCAGATCCAAGTGGTGGCGACTTACTTCTATTCCCGCGCCCCAGAACGTGCCCTTGCTTTTCGGGGATGTTCCTGGGTGCACAGAGACGTCCCTTTCTAATGAACTTGCGATACCTTTTATGTTAAGCACCTCCTATGATTTACAAAATATGACATTAATAACTATAAATCAATATGCAAGAATTCACCAACTAAGAAAAAATTGAATAGAAAAAAACATCCTATCGAAAGGATGTTTTTTCGTGTCTTATAAAAACTGTTTCTAAAAATCTGCACCATGCTGATAGTTAATTACGTGTTGGGCCTCAGACTTTTGTGGTTCGTAAACGATGCCACTGCTAAACCCAAACGTTAGAAGAAGGGCCAGGAATACATTTTTCATTCTTTTTCATCCTCTCTACTTATCATCTTTTTTAGTAATTGTTGATACAGCGTCCTACAACTCGTTTATAAATGTAGCTTCAGCCTTCTTCTCTCCAATTACAATGGCTTGATATTGGAGAATCTGTGATGGAGAAGCAAGATGTCGATATTTTTCAAACAACTGTACACATTGCAGAGCATCATAATGTCGATTCATCAAATTCGATAGTACGAAACAGTGCAGGGTTTCATTGAGTCCACTTTCAATGCGCCACTTTGTAAAATCATATATTGCTTTCTGATATCGATATTGGAGGTGCTGAACCATATTAACCAACAATGTTCGTTCATGGAATCTACCAATATCTTCAGAGAGGCGTAATAAAACCTCATCGACACAAAAATGATATTTATTAGCAGCTTCCATAATTGTAACGAGGCCCGGAAGTATTTCATCAGGCTGCTCCGCCAGATAGTCGGTGTATTCCTTAATGATATCTTCATTTCCCATTAATACTTCCAGTGTGTAAAAATTCGCTTTCGCAAAGACAGCAAACCGCTCAACGATTCGTAACCCTTCATCGTCCAGAAGTTCAAACCAATATAAATCGGCGTATGCTTGTACATATTCTTTCGAGTGTGAATAAGCGCCTTGCATCTGTAAGACTAATCCTTTATATAAATAACCCATTCCATAGTAGTAGACGAGTGGGCGTTCTGTTTTTATCAACTCTGCCGCTCGATTTTTTCTGCGTTTTTGCAGCTTATCTTGATAAATAATTTTGGAAAGCTCTCGTAGCTCATCTGCGTAAGTTTCTGCTTCACTCCATTTTTGCAAAGTGAAACAAACCTTCGCCAAATTTAATAAGGCGTCTAATTGATCCGTTTCGGGTAATCGCTTTCGATATAATGAAAAGCGAATAACAGCCTTCTCATTTTCATCGGCATTTGTCCCGAGAATTGCCTGAAATAATCGGTAGTGACTCATCACAAACTGGGTTGAGTAGCTATCTTTCTCGTTCTCAATTACGTACTCATAGAATGGCACCGCCTTTCCCAGTTTTCCCTCCTCATATAATTGCTCTGCCACAGTAAAAAGGATGGAAATATTTTTGGGATTCTCCAACAATTGGGAGGCAACAGCTTCAATGCAATCCTTTCGCCTATTCTCAGCGCTTCGAATCAAATAAGGTATCAATCGGGGGCGCGAAATTTTCCCTTCATATAAACATTCATCGGGATATAGTTCATACATCCAGCCTGGCTCGTAGCCAAACACCGAAGCGAGCGCATCTAATTGACCTATTGTGATAGCCCGAGGTGGATTCCCATTTAGAATCTCGCTCAATGTCCCCGGATTAATACCAGTTAAATCCCCTAGTTTGCTTAATGTATAACCGCGCGCTCGCCGATGTTGTTCGATTTCTGACCGCAGCGACTGGTGCAATGTCCCTAGCAGTCCCCCCATATTGGATCACCCTTTTAGTTTTACTTTATTTTACAATCAAATGGTTTTTTTTGGAAGATGTATTAGACATTTCTTTATCGTTTTACTAGTTTTTGTAAGGAGATGTTCACATGCAAGTAACCATAACAGAGCTTGTTATGGTTACACTAAGCTTTCGCTATTCCTTTTTCCCAATCAACATTTCCACTTCCTCGATTTCCTTCGGGATCTGTGACGAGAGTATCTCGCAGCCCTCTGCTGTTACCAA
Source organism: Brevibacillus brevis (assembly GCF_022026395.1). Classification (NCBI taxonomy): domain Bacteria; kingdom Bacillati; phylum Bacillota; class Bacilli; order Caryophanales; family Paenibacillaceae; genus Brevibacillus; species Brevibacillus brevis. The sequence continues at coordinate 2,991,809 of NZ_CP041767.1, read as the reverse complement.
CACATTATCTTCAATCCGAATCCCAATGGCTTCTTCCTCTATGTACAGACCTGGTTCAATCGTGATCACCATACCAGGCTGCAAGCCAACATTGTAATCTGAGAAATCGTGCGTATCCAGTCCAAGGTGATGTGACACGGAATGATAGTAGTATTTGGAGAGCTCACTGCTGTCTTGGATGAGACCGAGACGTAGCAGACCATCTGTCAGGACCTGTTTCGTAACATCATTGAGTTCTGAAAGTGTGACACCAGGCTTCACTGCTTCGATGGTCTTGATTTCTGCTTCGAGCACGAGTTGATAGATCGCTTTCTGTCGTTCAGTAAAGCGACCATTTACGGGAAACGTTCGCGAAATATCAGCCGCATAGTAATTCGATGCTGCACCGAGGTCGAGGAGGACCAAGTCACCATCTACCGCACGCTGATTATTCGCTTCATAGTGCAAGATAGTAGCATTGACGCCACTAGCAATAATGGGTAAATAAGGAAGCTCGCGAACACCGTGCGACTTCAACGTGAAATCATAGTGCGCCTCTAGTTCATATTCCATGATTCCAGGACGTGCATACGACCACATGCGCCGGATTGCTTCATCCGTGATCGTAATCGCACGTCTGATCTCTTCGATTTCGGCCGAACTCTTCAACATACGCAGTTCTTTCAGCCATGGGCCCGCATCGTGAATTTGAAGGGTCCGGTATTTCTTCTGCGCGTCTTCGGCAAAATTGTCTGCAGGGGTCAGCTCGTCGCTCCACTGATAGCGATACAAGTCAAGATAGAGTGAGGACTTGCCTTCGCAGCGCCTCACAAAGACTCCAAATGACTCCAGCCACTCATCGAGATAGTCGAAGTGTTCAATACCAGATTGCTCCTTCGCCTCTTGATCGGATAAGACCGCCCCTGTCCATTTCGCTTCCAGCTCATTTGGGCGCTGAAGAAATAGCGTTTCGTTTACGATGCCAGCGCGTTTTGTGATCATGAGAATGAGGTTGCTGCGCGAAATGCCCGTTAGATAATAGAAGTTGCGGTTTGGTGAAAACAGATATTTATCGTCATTGCTGCGTGTCTTGACAACCCCTGAAAAGAGGACAAGTGCGCTGTGGTCAGGCATTTTTTCCGCGAGTTTTTGACGGCGCTTGATGAATTCTATTGAATGTATGGTGTTTGTCATATGTTTGATACCCCTTCGTTCGTGAGTTTCTTCACGGATTGATATCGATTGTGAAAAGCGTTCTTGATCGCTTCAAGTTCAGTATAGTCTGATAATTTTCTGCCGATTTCAGTTTGAAAGTATCCTCCTTTCTTCTTTATTTTAGGATACTTTCATCAATTGGGAAACGAGTTTCAACAAAGAGCAGTTGCTTTATGCAAACTGCTCCTTGTCACCGTAGATTACGAAGGTTGCCGGGTTTCATCGGGCCAGTCCCTCCACCACTCTCGATAAGAATGTTCTATGAAATGTAATTTCATAGAACATTCTTTTATTTTTCTTTATTATTTATGGAAATGCAAGAATGTCGGCCCAAATCTTAATTGTCGTGGCTAGGATCAACAAGGCTAGAATGGTTTGGAGAATCCGGGTGTCCAAACGTTTGCTGACCTTTGTACCGAGCGGCGCTGCCAAGATGCTGGCGAATACCATGATCACGGATGGCCAAAACAATATATCCCCTGCCATCCATTTTCCTATGGTCGATCCAATGGAAGAAAGGAAGGTGATGGCAAGAGAGGAAGCAATCGCAACTCTTATCGGTATCCTAAGGATGATCAACATGATGGGAACCAAAATAAAAGCGCCAGCTGCCCCTACAATTCCAGAGGCACCACCGACAATCAAAGCGGATAATACAGCTGTTGGCTTATGAAAGATCATCTCGGTCGTCTGTTCACGTTCGTCCATTCGCTTTTTTGGCAGGAACATCAAGATTACAGCAATGGTGGCCAGAATGGCGTAGACGATATTGACGGCATCTGCTGAAAGATATTTTCCTCCATATCCTCCAAGCAAGCTCCCTACAATAATGGCACTTCCCATGTACACAACGAGCTGGTAATGGATAAGCTGATCTTTGCGTAGAGTCCAAACAGCAGCCAGGGTGGCAAAAAATACTTGGACGGCACTTATTCCGGATACTTGGTGAGCTGTGTAAGCAACGAATCCAAGGGCGGGCGGAATGTACAGAAGCATCGGATACTTGATGATGGAGCCCCCGATCCCGACGAGACCAGAGATAAATGATCCCGCGAAACCGATAACAAACAGTGTGATTACGAGGTCGATAGTCATAGGCTCACCCTTGCAACTCCTCGCTTCGTTTTATCCTAGTTCTACGACTGCCAAGCCGTCTCGTTGCCATTTCAATATTCCGCCGCTCAAATTCATCACTTCTTTGAATCCGTTTGCTTTCAGAATGCTGGCGCCAATAGCGGATCGGGCACCGGAACGGCACTGTACAAGAAGTGGCTTCTCGCGAGGAATCTCAACCAGCCGCACGGCGAGTGTACCGAGCATGATGTGCTGTGCATCCGGAATGTGTCCTTCCTTCCACTCAGCCAAATTACGAACATCTACTACGTGAACCTCTCCTTTTTCCACGCGATCTGCAATCTCCAGCGGTGTTACCTCCTCGATTGTCTCGAGCGAAGACGCTTCCCTTTCTATTAACTTGCCGCAGTCGATATATCCTGTGACATGATCAATCCCTACGGAATGCAGGGCTTGCAAAATCTCGTCCAGCTCATCTGGGTTGGCCAGAATGTGAACCGGGCGATTGTAATCGACAATCCAGCCCGCCCAGTTGGCAAATGACTTGTTAAAAGGAATGTGAAGAGTTCCCGCCAGATGCCCCTTCGCAAATTTCTGAAAAGGACGCGTATCGATCAGCTGTCCGTTTTCCACCGATTCCTTGACCGCTTCAAGCGAGTTGAACTCTTGAACAACGGGGAGTTCCTTGAGCAAAGCAGGGCCTTCCTTATTCACGCGCTTCATCACTGCAAAATACGTTGGCGGCTCTGGTTGTCCATCAAGGAGTGCCTGAACGAATTCCTCTTCACTAGAGTGTGACATCGCCCAGTTAAAGAGTTTTTCGTAGCCGACGGTAGAAGACGGCACGGCCCCCAGTGCTTTCCCGCAAGCACTTCCTGCGCCATGAGCTGGCCATACCTGCATATAATCCGGCAGTTGCTTGAATTTTTGGAGGGACTGGAACATGTCTCGTGCACCTGACTCGGACGTACCCTTCATTCCCGCCGCTTTTTCGAGCAAATCCGGTCTGCCGATATCGCCGACAAAGACGAAATCTCCCGTGAAGATCCCGATGGGGCGATCTGCATTCCCTCCATGGTCAGTCAAAAGGAAGGAGATGCTCTCAGGCGTATGGCCAGGCGTATGCATAACTTCAAATAGCAAGTTTCCGATAAAAAAACGATCTCCATCGTGGACAAGCTGATGGTCCAAACCCTCCAAGTATTGATATTTCCAGTCTTCATCGCCCTCATTGGATAAAAACAGCTTCGCTTGGTGAACTGCCCCCAATTCCCTTGCACCAGATACAAAATCAGCGTGAATGTGGGTTTCCGTGGCGGCTACAATGGTAACTCCCTCTGCTTTGGCGACTTGAAAATAAGGAGCCAGATTACGGGCAGGATCGATCACAATCGCCTCCCCGGTTTTTTGGCAGCCAACCAGATAGGATGCATGGGCCAATTTCTCATCAAAAAAGTAACGCAATAACATGGTTCATTCCTCCCTTTACAACATCTCTTATTCGTTTAATTTTTCCGCGAGAACTTCGAGAAGCGCCACGGAAACAGATTCGCTTTTACGCTCGGCTCGCACTTTTGCTTTTTGGAAGACAGCCACGCCATACTCTACTTGCGTGGACACATTTACATCAATCCTTTAAGCATGCCATTCCAATAAAGGATGGGAAGCAGTTCTCTTTTCATCAGGTACATACTGAATCTCTCTTTGGATTGGTCAAAAGGAAAGGTTTCACACGGTGTCAGGTTGTAATCAAATTCGGCTAGCACGAGTTTGTTGTACCCCGTTACGAGTGGGCAGGATGTATAACCGTCATACTTGGCAGCCAATGGAGTCCCATTGATCAGCGCGAGCAGGTTTTTCTCGACGACTGGTGCCTGTTTGCGAATCGCAGCTCCGGTTTTGGACGTGGGAAGATTCGTGCAATCGCCAATACCGAAAATAGTGGGAAACCTTTTGTGCACAAGTGTAAATGGATCGACATCCACCCAACCCCCTGTGTCTGCCAATGCGCTGTTTGCAATGAAATCGGGCGCTTTCATGGGAGGGGTCACATGAAGCATGTCATACTTCCATACTTCCTGCTCTTTGGTTTCCAGATTCTCGAATACAGCTTCTTTCGTATCCGCCCGCACTTCCAATAGGTTGTGCTTGTATCTCGTTTCGATGTTCTTTCGACGAATGACGTTGTTGAGGGTATTAGCATACGTTGGAACGTCAAAAATACTTCCCTTTGCCGATGCAAAAATGATCTGTGACTGATTGCGAACTTGTAGCTTGCGAAAGTAGTCATCGGCCAAATACATGATTTTCTGAGGGGCCCCGCCACACTTTACGGGTGAATTCGGGTGGGTAAAAATGGCAGTACCGCCTTTAAAACTCCGGATGGCTTCCCATGTACTTTCAACCGTTTGGTATGCGTAGTTGCTGCAAACACCGTTTTTCCCAACGGCATCCTTCAAGCCCTTTACCCCTTCCCAATCTAGTTGCAGACCGGCAGCAACAACGAGGTAGTCATAGGAAAAGACGGCCCCCTGTTTCGTATGAAGCGTATGTTGTTCTGGTTGAAACATGGTGACCGCATCGCAAATCCAGTCGACGCCTGCGGGAATCAGTGCAGAGAGATCACGCTCGGATTTCTCCTTTTTTGCAGCACCACCTCCGACTAATGTCCACAAAGGCTGATAATAATGCTTGGATGCGGGATCGATGATGGCGACTTGTCCTCTGAGCCTTTTGGAAGCCCGGACGAGACGGGCAGCAACAGAGATACCGGCTGAGCCTGCTCCCACGATGACAACCGTATAGTGTACTTGTTTTGCCATAGTTCCTCCTTCGACGACGATATGGTTTCCAAGTGTACGATGATGGTTCTTAAGGTGTAGTCTCTCTATTCAGTTTATTCGCCTGTCCTTTTTTCCATATAGGGGAAGTCCCCTACTTTTTGATCTATGCAAATTAAAACGCCAAATCGAGATATCTATTTTTTATGGCGTATTGGATCAATTGATGCTTAGAATCCAGTCCTAGTTTCTGCATGATATTCGTTTTGTGGTTCTCCACAGTTTTGACACTGATCAACAGCTTATCTGCTATTTCCTTATTGGTATAGCCAAGCACAATGAGTCTGACTAGCTCCTTTTCACGTAGCGTTAAAACAGAAGGTATCGTTTTGGCATCCGATTTCAGCCATAGATTAATGATCTCTTGCGATACAGAAGTCTTGTAAAAGCGCTTGCCTCTGTAAACCTCCACAATGGCTTGATACAGCAGCTCTCCATGGCTGTTTTTTAAAATGTATCCATGGGCTCCGACGGTGATGGCTTTCTGGACAAAAATCTCCTCGTCATGCATGGTCAAGATGACGATTTTCGCGAAAGAATTCGACTTGCGAATCTCATTGCTCGCGGTAAACCCATCCAGCCCATTCGGCAATGACAAATCCATGAGCACTACATCGGGTTTTAGCTCATTGGCTTTCAGGATGGCATCATTGCCTGTGTGACTCTCTCCGACAATTTTAATTTGAGAGTAACTTTCGAGAAGCACACGCAATCCCTTCCGAATCATCGTGTGATCATCAACCAAAAGCACCCGTATCACTCTACTCCCCCTCCCTGTCCTACTACCGTTACCTTGATCGAAGTACCTTCGTGAAGCACGGATTGAATCTGAAGAGTCCCCTCCATTTGATCCACTCGTTCTTCCATATGTTTGAGGCCCAGACCAACTTGAACCTGATCGCGCACAAATCCAATTCCATTGTCCTGAATCAGCAAAGTCAGTAGGTCGTCCTCCTTGTACAAGATCACCTCAATGAGTGTCGCCTTCGCGTACTTCAGTGCATTATGTAAGCTTTCCTGGATGACACGGTACAGATTGATTTCCAAGTTTGGCTGAAAATGATCACTGACATTACTGTAGGAAAAGGTAATGGAAACATCCTGATGTGCTTTGTTCAAGCTGGAAACCAGATGCCGTACCGTAGGAATCAGACCCAGTTGATCGAGACTATGCGGACGCAGCTGTAGAGAATACAGCTTGACGTCTTGTATCGCTTTTTCCAGCTCATTTACGATCTCTTGCATGAAGTCCCGGAATTGTCCTTTCTCGTTGAGGCGCGCTTGAATCGCTTGAATGCCTACCGAAACGGAATACAAGGATTGTCCTACGCCGTCGTGCAGCTCACGGGCCAGGCGCTTATGTTCATTTTCTTGAGCTTCTAGCGTTTTTTGCAGCACCTGCTTGGAGATTCTGACCTCCTCTTCTTTTTTCTTGACCGTCATATCTTTTAAAACTAATAGGACATCCTGCATGTTTTGTTCACCATTTTCATAGATGACAGCCGTGCTCATCTCCATGTCTACGTACCGTCCTTCATAGGTAGGCATCGCAGAAAGAAAATAGGGAACCTCCCGTTTGGCGAGCAAATAACATCGTTCTTCTCCCGGTTCCAACTCTCTGTTTTGGCAGTAGGAGCAGAACGGGACCTTTTCTCCTCGTTTCCAACCGGTCATTTTCTCTGCGGATGGGTTCATTACCATGATTTTTCGTTCCTGATCCATGAGAATAATCCCGTCCTGCAAGTGGTCGAAGATTTGTTTCAGATACCCGTTATCCATCGCCTTTCCTTCATCGCCAGAGCGTTCAAAACAAGTCGGACTTTGATCCATTATTGGTCCTCCATACTGAAAGATATTGGGATCATTTCCCCTATGACCCAATCGTAAAAGACAGGGAGCACCTTTCAAATAGGTACCTTCCCCTATCTTTTGTGACGCTAAATGATGGTCAAATAGATACTGTGCTGTTCTTTGCATCTGCGTATGAAAAAGCCGAGTAAACGCTAGGTATCATCTCCTAACATGTACTCGGCTTGCCACCTGAATATTTTCCTCCGTGCCCAAAGACGATCTACGGATAACCGTTTTCTTGCTTCCACGATTGAGCTTCAGCAATGAACATCATCGGTTTTATTGTAATCCAACAGAAGCTTTGCTTCGTTCATAGGCAAAAATGATCATCGTCACACCTAAGATTGCACAAATCATATACATAAAGGAATAAGAGAAATGATCAGCAACTGGCCCCATGATGACTCCTCCCAGAGAAACACCCAAATCGGCCATAGCTATGAATAACCCGATTAACACATTGCGATCCGTCTTTGGTAGAACAAATGTCAAATACGTCGTTAACGTTGGATAAAGAAGGGCTTGAGCAATTCCCATTAATATGGCCCCTACGTAGAGAAAGGCTGCTCCACCCACGCTAGAAAAGCTTACACTTAACGCCGCTACCGCAAGAATGAGCATAATTCCCATCATAAACGAGGAACGCCACTTGCCGTCTGATGGAATTTTTTTTCTCAACACAAACCGTGATAATACGACGGTACCCGCTTGAAGCATCAGGAAAATTCCCGCATTCCCGTAGTTGATTTGTACAGCGTACAGCGGTATAAAGGTTGTCACAGCTCCAAATATAATGGATGCCACCAGCATCAGGACGCTGCATTTACATAAATACGGGTTTTTGACCAATTGGCTCACGGAACCAAGCATGGTTGCTCCCTGTTCAGTCTGACCCGGAGCAGGCTCAGCTACTTTTTTGTCGATGCTGGCGCTATAACCCACTACTCCTGTAAGGATCGCAATGGTGACCATGGCAACTGTAAAATATGAGCTATCCCCCGCTTGCCAGATGCCTAAAGCGAGTAGAGGGCCAATAATACCAGGCAAATAAGCACATAAGGAATACAGAGAGATCCCTTGTGAACGATCCTTGTCCGGCAACGCATCAATAATCCCTAGCTGTAAGGCCATGGAGAAAAAAGCGGTACACATCCCTTGCAGAATTCGGGCAACAATAAACCCCTCTAATTCAGTAAACGTATATAAAATGAGAGCCGCTCCATTGAAAATAAGAATCGTGCGGAGCACTTTGATTGGTCCATGTTTTTGGATGATATGGCCTGCCCACGGCCGAAAAAACATGGTTGTAAACAGATACGCTCCCATAACGACTCCAATTGTTGTATTGGTCGCACCCAACTCTGCACCCTTTAACGGAATAATGACATTCAGAATAGAGTTCGCACTAAAATACAAAAGAGTCAATATGTATAATCGTAAAAATGGCCAAGACAGAGCCCCTCTCATAGCTCTTGCTCCTCCCTCTGATCCTCTGCTCACTCTCATTGCCAATTCCTTTAAGCAATAGTCATTTGCAGCAGTTTCTTCGTATAGGCGGATTGAACATCTTTTAATTCTTCAACCCTCACAATCTCTTCGATCTCACCATTTCGTATGATCATGACTCTGTCGCAAATATAGGCGGCAGCCTGTATATCATGAGTGATGAAGATATAGCCAATCTTGTAACGTTTTCTCAAGTCTTTTAGTAAATCAAGCACTTGCATTTGCACAGACCCATCCAATGAACTGATTGCTTCATCGAATAGAATGCATCTCGGTTCCGTTGAAATGGCTCTCGCTATGCATACCCTCTGAGCCTCCCCCCCTGATAGCTCATGAGGATATTTCTTTCGATAGGAAGGATCCAACCCTACTTGACTTAATAAATGATCAATCTCGCTTCGAACATCTTTTCGTCCCCTTCTTTTCATTTGCAAAGGCTCCCGAATGGCATCCTCAATCGTATATAATGGATTGATCGAAGAAGTGTAATCTTGAAATACAGCGCTGATATTCCCTGTTCTTACTTTTCGATCCTCTACTTTTTTGCCCTCAAACAAGATGGTACCTCGATCAGGCTTTTCTATCCCCAGGAGCAATCTTCCTAATGTCGATTTACCACTTCCGCTTTCTCCGATGATGCCGAGACACTCCCCAGACTTGCATTCGAAGCTAATGTTACTCAACACTTGCTCTCTTTCCCTTGAGAACAATCCGCCTTTTCTGTATGATTTCTCTACACACTCAACGCTCAGCAATACTAACTCCTCCCATGACCCTCTTAAAATGTTGATTCATCGCCAGCTTCGTGGAGAGCAAGTAGCGGGTATAGGTATGCTGCGGTTCAGAGAAGATGGCTTGGGTCATCCCGTTTTCAACAATTTCTCCTTCTTTCATGACGAGAACCTCATCTGCCATTAATTTGACAATCCCTAAATCGTGAGAGATGAAGATCATCGAGCAGCCCATTCGATCGCGCAATTGCAGGAACTGTTCAACCACTTCGAACTGCGAGATTGTATCGAGTGCTGTCGTGGGTTCATCCGCAATCAGAATGTCAGGCTCCAATACGATAGCCAGCGCAATCATGACCCGCTGCAGCGTTCCACCCGACAACTGGTGGGGATACTTATTCATTACCTCTATCGGGTCTTTCAGCATGACGCTTTCCATGGCATTTTTCATTTTGGTTGTGATTTCGTCACGGCTCCATCCAAAATGCTCCACTAGCGTTTCCTTTAAATGAACGCCCACCACGCAAGAGGGATCAAAGGCACGCATGCCATTCTGTAAAATCATACAAAGCTGCTTTCCCCTCTTTTTCCTCATCTCCTGTTCTGAGAGCTCCATGAGGTTTTCTCCTCGTAATAGAATGTCTCCCGATTGGCGAAGCCCGGCCTTATTCAATCGCATGATAGCCTTGCACGTAACCGACTTCCCGCTTCCGCTTTCTCCAACAATGGCCAGACAGCTTCCCTGCTTCACATGAAAGGAACTGTTTGGAACGATCACTTGATCATTGCGGCTGTCCCAGATTTTCAGGTTATTTACCTCCAAAATGTTCATCTCCCGGTTGCCACCCCTTTTCCTTCGAGCTTCACGGCAGAGGCTCTTATTAACCCTTGCTGGTTATAGGTAGAAGTCATCAATTTGGGATCTAAAGCAACTTGAAGCGTATCAGACAAATAGTTAATGGCCGATACGACGATCACGATGGTCAAACCGGGTGCTAGCATGAATTCCGGGCGGGAAAACATGACGTCTCTCGCTTCATTCAACATCATGCCCCACTCTGCTTCCGGTGCTTGAATGCCTAAACCGAGGAAAGAGAATCCCGATATTTGCAAAATCATCGAACCGAAGGAGCTGCTTGAAATGACAGCAATGTCGGGCAATGCAACCGGAATCATGTGCCTGATCATGATTCCCATATTGCTTGCGCCGATTGCCTTTGAGAATTTTACATAGTCGGATTCCGCATATTGCATGACTGACGCTCTGATGATTCGAGCAAACCACGCCCATTTCATCAATACAAAGGCGATGATTACATTTTCAAAGCCTACTCCCAAAATGCCGATAATCGCCAGGGTCATGACATATCCCGGAAAAGAAAGGATTACATCGCAAACACGCATCAAGAAGGCATCTGTTTTTCCACGAAAGTAACCCGCAAGAACCCCTACAATTGACCCAATCAATACAGATAGGAGCAGCGCAGCGAAGACCCATAGCATGCTGGGACGAATCGCGTAAATGAGTCTGGATAAAACGCATCGCCCTAAGTGGTCGTTGCCCAAGAGATACTCCCATGATGCGGATGCAAATCGAAGCTCCATATGTACTTCTGCGGGATCATGCGGTGCAACGAAAGGTGCAAATATCCCAGCCATTGCTGTAAGCGAGATAATGGATAAGGATAGGACAGCAACCTTGTCTTTCCACACATTTTGTAATCGATTCATCTATAGACCATCCCTTATTTTGGGTTTCAATGCCGCATTGATGATGTCGGAAACGGTGTTGAACAGAATAAAAGCGACTGCCAACACAAGGACATAGGCTTGAATGATCGGAAAATCCCTGCTTAAAATGGATTTGACGCTTAGCGTACCGAGTCCCGGCCAAGCAAAGATGTTTTCCACGACGACTGTGCTTCCCAAAATGATGGGAATCGCCATGCAAAATACGGAAATGGCCACCTGCAATGAATTTCTGAGAATGTGCATCGCGATCTTTTTCTCCGATAAGCCGCATGCCCTTGCGTAGAGAACATAGTCTTCATTCATGTTGCTTAACATGGAACTTCTGATGATTCGAAAATAGATGCCGGCATAGCTGATTGTAATCACAACAACGGGCAATACATAGCTTTTGTACGATTCCATTCCGCTTGTCGGAAGCAAATCCAGCTTGACGGAAAAATACCAGATCAGCAGAGCGGCGAGCCAATAGGACGGCATCGATGTCAGGAAAAATGAAACGCCTCTGACTGATTTGTCCACCCATTTGCCTGCGTTCAATGCGCATGCCACTCCCAAAACGATGGACAGCGAAACGATGGCAAAGGCCGAAACCAACGTCAGCTTTAATGTGTGGAAAAAGGCTGGTCCTAGCATAGACCACACGGGTTTTCCCGTTATGTATGAATCTCCAAAATCAAGCTGCAAGCATGAAGCAACCCAGTTTACGTACCGGGTCAAAAAGGGTTGGTCCATCCCAAGTTTCGCTCTGGTTTGCGCAAGTAACTCATCCGTTATTGTGGGGATGCCTTGCGAATGCAGGACCACTTCGGCAGGATCCATGGGAGATAGATGAATGAAAGAAAACGTTACAAACGATACGATCAGGACCAAAGGAATCGATAGCATGAACCTTTTGATGATATAGCTACCCATGGCATGCTCCTTTTTTCCGTATTTATTCAAAGTACATCCGCTCAAATGGAAGCTCGAATTGCGTTTGCTTAAACGAGATACCCTGCAGGTTTTTGGGAGCCAGGATCGTGACTCTTCCATTCGTAATCGGAATAAATACGGCTTCCTCATGGACCATGGTCAAAATATCGGTATATAACGATTTTCTATGTTCCTCATCAGTCGTCACCATGACTTCTTCTATTTTTTTATAGAGCTCATCAGCTTGCGCGATGCCTCTTGTCGAATGGTAATAGGAAGACTTGGAGGTAAAAGCAGCGATTGTGCTCTGCGGATCATACGCGAGTCCCCATGTTTGATTAAAAAGCAGGTCATAGTCACCTGTAGACCTTCTGTTCGCAATCGAAGATGACTCCTCGCCAATAATCTCCAGATGAACCCCAATCCTTTTTACCGTATTTTGAATCAATTCAGCCTGCGTTTTTTGCGTGGACGAATTTACATCATAATAGAGCTTCACTGTTAATGGCTTTCCGTTTTTCGTTCTGAATTCGCCCGCATTCCCGATAACCCAGCCTTCCTCCTCCAAAATCTTCTTCGCTTTTTCCAAATCGTACCCCCGCTTCTCTAATTTCACGTTGGCGTAATTCACATTCGAAGAGAAAAGGGTATACGCTGGTTGTTCCGTGCCTTCAAATATTTGTTTGCTGATGGTCTCTCTGTCAATCGCATGCCAAAACGCTACGCGTACAGCCTTTTCATATACAGGGCTCTCTGTTTTGCTGCTATTGGCGACAATTATGCCTGTGTTCATTGGTTGACTGCGAATGATTTGGTGTTCACCTGATTCAACAAATTGATTCATGGCTGCCACATCGAGACTATTAGCTCCTCGATCATCCGTAAATACAAAGTTGACTTCTCCCTTTTGCAGTGCCAAGAAAGTAGTTTCTCCTGCGGGAAGTACTTTGGCTGTGATTTTCTTCACTTTAGGTGGGCCACCCCAATAATTTTCATTCGTTTCAAATACGGCATACTGATCGACTTTATGCTCAGTGAGCTTATAGGGACCCGTTCCGTTATAACCACTAACACCATCTTTGGTTCCCCCGTTCACAAAATTTTTTGGCGAGATGAATACATAAGGTCTTGTCATCGACAATTCGACCAGAGTCGGGTAGTACGGTTCGGATAAGACCAGTTCAACCGTATACTCATCGAGTACATTGCAGGCCACGATCTTTGTTGATAGCTTGATCCAGGAATGCTTGCTTGCATTGCTTTGCACCGCTTCGATATTCTTTTTTACTGCTTCCGCATTAAACAGCTCTCCATCATGAAACGTCACGTTTTTTCTCAAATGAAACGTGTAGACTTTTCCATCTTCGGAAACTTCCCAAGATTCAGCCAACGAAGGTTTGATCCCATCTTCTGTATTTTCCACCAACGATTCGTACACCATCCCTTGAGCTGGCATGGAGCCGGAATAAAAATGTGGGTTCATATCGTTAATATCTTTCGAAGTGGCATACACGATCTCTTTCCCTTTATTGGTTGACTCCGTTTTTTCCATATCACCGTTACTGCAGCCAACCAGCAGAACGACGGAGACCATGAAAGTCCTTAATAAAGATCCCATTCTTCTTGTCATACCATTTCCTCCAGAAAATACGTGTTAGTATGGTTTCTTTGATCCGATACCCTTTTCGATCTCACTACATATCATTTTCAAATCTTCTGCAAAGCTTTGCACAACGAACGCATCCGATAACTGTTCACCCTTACGTGTTCGCGCAGCTTCCGAAATTTTACTCTCGTACGTTTCAATGAATGTATCAATTGTCGGGCAGCTGATATCTATGTATCTTGCAATGCCCTGAATCATTTTTATCCGATAGTAATCTTCCTTTGGCATGCGCGGGATATCCCAATACCCTTCTTTATTCATAAATATTTTCTGGATGGGGACAGCAGAAAAATCGAAGTATCTACCATCTGAATCTGGCTCCGAAAAAGGATCAATCAACAGTGAGGTATATCGAATGAACAATAAATACTCTTGATGAATCGTTTCATACTGAACGAAGTTTTCGATATCATCACGTGATAGACTTTCCAGCCTGACCGGATAGTTGTCATCTGTCATGAACTTTAGCAAATTGAGCCCTTTTATATTGAGCTTTTCCACCACTTTGGTAATCTCTTTCCATTGAGCCAGCATATCGCGTATGAGATATTGCGTGATGGGGCCCTCTGGAAACATTTTGTATACGTACTTTTTGATTGGTTCCTCTCCAAATATCACACGAAGGGAGAAAGCATTCATAAACAGTGGCGGATGCACGTATAGCGATATGTTTCGCGTTTCCGCTTCGATAGGAGAGTCCATGACTTCCAACTGAATACCTACTTGCTCAAATAACTCACAAAGTCTTTTTACATTCGGGGAGAAAGAGCGCGTCGAGCCGATGTAAAGCTTTTTCTTAACCCCTGTCGTAATCACTCGATTTGAAGGCTTATCATGGAACCAGCGTGTATCGCCAAGGTATGTAGAAAAACTGATAATCTCCGCATTCGAACCAATCCTGTTTAAATAATGGCGTAGTAAACTGTTGGAACCAAAGGTGGGAGAAACCAAAACCATGCACGTTATTCGTTGTAAAACCTGATCATTTATTTGTTGTAAAACCTCTGTATATGCATCTGTTGTGACAGATAATATGAAGGTATCCCATTCCCCTGTAACGCTCCCGTATCCATGGAATACATGATCGATTTGGCATTCGCCTTCCATCTTTTGATGCTTTTCATTTTGAATATCTGCGCGAATTTGCTGACTGCTTTGCTTAAGTGCAGTAAAGAATGATTTGGAACGAACAGACTCACGCCCAACGACCCCGACGCAACAATTCCAATGTTTTTTAAGCATGACAGCCATTTGAATGGAAGCAGGACCTGTTCCCAATAGCAAGATTCGTTTCATATCACCCATAGAAACCTCCTTTTAAGATCAGCATGCAGCCGATGCTTTTTTGTACAACGCGATATCAAATACATGCTCGGGACGCAAGATGGTTTCAATCAGCCTCCATTTCCGCTGATCTACCTCTCTCATCGGGTAGTTAAAAAGGGATTTCATTTGATTGCCGTATCGCATCGCCACGATCACTTGGTCATTTGTCAATGGATGTAATTGTTCCAGGAGATCATACTTATTTGCAACCGTTGAACTAAAGATGATATGGGTTGCATCCTTCGTCATATCAAGTCGTTCCACAAACTCTTTCTCCAAGCGGATAGACAATCCACTTCCCAGCCTTTCTACAACACTCCGCCCTAGTTCGATGGCCTCCTCATCAATGTCGATACCAACTACTTCTGCTCCAGTCCGCTTCGCAATCAATAATGGCGTCATGGGAAAGGAACCTGAGCCTACCATCAACACCTTTGAATCAACAGTAACTTGAAAACTCCCAAATTCTTTTTCAATACAAGATTCTATGTTTTGAAAGTAGTCGGTCTTATCGTCAATCCCTTTTAGCAGCTTCAGCGCACGATATTTCTCCATAATCGCAACGCAAATCGCCGACGATTTCCTTACATTCTCCACAAGCTGGTTCAATTGGTTTGCGATTGGCTGTTCTATCTGCTCCCAGGCTTCTTTGTTTCTTTCATCCGTTATGAAAGTAGAATACTCATCGATGATCGTCTCTAACTCCGAGCTGTAATGGATGGTACCGTCATATCGATCGGCTAAATGGGTGAACCTTTCTAGAAATGCAGTCAACTGTTGATGCAACTGTTCTGGTCTATTCATTCTGTTCTCCCCTTGCTATCTTGAATCTCGATGAATGCTTTGCCTTGTGCCACGATTCCGACTGCACCCTCTATTTTGAGACTTGTTACTTCTTCTTTTTGCCAAGAGGCCGTTACATGAATCGTGCCTCCCGGTTGCCTGATGTGAGCAGCAATATCGCCTTGCTTTTTCCAAGCCAGATAGGCCCCAAGTGAAGCAGTACCTGACCCACAGCCGTTTTCCCAGATCATGCTATCTAATGACGGAACAAAGATAAGTGGAGCCAATTCATTCGAAGCTGGCTGATACAATAGCACCCCGATTAAACTCAACCCTACTGTTACACCAAGCAGCTTGGCTAAAGATTCCGCACGTTTTCTTACCGCCTCACTGAACTGGTCTACTTCAATCACGATGTGAAAGAAATCTTGATACCTCACAATCACCATGTTTATTTCGTCGCCATCATAGTTGATTGACTGCTGCTCGATCTTTTTGGGAAGAGGCATCGAAACTTGACAGTAATATTCGTCTTTAATTCTTTTCACTTGACAAACAACGAAATGATCTGTGCCGGAAGCTTCCAAAACAATTTCGGTCAAATCATGATGCTGTAGACCATTTTCATGTGCGATAAGCAACGCTAATGCCATGCATGCGTTGCCGCAAAACTCACCCCCAGCCATTTGTAGATGTGCTGCTGCTCCATGATTATTCGGTTTTTCAATAAAACCCACTTGTTCAGCATGGACACTAGCGTAGGACATCATTTTTGAGGCGATGTGCGTATACTCTTCAGCTGGATGATCGTTTTTCACAAGAATGGTCATATTTTGTGTGGGATTAAACTTTATAAAATCGATTTCCCGTTTCATCTCAACCTACCCTCTTATTTTTGATAAAAAGCTAATGACCTTAGATTAATCGTAATCATTACGATTTAATGTTTAAAAAAATAAACCGTAATGATTACGATTATTATCGAGTAAATCATAACCACAATTTGGGTGTCTGTCAACGGTAGACTTGTCGTTCTTTATTCCTTTTCTCGAACTCGATCACCCTTCCAGGGATGCGCTCTAGTATTTTCTAGTAGGATTTTTACATTTATACAAGAAGAATACCTTGACTTAACAAAGTGGAACAGGTAATCTTTACCCGCACCACAAACGGATTTTATCGTACAGAAAGGTTGTATTGACTTCATGGCGTTATCTCAAACTACTACCAAGAAACAGGTCAACAAGGAAAAGTCTTCTATCTCATTGCTCTCTCTTACCGTCGGTTCTTTTGCCATTGGGATGACGGAATTTGTCATTATGGGGCTTTTGCCGAATGTTGCAGAGGATTTGAATGTCAGTATTTCATCTGCGGGACAACTCATTACCATGTATGCTCTGGGGGTAGCCGTCGGCGCACCGATCCTGACAGTCCTCACCCATCGGATTCCCCAAAAGAAGCTACTCTGTCTCCTTATGATTCTATTTATTCTCGGGAACGGAATCTCTGTGTTTGCTCCCAACTACGAAATACTGATGGGAGCACGCCTGATCACCGCTTTGACGCACGGGACGTTCTTTGGGGTTGGGGCTGTTGTAGCCTCCAGTCTTGTAAGTCCTGACAAACGTGCCGCAGCGGTTTCCATTATGATGGCAGGTCTGACGATTGCTAATATTATTGGTGTGCCTCTGGGGACTTTCATTGGTCAACACATGGGATGGCGGGCCTCATTTGGCTCTATTGCGATCATGGGAATGATAGCACTGATCGGAATACTCATTTTCGTCCCAAACATCCGGCAAGAAAATACGGGGAGTATCACTGGGCAAATTACTGCCCTACTCAAGCCGAAGCTTCTTCTATACCTCTTGATCGGAGCGCTAGGCAATGCAGGTTTATTCACCGTATTTACGTATATAACGCCACTGCTGACGCAAATTACCGGTTTTGCTGAGTATCATGTAACGTGGATTCTTGTCCTCTTCGGCTGTGGTGTGACCATCGGCAATATCGTGGGCGGAAAGCTTGCGGATTGGAAGCTGATGCCCTCCATTCTCGGACTTTACTTAACAATATGCATCATTCTGACGCTGTTTACGTTTACCCTGTATAGTCCCATAGCTGCCATATTGACCATCTTTCTTTGGGGAGCTGCTTCTTTCGCTGTATTTCCAGGGCTGCAAGTACGGGTGATGAATCTCGCTCAGAATGCACCAGCACTTGCTTCTACCTCCAGTCATTCTGCCGGAAATCTAGGAAATGCTACTGGCGCTTTCATTGGTGGATGGGTGATTACACATCTTGATATAACCTCCCTCCCATGGGTCGGTGCGATGCTCGTAGGAATGGGTCTGATTTTGGGAATCGCATCCTATCTGGCTGAACGCAAGCCGCAACAAAGTTGAAAAGGGTACTCAGTATGAGCACCCTTTTTTCTTTTACCCTGTTTTTGCTGTTCCGTACGGTTTTGCCAAAATTCGTTCCCACATCGGAATAAACTGCTTGATCAGCGGTCCAATGGCAAGGGCCGTCACAAATGTCCCCACCGAAACAGGCCCGCCAAGTGACAAGCCCAACACCATGACCGTGCACTCTATACCGATCCTGACTTTACCGATGCCCCATCCCATTCGTTCATGTAATGCTAACATAAAACTGTCACGTGGACCTGCTCCCAATCGTGGTGATATATACATCCCTGTTCCGATCGTATAGATAAGCAGACCGACAACGAACAAAATAGCTCGTTCTACAACCGTCTCTCCTGTAGGAATCCAGTTCAGCCACATAAAAATGTCAATAAACAGCCCAAAGAAAAACATGTTTAAAAACATACCCACGTTAGGCCGGATCTTGCCAATGATGTAGGAAGCGAGAATGATCATGGCTCCCACGATCTGCGACCATATGCCGATGGTCAGTCCAAATGTCTTCTGTAATCCAATATGCAGTGTATCCCATGGCGCAACACCTAAATGAGCCTCAATCATCATGCCTATGCCTAACGCCATGACCGCCAGTCCGATCATAAACACACTGTATCGAACTGCAAGCGGATGAAGCAGAAACTTCCTCCACATGAATTTCTCCCCCTTTAATTATTCTGACTTTTCCAACGCGCGTAGGTGGAGATTTGGTGAATGCTACCTTATCAAAAACGATTTGCGAATTCATAAGGATCACCTTCCTATTTCGAAATGGGAAACATGATTTCCACGATGGTACCCTGGTTGATCTCACTTGAGATGGTGATGGTTCCTTGATGATCTTTCATTATTTTATTGCTGACAAGTAAACCTAAGCCTGTTCCTTTCTCTTTCGTGGTATAAAACGGTTCACCGAGCCTGGGCAGCAGTTCTTGGGAAATGCCACATCCATTGTCGGTAAAACGTATCAGCACTTGGTTATTAGGTAGACATGTGGTTTCTATGCTGATTATGCCATTCGTCGTGATAGCATCGAGGGAATTCTTCAATATATTGATAAAGACTTGTTTTACTTGATTTTCTTCTCCATTAATCGCTATCGGAGAATGACTGAATATTGTGTTGATTGTAGTGTTGTTTAGACTTGCTTCTGATTCAAGAAACTTTACCACGCTTTCAATGAGCGGGTGTAAAAGAATCCGCTTCACATTCAGCGTTTGCGGTTTGGCCAATACAAGTAGCTCACTCACGATAAAGTTGATTCGATCTAACTCGGACAACATAATGTCTGTATAAGTAGCGCCCCCCGATAGTGTTGGCCGCAAATATTGGATAAAGCCTTTCAATGCCGTAAGCGGATTTCTTATTTCGTGCGCGATACTTGCAGCCAATTCACCGATGACGGACAACTTCTCTGTTCTGCGGAGAAGTTCTTCATTTTGTTTCCTCTCCGTTATGTCACGTGTAATGTTGATGAAGTATTGATTTCCGCCATCCGAGCTAAAAAACGGCATCCCTCTTGATTCGAGGTAGATCCATTTCTCGTTTTCCAGTTTGTATCGATACTCACATGTAACCGGGATATCGAACTGAATCATCGTGGAAAATCGCTCACAGACGAGTGCTGCATCTTCTGGATGTATGTTCTCAAAAATAATATGGCTCGTACCTAATTTCTTCACATGGGAAGGTGAACTATATGATACGTGACCGTACTTATCCATCACGGAAATGAAGTCCGCCGTGTGTTCGGCAATGAAGCGATATTGTTCCTCGCTCTTGCGCAAGGCTTCTTCGGAGTGTTTCCGCTCGGTGATATTGCGTGAAACGAATAGAAAGCTATCAATCTCTTTGTTCTCAGACATAATCGGAACACAACGTGACTCCCAATACACCCACGATCCATTTTTATGACGTAATCGAATCTCCATTTGAACATTTTGGGGATGCATAGAGATTAAGGAACGCAGATCTTTCACGGTTTTTACATCATCAGGGTGAATGAGATCAAAACTATTCGTTTGAAGAAATTCATCCTGAGTGTATCCCAAGTGGTGTTCGATAGAAGGAGATACAAAAAGATTATTCATGTGTACATCATGTTGGCAAATAACATCACTCGTATTTTCTACAAGGATGCGGTACTTTGCCTCGCTTTTCACAAGTGCTTCTTCCGCCATTTTGCGGTCCGTTATATCTCTGGCGATGACTGAAGTGCCTACAATCGTACCTTCTGTATCTCTTATAGGGGAAGCTGTTAGACCAACTTGAACGATCTCGCCATCTTTTCGTTGACGCACGGTCTCATAGCCCGTTATATTTTTTCCTGCAAATTTAATCTCGTGGAAAATGTCCTTTGTCTCGTTAATGAGATCTTCAGGTACAAGACAGTACGGGTCATTCAGGAGATCTTGATATGTCCAACCATAGATTTTTTCAAAAGCACTATTCAAAAAAAGTATATTACCCTGCATGTCCCTAATTGAAATCGCGTCCGTAGTCGTTTCAACAAGTGACTGAAGCAGCTCTTTCATGTTGAACTGTTCTTGTCTAAGGTTGATTCGCTGAGCTTCTTTATCCATAGGTTTATACCTTCCTTAAACGAAGATTGTGAATAATGTTAATATTCTATGCCCGTTGAAAATATCCTTGAGAAAATATCTATCCCACTAAAAAAATCCCGCCCCTTAAAAAGGAGCGGGATATTCTGGCACCATTTCTTATTGAGGGTTTTGCTCAGAAGCCATGGCACTGGCTTTTGTCTCATGAACAGTGCCAAAGGGATGTTGCGGTGGCGCATAGATGGAATATACCTTAAGCGGCGTATTGCCTGTATTGATGACATTGTGCCATGTGCCCGCGGGAACCATGATGGCATCGTTATCATTGACTCTTCGTTCAAAATCTAAATGATCTTGGCGATCGCCCATCCGAACCAGTCCTTGACCTTCTTCCACTCGGATGAATTGATCTGTATTCGGATGGTTTTCTAAACCAATGTCGTCTCCAACATTTATGCTCATTAGCGTCACCTGCAAGTGCTTCCCTGTCCATAATGCCGTACGAAATGTGTTGTTTTGCTTTGTGGCTTGCTCAATATTCACGACAAAAGGCTTTGGTCCATAATCTCTCAATTCGATGGTATTCTGATAACGATCCCAGTATCGATTCCCATTTGCATGGCCCCAGTTGTAATAATGAGGGCTCCACCCATAGTGAAAATGGCTGTTATTCCAGCCGGCAAGCACGGGATAATACCCTTGATGGTAATGGTAATAGTTGTTGTACATCTCAATCTCCTCTCCAGTGTAAAGGATTTACCCTTTAGCCTATGTAGCTACCTGATGACAGGTAACTATGCCGAAGAGCAACTTCAGATGGTACTACACAACCATCACATTCTTCCTTGCCTTTATTGTCGTTATGCTTGGTGGCCGGTCATCCTTTCACGGGTATCAATTTCCACGCCGGATAATCGTTTGCTAAAGGTCGCTCGCCAATTTGAGGACAGTTCTTCTACCTCCAACAGATTCTTCATGCCATCGATATTGTCTTTTTCTTGATGCATGATTCGGTTTGCATACGATACAGTTATTGCCTTTGGATGGCGCGAGAGCCTTGTCAACACATCTGAATGCGATACCAGCCCTTCTTTCAACACGCGAAAATAGAAGCCGGTATAGCCTGTCTCCTGTACCTTAAGCAGCATTTCAGGTACACCGTATCGTACAGACAATTTGTAACAGGGCTGTCTCGGTTGACTCACCTGTACGACCGCTTCCCCTAGCTGAAAGGTATCACCGATACAAACATCCGTTTCTACTAATCCTCGGATCGTCAAATTTTCTCCGAAGGCACCGATTGGAAGCTCCGTCTGTAATTCAGCCTCCCAA
The DNA here is from genome assembly GCF_022026395.1 of Brevibacillus brevis. NCBI lineage: Bacteria > Bacillati > Bacillota > Bacilli > Caryophanales > Paenibacillaceae > Brevibacillus > Brevibacillus brevis. The sequence goes on along the minus strand of NZ_CP041767.1, from coordinate 2,969,855 downwards.
AATGGGTAGTGCTCATAGGGATAGACGCATACAGCCTTTTCTTTCCCTCCATGGTGGACAAGATCTGCTTGCCCATCTCCCTCCAAGTTCAAAAAGGATAAATATAGAGCCTTTGTGGTCGGGGTTTTGTAAATACCGGTAGAAACCTCTTTGTTTTGATACGGTACCTGTTTGGGTTTCCCTACATTTATCGAAAGGATTTCGATATTCACAAGCGATCACCTCATACTTTCATGAAAATGTATATTGTGCAGTACATTCATATAAATTCATAATGGTTTATTCTATAATGATAGGAAAATCCTATTATTAGATCATAAATCGCTGGAGGGATGGTCGTTGGAGCTCAAGCAATTAGAGTACTTTATGGCACTGTGCCAGGAGTTGAATTTTACTCGTGCAGCCGAGAAATTGGGTATTGCACAGCCTTCACTCAGTCAGCAAATCCGCTTGCTTGAGCATGAAATCGGCATGCCCTTGTTTGATCGCATCGGCAAACGAACGGTTATGACGGAAGCAGGCAAAACATTGCTTCACCATAGCTATCATGTGTTTCATGAATTGTCACAGGCGCGTGCAGCGATTAGCGAGCTGCAAGGCTTAAGCAGAGGTGCCTTAAAGATTGGTGTACTGCTGACAGTTGTCAATTACTTGCTCCCACCTACTGTTATTGAGTTTCACCAGCGTTATCCAAAGGTTGAATTGTCTGTTTTCGGGTTGAGAACCGGTGATATTTATGAAGGACTTCTGAAAAACGAACTCGATCTGGGGATTGTTTTTTTGCCTATGGAGCATGACGATCTGGAAACCATTCCGCTCTATACAGAAAATCTGGCATTAGGAGTTCCTGCGGATCATCCGCTCGCGAAGGAAACGTTTGTTTCGCTTGCGATTTTGAAAGAAACCCCCTGCATTTTATTACCGAACACGTACTTTTTGCGTCAGTTGATTGATGAAAGGTGTAAGGAGCTGGGCTTCTCGCCACAGCCTGTTTTGGAAATGACCACAATGGAATCGATTACGAATATGGTCGGGCAAGGTGTCGGTGTCACGGTACTTTCGAAAGGCTACCTCGACTATATCGATGATAAACGGATTCGCACGATTCCGATCCAACAACCTAATATGACGGCGCAAATCGGTATCGTTTACCGGAAAAACAAGTATTTGTGTGCAGCAAGCCGAGTTTTTATGGAGCAGTTGATTGCTTCGGTTAAGCGTGATGAAGGTTGATCATGCGTGAGTCAAGATTAGTTTATGATGAGGCGAATCATTGTTCAATAGCATCGTTGTTATCATTTCGATAGGTATTCCCTATCATTTGTCAGGTACTCAGGTACTTATGAATCACCTGTATTCGGCTTAAAATGAAAATGAATGCAGCTTATGGTTATCATAGGGAATCACGATGAATAAAGCCTTTGAACGCTTCAACAAATTCTCTATACTGGCTTTTTTCGAAAGCTAAAGGCGGAACATGGATCGGTTTTGACATCTCCACGCCATATCCGAACGTTTTCCAAATGATGTAATCCTTCGCCTCCTCTACATACGTGGTGACAACTGTACAAGAGAAATCCATGTCATCCGAACAAACCAAAATAGGAAGAGCAACATTTGTAAAAGAAAGCAATGCGAGGACTTTTTGTTGATCGCGATTATCAAACAGTCCGATAGGTGGCACTAATAAATCAAAAGAACGACTCTGAGTATTTTGATTCAAATAGTCATTCAAAGTGATGTCATTGATTGTAATGACGTATTGGGGATGCTGAAAACCCTTCATCTGATCTTGGCGTATTTCGATTTTACTATGTATGTATTTATGGGCCTTACCCACTATAAGCACCTCCGTCAAGGATGACTCTTTGTATTGACTCCCTTTCATTTTACATGTTCATAAATCAGAACACTATGAGAAACGAAGGCTCTGGAATGCACGCTCACAGAGCCAATCGTTACTCTTTCATGTCGTCAATCTATTCCCGCTTTTTTCAACGAAACATGAACACTCAAGCCTCTATCCGCAGAAGGAGCAATAGAGATGCTTCCCTCGTGATCTGCGACAATCGCTTGGGCGATGGCCAGACCAATCCCGCTTCCGCCCCTTTTTCGCGTACGGGATTTGTCCACACGATAAAATCGCTTAAAAAGGTGGGGAATCTCTTTTGCCTGAATACCGATCCCTGTATCCTCTACCACAATGTGCACAGCCTCTTCATCCCCATATGCGCGTACCTTCACTTGTCCTTCATCTGTATATTTCCGTGCATTGTCCAAAAGGATGTCCAACAACTGGCGAATCCGCTCCCGATCCATCAAAAGGACAATCGCTTCTTCCCATTCAAAAAGCAGCTTAATTTGTGGAGGGAAAATGGGAACCCACGCTTGCTTTACTTCCAGAAGCAGAGGGGTTAGTGGCTGCACGACTTTCCTTGAGCCTAGTTGTGAGTTATGCTGCAATTTGGCTAGCGACAACAGGTCATCAATGAGTTTGAAAAGTCGTTTACACTCCTGCTCCACAGCTGCGAGTGCTTCGTCCCTTACTTCAGGTTTGTGCTGCCCCCATCTTTGCAGAAGACTTACATAGCCTTCAATTATCGAGAGCGGTGTACGCAATTCGTGAGAGGCATCTGTGACGAATCGCTGCTGATAGACCATTGCTTCTTCCATGCGATCTAACAACAGATTAAAGGCATGGATCAACTCGTAGATTTCACTCTCTACGTGATGATGGTGAATTCGCTGGGAGAGGCGTTGAGGGAAAATGGAATGGATTTGCTGGATAAGATGATCGAGAGGCTTCAGTCCCCAGTTGCTCAACCAGTAGCCTCCTATCGCCGAAAGTAGCAAGGTAAAAAAGGCCGAAAGAAAAAGAATCGTGAGCAGGATGGAAAAATACCATTCAAGCGCTTCTGTCGTAGTAGAAATTTGCACAAACAAAAGCTCCGATGTGAACGGTAGCTGCACAGGTTCTTTAGCGACCAAGGTCCTTTCATAATAGTCTTCCGGCTCTTTTGTCCAATTGGCTCCCCGTATCGAAGCGATTTCCTTGCCGTTTTGGTCGCTGATGTTGATGAATTGATTGACGTCAGCGTAATTCGTTAACAAACGAGTCAAATAGGGAATCCTCAGCGATGCTTCTTCGGTGATTTCTGTTTTCAAATCGGCTGCGATGGCCGTCGCTTTTTGATTGAGTAATTTTTGCTCATGTTGATGGACGAGATTAGAGGTACTGAAAAAAATAAAAATAGACAAAAAGAGAAGCAAAACCAGCATGCCAGAGCTAAAAAACAGTGTCAGTCTCCATTTGAGTGAGTATCTGCGAGGTGTAAGCACTGCGTTCTCCTTCTAATCTCGTAGTGTATAGCCGATTCCTCGAACAGTATGTATCAGTTTGACGGATGGATCACTTTCAATCTTGTTCCGCAAATACCGGATATACACATCCACGATGTTGGTATTCCCCATAAAGTCAAAGCCCCAAACGGCTGTAAGAATTTGCTCTCGCGAGACCGCTTGCTCTTTGTTTTGAACCAGATAATAAAGCAAATCAAACTCGCGTGGGGTCAACATGATTTCCTCGTCATCGAAGAACACTCGCCGTGCGTTGGGCTGGATACGCAAGCGACCAACCACTATCTCCTGATTTGCTTTTGATTCCCGCTGACGTAACAAGGCCCGAATCCGGGCAAACAACTCCTCGATGGCAAACGGCTTCGCCAGATAGTCATTGGCTCCACTGTCTAGCCCCGTGACGATATCTGGAACCTCTCCACGAGCCGTGATCATGATAATGGGGACATCCTTGGTTTCCCGTATGCGCCGGCATAGTTCGATCCCCGATAATTCGGGCAACATGACATCCAGAAGAATGAGGTCGTACTCAATCGTCAGTGCCTTTTCTAATCCGGAAAGCCCGTCGTATTCAATATCCGTCGAAAATCCTTCATTCTCCAACTCCAACTGTAAGTATCTTGCCAAGTTATGCTCATCCTCCACGAGCAGCAAATAGCCTTTTCCATCTGGCGTAGGCATGCATATCATCTCCGTTTGAATATCTTACCAACAGTTTTCTCAGGAAACTCTCATGAAATTCTACCGGGAATCTTAGTTTTATTCTGTACGATAAAAGCGTGGATGAGAAACATACAACAAGATGAACCATTCAGAAGGAGGAACATCATGACAAAGCGAAACTGGAAAGGTACTACTGCGGTCGTAGCTATTCTAATGGGAACTTCTCTTCTCATGAACGGACAAGCCTACGCGGCTTCTGAGACAGGTCTCACCTCCACAACTACACATAATCAGGATAAACTGCAGAAAAAACATAAGAATGACCAGAACCTGCAACAGATTATCGAAGAATCCATTGCAAATCAGGGCAATGGACAGGCTGAAATGGACCAATTTGATCAAATGGTTCAAGATGGTATGAATAACGACCTGGCAGCCAACGAGGAAAGTACTACTGATAGTAATCTGAATAAACAGACGAAAGATACTGCTCCTTCATTTGATCACAATACTTCTGCCTCCTCTTCCGACATTGCCGATCAGGTCATTTCCGAAGGATTGAAGTATAAAGGCGTTCCCTATAAATACGGTTCGAGCAAAAAAACAACACGTACATTTGATTGCTCTTCCTTTACACAGCGAGTGTTTAAAGAGGTTGGCGTAAAACTGCCTAGAGACTCGCGACAACAGTCCAAAGTCGGTCAAAAAGTCTCGAAGGATCAACTGCAAAAAGGGGATCTCGTGTTCTTCCACAGCTATGGCAGCTCGTCTTCTCGCATTACCCATGTTGCCATCTACGCTGGAGACAATAAGCTGCTGCACACGTACGGTAAGCCTGGAGTTACAACAACTAAATTCAAAGGGACTTCCTGGGAAAAACGCTTTGAGCTTGGAAGACGTGTGATTTAATCATCTTCGTGCAACACAAAAAGACTGCTGAGTGCTTCAGCAGTCTTTTTCATCATCACTGTAACGAAGGAAGCAAGAGAAACATGTTCCGTTACGCCCTCCTTGAAAAAGAATCATTAAACTACAAAAACTCTGTCACAATGACACCTTCCTGATTGTCGCCTGAAAGCACATATTTTCCATTGGTAGGCACTTGAATCATGATGCTAGTATTTACCGGATAATAATAAATTTTGTAGTCGCCACCATTTATACTCCCCGACACTTCCTTTGCTTCTCGCAAGTAATTCACGTATTCCTCCAGGGAGAATTGACGCTCCTGCATAATAGCGCTGTGTGGCAAACCTATAAATCGGTAATGCATAGGATTATAAGGAATGCCAGTGATTGTGACCTTTTCCTTTGGATAGCGAAGAATGAACCCGTATTTCCAAGCGTTTTCTTGTAGCCACTTCCCTTCAGGAGATTGGTCGATTTTCATTTGTGTGGATGCAACATCCAAGGCTGTTCCCAAATGATGTTCGTTAAAACAATCTGGCAATGCACCTTCGTCATGTCCCTTTTCTTCAGCCGGTTTTCCCGTTTTTTCCAAACTTCGATAGCCGCTTTTGATCATAAAATCATTTACATTGTCACTGCTTGCTGCACCGGCCATCTCGTTGAACGCCTCCGCTGCGTTCTCAGACAATTCAATAGAATTATCTTGCAAGCGATAGCCTTCCACCAAATATTTGTGCGAAGACAAAAGGATCACATCGGATGGGACAGCCTCTGAATGGATCGGATGGTTCTTGTTGACTAATAACAGATCGCCCTGATAAATCTGGTCTTGTTCAACGCGAATCGCTTTGTATTTCGGGAAAGCTGCCGTGTACGGCTCTTTTTGTTCCCATAAAGCATCTATGAATGTCCGCAAGAATGGATAACCCAATAGCAATAAAAGAATACCTAGTAAGAGAAACCTCTTTTTCATTTCCATTTCCTCCATGGTTCGAGCGCATGTTGTTTTTTTCAATATGATGGTACTAGGCAATGTTAAATGAAATCGTGGTCAAAAGATAAAGTTTTCCTTAAATATTTTTACTGTAAACAAACTGAAAATTTTCAAGGTCCCTTGATATTCGATAGGAGCAAAGGAAAGCTGAAACGTTGTCAATTATTGCTCGTCAAATGGAGTGAAACTTCAAAAATAGACGAGGTGGCTACCATGAATGTCAGACAACGTACGATTTCTCTTTCTTTCCTTGCATTGTTAACCGTGTCATTCGCCCAACCAAGCTTTGCTGCAACGACTCCTTTTACGGATCTCGTCCAATCTGGAGCAAAGGATAAAATTCTTTCCTTACAGCAAGAAGGTGTGATAAAAGGCGTAGATGATAACAAGTTCGCACCTAATGAAACGATAACAGCTGCTCAAGGTATTCAACTGATTGTAAATGCCTTTGATTTGAATCTGGCAGCGATCCGTTTTGTAAAAGCTCCACAAGCCACTGACTTTTTTTCCAAAGCAGATAACGAGGCTTGGTATGCAGAGAGTCTCATCATAGCGGCTGTGAACGGTTTGGAGTTACCAGCTGATCTCGATCCGAACGCTGAATGGACTAAAGAGCAATTCATTCACCAGCTGATGAGAGTGATGGAGACCAAAGGTAATCTTCCCATGATCAAACTAGTGCCGGTAGAAATCAAAGATGATCATGACCTCACCGTGGATTATCAAGGCTCCATTCAACGAGCTTTGGCAAGAGATGTGATCGAATTGGATAAGGAAAACAAGCTCCATCCGCAAAAGCCCATCACGCGTGAAGAGGCAGCCGAAATTATTTATAATGCCCTTGCTTATTTGAAAAACCATAAGCCTTTGAACTAAAACAAAAAAATGCAGCGATCCTCGTGAAGAGGGGCTGCATTTTTTACTTACTTAACCAGTAATCATCTGATTTACTTGCCCGGTTATCAACAGCATCGCTTGCAAGACAGGCATCATACTGACAAGATCAGACGAATGGAAGCGTACCGTGCGTCCTTCGATGAGTTCAATTCCTGGCATCCAGCTGACTGCTGTGGCAAATTGTGATTTTGTAAACTCGACTTCTATCGTATTCTCTACTCTTTGCTCAAGCGGTTTCACTGTATTGCGATGGAGCAATGCCTCTTTTGCCCGCTGACGGATCAGCTCTCTCGCACGGACGGGATGCATCGCTTGCGACGAGAGTCCAGTTATCCCTGTTTTTACAGCGACTGTAAAGACTCCAGGGATATGTTCTTCCACCTCCTTAGCCGTTTGGGAATCTCCGGTAACGAGTACGACTGGGACACCGAAGGCTCCTGCGATTGCTGCATTTAAACCCGCTTCGCCCACCTCTTTGCCATTTAAGATAAGCCTATGGATAGCGAGGCCAGACAGTGTATGATTGAGTACTGCATCTCCTGTTCCCGCTTTTCCATGATAACCGATGAAAAATGCGGCATCGCAGCTACTGTCGATTCCCTGCATCATACAGAGAGGCTTGAAAAAACCGCGGATGACATCTGCCTGTGGGTGCAATTCTTCCAGGATGATATTGTTCATCGGTCCATGAGACTCATTGACGATAATTTCGGTAGCTCCTGCTTCCAGTGCACCCTCAATCGCCGCATTAACATCTTGGGTCAGCAGTCTTCTCCCCGCTTCGTAATGTCTACGACCGGGGATCACATCCTCCCATTCACTAAGTCCGGATATCCCTTCCATGTCCAACGAAATAAACACCTTCATGAGAAACTTCCTCCCTATCTTCGATTAGGTTGCTTTCGGTATTTGGCGTGATCCAAAGGCCATGCGCTTGATCTTACCGTCTGGATGGCGAACAAAGCGGATGAGTGAATCGATGTTGTGGCGCGTGAACAGAAACGTGTCTTCGCCCACGGAACGCAGTGGAAACACATCATTGCCTAAAACGAGTAAGAGCTGTCTCTGTGCTTCATCGAATCTAATCTCTACTGCGTCTCCTTCTCCTGATTTATATGTACCAGGGCATTGCTGCAAGGAATCAAGCGACACTTCCCTATCGGGAAACGTGGCGAACTGCGTCTCGAGCGGGCGACCGAACATGCTGTTCAATAAACCTAATGTCAGATTGGTAATGGGGGCATCATCCATGTTGGTCAAAAGAACGCCGGTTACTCCCGCCTCTGGGATGATGAACATTTGTGCTGTGATCCCTTTTAAGCCGCCGGTATGGGTGAGTAACGTGTAATCTTCAGTAAATGGAAGTACGCCGAGTCCGTAACCATAGCTGCGACTCAAGTCAATGCGTACATGAGGAGCAGCCATTTGTGACACGCTATCTCCCGAGATGATTCTCGCTCCATTTGAAAGCCCGCCTGTCCGATAGACATCCGCATACCGAAGCATGTCACGTGCGGACGATTTGAGAAAGCCTGCTGCACGCATGGAGGGAGCATCCCACCAACCAGGGGCACGTACAACCTCACGAACACCATCATTCATGCGACATGTGTACAGCATGGTAGTATTGTCGTCCTCTCCTAATTCCTCTACATGAAAAACCGTTCGTTCCATGCCAACCGGCTGTAAAATATGCTCTTTAACATAGTCTTCATATGTTTTGCCGCTGACACCCTCAATAATTGCCCCCAGCAAGCCAAAAGCTTCGTTCGAATAGCTGAATTCTGTCCCGGCAGGTCCCAACAATTCGAAGGGCAGCTTCTCTATATATGCCATGAGGTCTTCGAAGGTATCGATTGGGTGTTTACATTGCGCTTCAAAATGTTGGAGTAATTCTTGTGCTGTCGGATCGGCTTGTAAACTGCGTAGCATTGCGGGAATGAGAGATGGAAGTGGTGGAAATCCGAGGGTATGGGTCATGAAATGATGAATGGTGATGCTCTTCGTTTGGGCTTCATCCGGTGTGCGAAACTCAGGCAAATACGTGATGACCGGATCATGTACGGAAAGCTTTCCTTCTTCCTGAAGCTGCATGATCGCCATGCATGTAAACGACTTCGTAATTGACCCGATGCCAAATACCGTATCCAGATCGATAGGAGCTTGCTTTTCGCGGTCTCGATAACCAAACCCTTTTTCGTAAGCGAGTTCCCCGTCTTTGGCTACCGCAATGATCGCACCGGGAACCTGAAAATCATCCATCAGCTTTTCGACGTATGCTTCAAATGACGCTTCCCACTCATTCATCTTCATGTCATACCTCCTTAGATTTATTACATACAAACCGGAAAGCAATTTCAGTTTTTTAATTCCGAAGTGTACACTTCAAAAAAACAAGGATATGAAGTTCATGCACTAGTAGAATTATAAGCGGCAGATGAAAAAACAACAATATATAATTCTGAAAATAATTAATTTTCACAACGAAACACAATTAAATAAAAATGGCCCTTCGTCTTGTATGACGCACGTCAATCAGAAACTTTAAAATGTAAAAGAAACAATCTCTTATTAGAATAAAAAATAGAGTAATAGCTGCCGGTTTTAACACCAGCAGCCTCTGTTTGTGTTTGCCTTACTATCGAACCCATAAGGCTCAACTGGCCGAGCCGTGTGGACATATGCGGAATCCATAGGGGAAGTTTCTTGAAGATGAGCACACGTTCGCACGATACGGTTAACCAGATATTTAAAATATGAATCTGTCCTTTTCTGTTACCATCTATGAGCCGGCTATTTTTTTTCCTCTTGGTTGTCTGCTGTTTGCGTCTGGTTCGACAGTAATGCCGATTTGATCAAAAGTCTGCCCTTCGGCGAGCTGGTAGGTCAGTAATCCGAATCCGTTTTCGTCCGGCTTGAATATGCCACCATTTTCTCTCTTGCTGTTTTTCAGCAGCCAAACCTGGTAAACCTGTGAACCTTCGACGCCGGGCAATTCGTGAACCTGCACCACCAAATTTTTCTCTGATCCCTGCTGGACAATATAGGCGATACCGTTTGTTTCCGGGTGGCTTTGATTGGCTGCTTTTAAGGGAATCGCCGTTACAATTTCAATGGGGACATTTTCCGCATGGCGATTTTCTACTTGTATATTCGCTATTCCAAGGCCAATAAACGCGAGAAACAAGACGGTCACCATACTCGTTGAAACGGGAGTGAACTGGCTTTTAAGCATCATGGCGAGCTTGCTCATCTTAGCCATGAATGTTTCCGTACCGCTTCTTTTGGGCTCAAAAACAAACCCCAGTACCTCGCCTTTTAGCGATTCAGGCACCTCGATTTCGGTATAATCGAACGGCAAAGCATGCCAGGCCTGGGATAATTCCTGATATTCTTTTTTACACTCCACACAATTCTTTAAATGTTCAGCAAAGGCCATGTGTTCGCTCTCCTTGAGCTCATTTGCTATATATGAAATTAAATGATCACAAACCCTTCTCATTTTATATCCTCCAGTTCCAGATGCTTCCTCAATCCTTTAAGAGCCTGGTGAAGCCTGCTTTTAATCGTGCCAAGCGGCTCTTGTTCCAGCTTGGCGATCTCTGAAAGAGAATACCCTTTCCAATATAGCAGATCGATTAATTTTCTTTGGGCCGTCGGCAATTTGTTTTTCGCCATCGCAATATCATTCGTATTTACTCGTTGCTCGACTGCATTTGCAGGATCGGCGATCTCTTCATGTTCCTCTTGATGGTGTTGCGTATGCTTCTTCTCTTTGCGAAGGTAGTCAATGCATATATTGCGGGTAATCGTGAGCAGCCAATTTACAAAGCTGCCTTGAGCAGGATCGTAATGGCTGTTTGTTGTCCATAGCCTCAAAAAGACCAGCTGAATAATTTCTTTCGTCTTATCCTCATTCCCATTGCAAAACTTCATAACGAAGCCGTAAACAAGCTTTATATATCGATCATAGAGCTCCTCTAATGCGTGACCATTTTTTTCGTTAACCAATCGCATTAATTCCGCATCGTAATTTTCTTTCATGTGGCACTCCCTGCTTTTGGATAAAAATTATACTGCCATAACCCTTTTTTAAAAGTAAAGATGGGAACGACCGCGACTGATCGTTCCCTGGGAGGCTTATTCAAATGTTGTTTCGCTGTTTACGACAAACCATACTTCTTTTACTCCTTGTCCGTTTATATCCCCTTCTTGCTGGTCTTTTGCAAAATAATAGAGAGGAAAGCCTTTGTATGTAACCTGCTTCTTCCCGTTGTCTTCTCTTGTGATCGTACCGAAATCCTTTTTGTCAAAACCTTCTGGGACTGCGAAATTCTCCTGGGTAAATGCCGGCCAGTTTGCCAGGCATTCCCCGCTGCAATTGCTTTTTCCTGCTTCGTCCTTTTTAAAGTAATACAGGGCCCTTCCCTGTGGATCCGCCAAATACTCTCCAGCTTTTTCATTCTTCAAAAGCTGGAGGGCTTGTTCCGATTTAGTTGGTTCCGTTTGGGCTTGATCGGGTTGAACCGCCTCTGTTTTTACCTCCGTGCTTTTTCCACAAGCAGCCAAAGCAAAAATAATCAAAAGCAGTGCAAGTGTAAAAACTACTTTTTTCATGTATGTTCCTCCTTACTTCCAGCCCCATTTTTGAAAGATTTGGTGAGATTTTTCCGTTCTTAAATAATCAATAAATTGCTGTGCCTCTTTTTTCTGATCAGTGATTTTTGTCAGGGCGATCGGCGTTCCACGATAGAGTTTTTCTTCTTCGGGCAGTTCGACCAGGTCAGTCACATCCTGGAGCCGGTAATGCCACGATTCATAGGTAATCCAGGCGTCCAGACTGGAATTCGATTTCCATCGTTCAATGGCTTCGGCACTCGACTTTACAGAAACGGTAATATTTTGAGTAATGCCTCCGATCAGCCCTTTTCTGCCTGCCAGGTCTTCCCACAGGCCAAGCTGGCCAGCCCCATTCACATCCATTATTTTTACTCCCTTTTTCGTTAAATCCTCCAGACTTTCAATCTTCTTAGGATTTCCTTTCCTCACCAATATTCCTGCAGCACGTGCGTAAAGCTCCGTACGTGTTTTGGTGTCGATCATGTCGGGGTAGTTAAAGATAAAGTCCTGCAGCATATACTCGGAGCCACCGAAAATAATATCTGCATCTTGCTTTGCTTGACCGATCCACTTGCTCTCTGGTCCGGCTGTTATTTCCACCTTCATTCCCGTCTCAGCTGAAAAATGTTCAGCAGCTTCTTTGATCGGTCCAAGTGGTCCACCTGGTCCGTACACCCGGATGACTTGGTCACTTTGGCTAGAATTTGGTGTCGCCTGGGACGCTGGCTTACCGTCCATTTGTGCATAGGCTGACATTCCGGCAGCCGTAGTGAAAAAAAGCAGTAGAACTGCTAGGCACACGGTCTTCCTCATGATTCTTCCTCCATTTCACACTTGTTTTTTAATGGTACTATCAAAGGAAACGAAGGGAGGCTGTAAACGGTTTGATTGTAATTGTGAAATAGTTAGAAAGTTACATGAAACGATGAAAAACTAGACTGGTGAAGAATAAATAAAGATCTCCGCACAACCTACGCCAGTCTGGCCAGGTGTGGTGATCTTTGTCTTTGAGATGCCGTTGTAAACAGAAAAAAACGACCCTTTTTCAGGGCCGTAAAATAGTTTGCTCTTATTTTTCTAATTCTCCATCGTTATTTGTTACCGCAAAGTTGTAATTAATAGAGCGTGTAAATGGTTCGCCATCCTCATTGATGCCAGTTACGTCAAAGGAGAGATTATAAACACCTGGCTTCGTCGGCACAGTAAAATTGCCAGTAAGCTCATCTTCTTTTACGGCAAACTTCACTTCATCAAGGACGCTTGCTTTTTCGCCGTTCATGGAACGAGTCAGGTTTGCTTTTTCCAGTAACGATTGATCAATTTCGTTTTTGCCCAGGTCGACGGAAATCTTCGCTTTGTCGCCTTTCTTGAATACCTTTTTGCTCGCCTTTACTTTCGCTTCTTCTCCACCATCCACGGAACCAACCATGAAAAAGGCGTCGTCAGAGCCCTCCACTTCAAGTGTCCATTCGCCTGCTTCAGGTTCCTCTACTTCAATGAAGTGATGAACAGCATCTTGGAATATCCCGGGCTCATCTTCCGAGTTGCTTTTTTTACTAAGATCGGCCTCATACTCTTTGCCAGACGGACTGATCAGGGTCACAACGGTGTCTTCCGACGAGGTCATCGTATCAAGATTCAGCTTATCGATTCCGCTCTCCAAGAAAAATGTTTCGGAGGTGTTGTCTTCCACTTCGCCTCCGCGGAGAATAACGGAGCTTTCTTCCACAGTGGTTTCTTTCGATTTGTCTTTGCTTATTTTATTTGCACGTTCTTTAATGGATGCGTTTTGCAATTTTGGCTGAACCAGATCCCATGTTTGTGAGGCTTTCGCTATTTGACCGTGGGAAACGTCTTTTGTAAAGCTCTTGATCCCATACGGCAAACCGAAGGCAGACTCAACAGAAACGGCTCCATCGTCTTCACCAGGAAGAACCGCATGACCAAACCAGGTAGCACTAAACCAGCCATCATCCCCTGTTCCAGCGGCCATGTATGTCTTTGTTGAACTATTTTCGCTACGGCTGTCAGTCTGCGCACGGAAGTTGGCCATATAGGACGTTTGCAGGGAATACACGGCATCATCTTTTTTGCCAAGAATGTCAGCGAGCCATCCCGCCCAGTTGCTGTACGCCATGTCAGCCAATTCTGAACCTTTGTTTGGCGTGGAAAGCTGGTGAACTACGTTGACATACGGATGTGCGCCATAGTGAACGAGCGCTGTCTGTGTATCGATGCCACCTTTGGAATGTGCAATGATATTGATTTTGGAAACACCGTAATAATCTGCAACCTTTTTAATGACTTCGGCGAGCTTCGCTCCGTTTGTCCACATGTTGCCACCAGTACCATCCGCGTCCTTCAGTTGTACAAATGCGGTACGATACCCGGCGTTATAGGCTGCATCATAATATCCGTCTGTTGTATACCAGGTATTGTAGGTGGAGTGCAGACCCTGGACAAACAGGATCACGGGCTTGTCTTTGGATGCATTGGGAGGAACCGCACCTGTGTACCAGTCACCAAAATGACCACTTGGATTGTCGTCATGCAAAACCGGAGCTGGAGCGGCTGCGCTTGCTGCTTGCGGGTAGACCAGCGCCGTTGATAATGTAACGGCCGCTAGCAAACGAGATAGTGCTTTCTGATTCATGAAAAGAACACCAACCTTCACCTTTGGATTTATTGTTGCCGTACACAATTGTTAAAATGGTGCACGGATTGCAACTGCCTGTTCTACCTTCAATGTGTCTTGAATAATCACCATGATCGTATTCATTTGCTGATGAATAAAGAAATGCCCACCAGGCATGGGGTAAAATTTGCATTCTCCCCCGCAATAGTCTCGCCATGCCACAATATCTTGGATTTCAATAGAATCTTCTTTCCCAAACAATACCGTCATATTGACAGGGATTTGTTTGGGAAGCTCATAATTCATTTCATAAGTTTGCACGGCCTGGAAATCAGCGCGAATCATAGGCAAAAATACCTCCAAGATCTCGTGATTATCCAAAACTTCATTGGGAGTGCCCCCAAGTGTACGAAGCGATTCGATGAACTCGTCATGCGGCAGGTTGTATGTTTTCACCAGCTTCTGATACGCATGTGGCACGCGGGAGGCAGACAGGAACAAGTGCTGGGGCAGTGGCTTTCCATTCTGCAACAGCTTTCGCGTCAGTTCAAACGCAATTAATCCGCCCATACTGTGGCCAAAAAAGGCAAAAGGTTCTTCCCCCAGCTCTGGTGTAATCCGGTTGTATACATCCTCCAAGACCTCATAAAACGAGGTGGAAAGAACCATGCTATCGCCAATTAATGAAGGCCGTACCTCGAATGGATCAATTTCCAATAACGCTGGCGACACTACCCGCTTCCACCCGTAATAGATGCTGGGAAGCCCACCTGCGTACGGAAAGCAGAACAATTTCATCTCTTACCCCTCCCTTTCCTCATTGCGTATTATCTCGACATCTTTCTATGAAAAATAGCCTGATCCAAATCTTGTAAATCCCTCATCACTACTTGAGCAGCAAACCGATTGGCAGTCGCGCATACTGATAATTTGTAACCTGGATCGATCTCATACTGATGAAATGCCCAAGCATCGCGGGAATCACTTTGCGATATCGTAATCGATTGGTCCAGGTTTTTTCTTATGGCGAATGATTGCAACGGGATGGATAGCCCCATGCCTCTCGCTTTTATATAGCTCTCCTTCAAAGTCCAAAGGTCGTAAAAATATGAAACCTGTTCATCTGGATGTTTTGCCAAGAGATCCTCTACTTCGGCTGTTGCAAAATAATGAGTGGCAATATCCAAATCAATCGGACATATTTGCTCCACATCAATCCCCACCTGCGCGTCATGCGTGGCGCAGACGACCCATTCCCCGGAATGCGAGACGTTAAAGCAGAAGTTGGGAAATGATTTCAAAAAAGGTTTTCCGTATGCATTGTAGTCATACTCGATTTCGTCATTGGAAATCTCGTAGACTTCACAAATGAGAGAACGTACCAGCACGTCCGCGAGCAACGCCCGATAGGAGTCAGCCGGATTTCTGAAACGATTGACCCGTTCCCGTTTTTCTTCGGGCAGTGCTTGTAAAAATCGGTTGAACGACTCTTTCTCCATGACAGCAGGACATTTCAAAGCGTAAATGGCAATCATGTAGCGCTCACCCTTCTTTCGGTCAATTCCAGGCTACTCATTTGATCTGCTCGATCCTTTCGCTGCTGCACTTCATACAAGTTGGCATAGATGCCGTTGTACTGCATTAATTCCACATGGCGCCCTTGCTCGATAACCTTTCCTTGATCCATCACGTAAATCACATCGGCAGCCTCTACAGTCGACAGGCGATGAGCGATGACAAGTACTGTTTTATCTTTCATGAGTGCAGTTAATGCTTGCTGCACCCAATATTCCGATTCTGCATCCAAAGCAGAGGTTGCTTCGTCCAGTAAAAGAATCGGTGCATTTTTCAAGATAGCTCTGGCAATGGCAATTCGCTGACGCTGGCCGCCGGATAGCTTGGCACCGCGTTCTCCTGTTTTTGTCTGGTAGCCATCTGGCAGTTCCATAATAAAATCATGCGCATACGCAGCTTTGCTTGCCTGGATGACATCCTCTTCCGAAGCATTCAAGCAGCCGTAACGGATATTGTCTTCAATCGTTCCTTCGAACAAAAAGGCATCCTGAGGCACGTATGAGATCAAGCTTCTGATTTCTGCGAGAGAATAGGCGCCCATGGGCTTGCCCAGTAAATAAAGAGAGCCGCTCGCAGGTGGGTAATACCCTAACAGAAGTTTCATGACGGTGCTTTTTCCACTTCCACTCGATCCGACTAGGCCAGCCATTTGGCCTTGCTCGACTCGTAACGAAACACCATCCAGCACATTTGTATCTTCGTTGTATCCGAAAACGACCTGCTCCAGTTTCAGCATGCTTTCGCAATACTGGTGTTTGTCGGTGCTCTGCTGATACTCTTCCGGTTCGAGAGGTTCATTCAGAAAATCGACAACCCGAGAAGCGCCAGCTAGCGAGCTCTGCAACGCTGTAATGACTTGGCCAAGCTGGAGAAAGGCCAGTGTTACAAGCATCTGTTGTTGAACCAGAGCAACCAGCACACCCAACCCGATTATTTGTTTGGACACCATCATGATTCCAAAAACAAGCATTCCTCCGAAGCTTACGAATTGGATGAAGAAATTGGTCCCTTCCAATAATCCGTGTTTATGCCCTTGTTTGATGGCAGACGAAGCTACTTCTTCATTTGCTGCCGTGTAACGGGCGGTCACAACGTTATGTAAATGAAACATTTTGATGATGGGCAACCCAGACAAAAAATCGTTTAATCTTTCTGTCCCAATCCCCATCTGCTGCTGCATTCGGTCTCCAATGCGCCGTACAGACTTGGCAAACAGCGTATTCACATAAAGAGTCAATGCGCTTACGATCAACAAGACGACGGCAATTTTCCAATCCATTGCAAACATTCCTATGATCGAGCCAATCAGTGACAGCAGGATGATGCTCAATGTTTTCAATTGCTCTGCGTACGCGTTTTCCATGAGGACAACATCATTGCCCAGTCTCGACATCGTATCTCCCGAATGGTGCTGCTCATAGTAATCGAAAGGCAGCTTGCTCAAACGTTGATAGACATGAAGCCGAATGTTGGCAATGAGCTCACGGACGCATCGACGATAGATGTAGCTGAAAAATGGAGACAGGATACTTAGCAAGAGGAACATCACAGCCATGGTGGCAATCGCTCTGGTTAATAAAGCAGGGTCTTTTGTGTTCGCAAAATCCGTCAGATCCATGAATACGAAAGGTAAAGATACCAATACAGCTGCTTGACCGATTCCGTCTCCTACGAGTCCCAATATATACGCTCGCTTTTTCGATTTCATAAACGACAGCAGTTGAAGTAGTTCCCGCATCAAACTCTTGATGAACATGCCTATACCCTCCCTGCTGCCAGTGAGCTGTGCGTCTCTGTGGCAAACTGTTTTTGATACAATCTGGTGTAAGCGCCGTCTTGGGCAAGCAAATCATAATGTGTACCCCGTTCAACAATTTGTCCTTGCTCCAAAACGAGCACTTCATCCGCGTCTTTTATCGTAGACAGTCGATGAGCAATGACGAGAACCGTCCGATTTTTCATTACATTTTCCAGTGCTTCCTGTACCAGAGCTTCCGATTCTGTATCTAAAGCAGACGTTGGTTCATCCAGCAGCAGAATCGGGGCGTCCTTCAAAATCGCTCGGGCAATCGCGATCCGCTGTTTCTGTCCTCCGGATAAACGAGAGCCTCGTTCTCCCACTTTTGTTTGATATCCTTGCGGCAGCTCCATGATAAAGTGATGCGCATTGGCTGCTTTTGCCGCTGCGATAATCTCGTCTTGTGTCGCATCAATTCGTCCATATGAGATATTTTCCGCAATAGACACGGGAAATAGCGTCGTATCCTGAGAAACCATGGAAAGATAGCTCCGCATGTCCGGCATATTCCACTCCGTCATGGAATGCCCGAATACATTGAGTCTTCCGTTGCCCGGTTCCATTTGATAAAACCCGCACAGCAATTTCATGATGGTGCTCTTTCCACTTCCGCTTGCACCAACTAACGCAACGGTCTTATTTGGATGTAACGTAAAGCTAACATCATCAAGAATCCTTACCTGATCGTAGCCAAACGTAACGTTCTCAAACTGTACAGGAATCGCTTGTGGATCAACAGGAATCGCAGGCAGATCATTTTGTTCAACTGGCTGTGAAAAAATTTCTTGCAGCCGCTTTGCCGCACCTGAGGTCTCTTGTACTTGGGCAAACAACACGGGCGCGAGTGAAAGAGGTTCGATAATGAAGTGAAGCAAATAGCTGAAAACGACCAAGCTGCCCAGATCCAATTCTCCCGCCTGAATCAAGTACCCACCATAAGCAACAAAAAACAGAATGGGGGAAGAAAACAATAAAATCCCTGGTGCTGTCATCCACGCACGTTTCTTCTCTGCCTGGAACGCATTTTTCAAAACCTGCTTCATACCCGCATGGTATTTACGATACAGGACACCTTCCAATTGAAAAGCTTTGACCATGTGAATCCCGGAAAGCGTATCCTGAGCGATTGCGTTCGTTTTACCCAGATGGTCCTGCATTTGCTCCGAATATTTTTGAAGCGGTCTGCTCATCCACCCTGTGATCGCGATAGCGACGGGGAGGATTGCAACGCTGAAGATGATTAACTTCCAATTGATCGTCAACAACAGTCCAAGAGCTCCGACAAAAACAACCGGCAAATAAAAAAGCTGATAGAAATGCTTTTGCAAAAAGCTTTGCAAGATTTGGGCATCCGTTGTTAAGCGAGAAACGAGATCGCCAGAATGAAATTTATCCATCGTGGACATGGGGACTTTTTCAAGATGAGAAGCCATGCTGTTTTTCAAATCTCTCATGGCTCTTGCACTAAATCTAGCTGCCGAATACGTGATGAAATATTTTGAGAGAAAACCGACGATGGTCAGACAAAAAATGATAAGGGCAATACTGACCAGCTTGTCGAAGTTGTTCGTATGTTCAACCATGGTTTTGATCAGGATTCCCATCCAAATGTCTGCAACAGCCACAAGGAGCGAGGCAATGATACAAATCATGACCCAACCTCGATAAGGCTTTACATATGAGAGTATCCAGCCAAACACGGGCTCTTTCTTTCTGTGCTGAGCTTGCTTGGTAAAAATCATTTGCTGCTCCTCTCCAAGGATGTAATGGATGAACTCCCCTTGGAAATCGTGTTCCCAAGGGGAATCATCACAAAGCCTCGATCTTATTTCAGAATGAACAGCTCTTGCAGGATGTCTCGGAGGATGGAGGCATTCATTGTCACGTAATTTCCACCCAACATTCTGGAGTGGATACCGTACCCTTCGTACGTCATCAGTCGTTTCGTAGCCTGTGTCCAAGCGGCTTCATTCCATTTGACTGCGGCCAGATCTTCTTCGCCCGATTCCAGCTCTGATTGAATGAGATGGATCGCTGCGTTCGTTGCACCCGTATTGATCAGTTGATTGTGGTACATCACGTAGCTGACCGTTTTTCGAATGAAGCTTTGCTTGACGAATTCATTGGCAGCGTACAAATTGAAGTCTTCTTGCGTCATGTTGAACATCTCGATGTTCTCACCAATTTCGGCAAATAACTGGGCAATGTCACTCTCTGTTTCCGCCAGAGTCCTCTCCATCACCTTGTCTTTCCAGTACGAATCGAACAAGATGAGATCGGTCACGACATATCCTTGGTTCTCCAGTTCTTTTGCGACTTCAAATGCCAGATTGCCTCCAGAGGAATACCCCATGAGCGTATAGGGTCCTTTTGGATCAATCGCTACAATGGCTTCGATGTACTGCTCAAGTCGATTGTCTTCTTGGATGAAATCAAAGCTATACAAGGAGACGCCCTTGATTTCATCAGCAAGCTTTTGGTAATAGACACTTTGGGCTCCAATCGGCGTAAAGCAGAATACCTTTCTCGCCGTCTCTTCATTTAAGAGAATGGGACCACCGGAGTTGCCCTCGAAGTTCTTGTGCGTGATGAAATCGGCTACCTTCTCAATGGTTGGATGCTGGAAGATAAGGTTTAACGGAAGTTCAATCTGCATGTACTCATACACCTTTGCAACTAACAGTGTTGCTTTCAATGAGTGCCCACCCAGTTCAAAGAAATGGTCAGTGATGCCGATTGGTTCTATCCCCAAAACTTCCTGCCAAATGGCAGCCAATTGATGCTCAGTCGCACTTCTTGGGGCCACGAACTCACGTGAGGCCGCATCCGATGGCTTTGGCTTCGGCAACGCTTTGCGATCCACTTTTCCATTGGCTGAAAGCGGCAGTTGATCCAACTGGACAAAATAGCTTGGAACCATGTAAGCAGGCAGTTCCTTCGCCAGATACCTTCTCAGCTCGGAAATGGATACCTCTGCTGCTGGGACGAGATAAGCGCAAAGATACTGTCCGGCCGTTACGTCATCCTCTTGCACAACTACCACTGCCTGATCGATGCCATCGTAAGCAAGTATAGTGCTCTCGATCTCCCCGATCTCGATGCGGTACCCTCTCACCTTCACCTGTTCGTCAGCCCGGCCGATGTAATCGATCGTGCCATCCGTCCGCCATTTCACCAAGTCACCCGTTTTATACATGAGCTCCCCTGGCACAAACGGATTCGGAACGAACTTTTCTTGAGTGAGCTCTGGTTTATTCAAATAACCTCTTGCCAGTCCTGGTCCTCCGATGCATAGCTCTCCCACTACGCCAATCGGTTGCAAATGATGTTGCGTATCTACGATGTAAACCTGTACATTGGCTAGCGGTCGTCCAATCGTGATATCTTGCCCCGCTTCAATCGAACGAGAGATGGTGGTGACGACGCTGTTTTCGGTCGGACCGTATTCATTGTTGATCTCGATTGCTGGATGCTTTTCTTTCGTTTTTTGCACAAGCTGCGGAGGTAGTTTCTCGCCTCCCAGTGTCACGCAACGCAGAGGTGAGAAGTCGGCAGCAGTCGAGCAATCCAGAATTGCCTGGAACAGACTCGGTACACCGTAGTAATGTGTGACTTCCGTCGAGGCAATCAGCTTTTTCAGCGCTACCGGATCTTTCGCTTCTTCCTCTCTCGGCAAGACGCAAGTAGCACCTCCGAAAAGCGGAGCGAACAAGCTGGCTACAAACCCATCGAAGGCAAATGAGAATACCTGCAACGCCTTGTCTCCCGGTCCGAATCCATATTCATCTCTTCTCCACTGCAAGCAATTGACGATTCCTCGATGTGGAATCATAACGCCCTTCGGCTTACCGGTCGTACCCGATGTATAGATTACATAGGCGAGATCAGTTGGTTGATTGAGTGATGAGAGATTGGAGCCATCCATCTTGTTGTCATGCTCTGCGTTCAGATCAAGCCAGTCAAGACCGCTCGACACGCGAGACAATAGTTCTGATAAATGAGATTGGCAGAGAAGCAGTGCTGCGTTGCTGTCCGCAAGCAGGTACTGGATGCGTTCTTGCGGATAAGCCGGGTCGATTGGAACATACGCTCCGCCTGCCTTTAAGATACCGAGGATGCCAATGATCATCTCTGGTGAACGCTCCGCCATGACTGCTACAAGACGATCGGGTCCAACTCCCCTGGTGCGCAAAACTCTTGCCAGTCTGTTGGCCCGCTCATTGAGCTCGCTGTACGTCAGTGACTGACCGTTAAAGAGAATGGCTGCCTGATCTGGCGTCTTCGCGACTTGCTCTTCGAATAATTGATGCATCGTTTTGTCCGGTACGTAGCTAACACCTGTATCATTGAACTTCCCGAAAATTTGCTGCTTCTCTTCCGTCGAGAGCATATCGATTTCGCTCAAGCGGATATGCGGGTTTTGCACAACGATTTGGGCAATAGCCATGAAGTGGTTGCTTAACCGTTCAATTGTCTCTCTCGTAAACAAGCTTGTGCTGTACTCCACGCCAATGCGAATCTCTTCACGCTCTTCTGTGGCAATCAACGTCAAATCAAATTTGGAATGGTTGCCAGCCTGATCAGTCATGAAAGGAGCGAGTGTCAAGCCGAGCAAGTCGATAGCATCATCCGTGTTGTTTTGCACAGTAAACATCGTGTCGAAGAGCGGGTTTCTGCTTAAGTCTCGCGGAATGTCGAGTTTTTCCACCAGTTCCTCAAACGGATAATCCTGATGAACATAAGCGTCCAGTGCATTCTGCTTGACTTCCAGCAACAACTCGGTGAATGTTTTCCCAGCAAGCGGCTTGTTTCTCATCGCCAATGTGTTGACAAACATACCGACGATTGGTTCCAGATCAGCATGGGATCTACCTGTAATCGGCGTGCCGACGATGATGTCCTCTTGCCCGGAATATTTGGAAAGCAGTACGTTGTACGTCGCGAGGAGCACCATATACAGTGTCGTTCCCGTTTCTCGAGCCAGCTGGTTCAAGCCTTCCATAAGCTGTTTACCGGTTCCGATGCTATACTGATCTCCTGCGAAATTTTGAATGCTTGGTCGGGTGAAATCTGTTTGCAGGTTCAGCACTGGAATTTCGTCTGCAAACACTTGAGCCCAGTACTGTTCTTGCTTGTTGAAGGCATCGGACTCAAAAAGCTCCCGTTGCCATACGGAGAAGTCCTTGTACTGGATTCGCAGCTCTGGCAAAACATCCCCTTGGTACAACTTCACTAAGTCAGACAGGAGAATGCCGGAGGATACACCGTCGGAAATGCTGTGATGCATGTCGGTAAAGAGCACATGACGATCTTCTCCGATATGCAGGAGACGGACGCGAAGCAACGGCGCTACCCCCAGATCGAATGGCTGAACAAGGGATGAAAGAACCTCTTGTGCCTGATCTTCTGTGATCGTTGTATACGAAAGTTCAAAAGATACTTCCTCGTGAATCTTCTGAACAGGTTCTCCATTTACAACGGCAAAAGACGTACGAAGACTTTCATGTCGCGCAATCAGCCGCTTGAACGCTGTCTCTAATCGTTCCGGTTCCAGCTTTCCTTCGATCAGCATAGTCGAAGGCATATTGTAGCTGATGCCGACTCCCTCGAACTGATGGAGGATATACATGCGCTTTTGAGCCGATGAAACAGGGTAATACTCTTGCGCAGGTGCTGGTTGGATCGAAATGACATATCCTCTTGCTGTCTCTTCGATGTGTGCAGCCAATTGCTGAATCGTCGGTTTTTCGAACAAAATACGAAGCGGAATATCGACTTGATATTCGTTATGCATGCTCGAAATCACACTCATCGCACGTAGGGAATGACCGCCAATTGCAAAGAAATCATCCAGAACCCCTACATGTTCCACATTCAGCACTTGCTCCCAGACGCGGGCCAATTGCGCTTCCAACTCCGTACGAGGTGCCACGTACTCTGTCGTTCTGAGTAGAGATACATCTGGCGCCGGCAAGGAACGTCTGTCGATCTTCCCGTTTGCGGTAAGCGGCAGCGCTTCAAGCGTTACGAAATACGATGGAATCATCGCTTGAGGCAATTCTTTTAGCAATTCCTTACGTACTTGTGCTGTATCGATCTCATGGTCTGCCACCATGTACGCGCATAGATACTTTTCTTGTCTGTGATCCTCTCTTGCGATGACAACTGCTTCAAGGATTCCGTCCAGCTTGCGTAGCTGTGTCTCGATTTCGCCCAGCTCGATACGGACACCCCTGATTTTCACTTGATGATCGTTACGACCCAGGAATTCTACATTGCCATCCGCGCGCCATTTTGCCAAATCACCCGTACGGTACAAGAGTTCACCTGATGCAAAAGGATTCGGTACGAACTTCTCCTGCGTCAGCTCAGGTCTGTTCAAATAACCGCGAGCGACCCCAGCTCCACCGATGCACAACTCCCCCACGACTCCAACAGGTTGAAGATTCAATTGTTGATCCATCACATACATCTGCATATTCGGCAGCGGTTTTCCGATCGGTACCGTTCCCGAGCGAATGGATGAGGCATCTGTTTCTTCGTAATAGCTGGAATCGATGCACGCCTCTGTTACGCCATAACTGTTAACAATGCGCATTGTCTGGCTGAATCTGGCGAGCAAGGTCTTGAAGTCTTCTGCCGAACAACTGTCTGCTCCGAGGATCAGGAGCTTCATCTGACTGATGTCGAGCTTGTTTTCGTAAATGTAATGCATCAACGGCATGATCAAAGCTGGTGTGGCTTCGAAAATCGTTATTTCATACCGCTTGATGATTTCGTACAAGGAAGCAGGGTCCATTTTGACCTCATTCGGGCAAATGACCAGTTGCCCTCCTGTGAGCAATGCTCTGGCAAAATCGCCAGTCGATACGTCGAAGGCGAAGCTCGCCATTTGCAGCAAGCGAACCGGGAAGGTATCCAAGTGATACTCATCCTGCCATGCAAACGCGACATTCGCATAGCTCCGGTGCTCGATCACGACCCCTTTTGGCTTGCCAGTCGTACCGGACGTATAAATGATGTAAGCAGCGTGTTCCGGCAGTGCAACAGGTTCCAGATTGCTCGCTTCTCCCTGATACAACCCCTCTGCATCCAGATAGAGCGTTTCGTAAGGGAATGCAAGCTGCGTATTCATCTTTTGCAAGGTAAGGAACAACTTCGCATCGCTATCTTCCAAAATGAATGTTTGACGCTCCAACGGATAGTCTGGATCAATCGGAACGTAGGCGCCGCCGGCTTTCAAAATACCGAGCGTCCCTACTACCATGTGCAAGGAGCGGTCTACCATGATGCCGACATTGCTCTCTGGCTTGACTCCCATTTTGCGCAAAACACGTGCGAGTTGGTTGGCTTTTTCATTTAATTCCCGATACGTAAGCTGTTCGTCCTCGAAGATGACAGCTACTTCGTTCGGTGTTTTTTCTACCTGCTCTTCGAATAGCTCCTGGAACGTTTTATTCGTTGGATAAGCGGCTTTTGTTGCATTGAAATCATGCAGCATTTGCTCTATCTCTTCTTTTGACAAAACATTGATCTCTGCCAGCTTGCAATCTGGATTGGCAATGATCGTCTGTAGAAGATGGACGTAATGCGTTGCCATGCGGTCGATCGATTCTTTTGCAAACAACTTCGTGCAATAGCTGAATTGCACGAGTAGCTCATCCTGTTGTTCCATCGCGTCCAGAGCGATATCGAATTTCGCGATCTTGCCATCTACCGGGTAAGCGGACATGTTGAGTCCGGCAATTTCTAATGCAGAGGAGTCCGCAAGCCCCAGACTGAACATCGTATCGAACAGTGGATTTCGACTTAAATCGCGCCGTACTTGCAACTTATCTACGAGATGTTCAAACGGATAATCCTGATGTTCAAACGCTTGCAGTGCATTCTGTTTCACGTCACCCAAAAACTCGCGGAAGGTCAGGTTGCCTGCTGCCACATTTTTCAAGGCAAGCGTGTTGACGAACATGCCGACGACTCGTTCCACATCTGCGTGGGATCGACCTGCAATCGGTGTACCGACAACGATTTCTTCCTGTCCTGCGTATTTGGACAGCAGTACATTGTAGGCTGCCAAAAGCACCATGAACAGTGTGGAGCCCGTATTTGCAGCGAGTTGTCGCAACTCCGCAAGCAATTGATTTCCTGTACCGATCGCTACTGTGTCGCCTTCGAAGCTTTGAACAGTAGGTCTTGGGAAATCATTTGGCAGGTTGAGTAACGGGATCTCCCCTGCAAAGACATCCGTCCAATAGTCCTGCTGTTTTTGGAAACGCTCAGACTGGGACAGTTTCGTCTGCCAAGCAGCAAAATCTTTATACTGGATGCGCATGTCAGGGAGCTGCTTTTCTTCGTATAAGCTCGCAAACTCCTTGGCGATGACTGCAAGCGATACACCATCAGAGATAATGTGATGCATATCCATGAAGAACAAGTGTCGTTCTTCTCCCAGTTTCAACAAGTGAACCCGGAACAGCGGAGCCAACTCGAGATTAAATGGCTGAACCAACTCTTGAATGCGTTGCTCTACTTGGTCTTCTGTCGCCTCGGAAATACCGATGTGCAGCGTGACATCCTCATGGATTCGTTGAACTGGTTCCCCGTTTTTCGAATGGAAGGATGTTCGCAAGGATTCATGTCGTTTTACCAGTGTTTGGATCGCATGTTCAAAGCGCTCGTAATCCAGTTGGCCATCTATGATCAGCACATTTGGCACGTTGTAGCTGATCCCGCTTCCTTCAAACTCATGCAGGATGTACATTCTTTTTTGTGCGAACGAGACTGGGTAAAACTCTGCTTGCTCTACTAGTTGAATGGTCTCGAACTGTTCAATCTCACTCGCAGTGATATAGGCAGCCAGCTCATGGATCGTAGCAGATTCAAACAGTGCTTTTAACGGAAGCTCTACCTGGAATGCTTTATGCACCTGCGTGATTACATTCATAGCCTTGAGAGAATGTCCACCCAGTTCAAAGAAGTTGTCATGAATGCCTATCGGATGAATCCCCAGAACCTCTTGCCAAATTTCAGCCAGCCTCTGCTCCGTTGTATTTTGTGGGGCGACATATGTGGAGCCTTGTACCCGATCTCCAGATGGTTCAGGCAAAGCTCTGCGATTGACCTTCCCATTTGCAGTCAAAGGCAGTTTATCCATTTGAACATAGAAGGCTGGAACCATGTAGCTAGGCAATTCTTTGGAAATAGCCTCTCTCACCTCTGCTACGTCGAGCTCCTCTTCTGGAACAAAGTAAGCGCAGAGAGCTTTTTGGCCGTTCGTATCATCCATCACGGTAACGACAGCTTCTTTTACCTTTTCCAGATTAGTCAAGACGCTCTCGATTTCCCCAAGCTCGATCCGATAGCCCCTGATCTTTACCTGTTGGTCGATACGTCCCAAATACTCAATCGTTCCATCCGCCTTCCATCTCGCCAAATCCCCTGTGCGGTACATATTTTCACCAGAAACAAACGGATTCGGAACAAATTTCTCGGCGGTCAATTCCGGCTTGTTCAAATAGCCTCTGGCAACTCCATCACCACCGACGCACAATTCACCGGGCACCCCAATTGGCTGCGGCTGGTTGTAGCGATCCACGATATACGCTGTGGAGTTCGAGATTGGCTTCCCAATCGGAATATTGTCTTCGAATTCCTTCTCAATCAAATAGCATGTCGAGAAAGTTGTGTTTTCGGTCGGGCCGTATCCGTTCCAAATTTCCAGAGCTGGATGGGCGCTGTTAACTTTGTTGATGTGTCTCGGAGACAGTGCTTCGCCACCGACGATTAACGCACGCAAACCTTCAAACATCGCCGGGTTGTCTTGCGAAAGCTGGTTAAACAGTGGTGAAGTTAACCACATCGTGGTAATCCGATTCTCTCGTAGGAAGCTGCCTAACTTCTCCGCATCCAAAAGGACATCCTTGCTCACAAGGAACAAGCTAGCACCATGCAACAGAGCCCCGAAAATCTCGAACGTCATGGCGTCAAAGCCAATGGCGCCCGTTTGAATCATGCGATCTTCTTCGCGTACCTGAACGTAATTCGTATGTTTCACCAATCGGGTGACATTGCGATGCTCGACCATGACTCCTTTTGGTTTGCCTGTTGAACCCGACGTGTACATCACATAGGCCAAGTCCTTGGCGTCATTGAGGTTGATCAGATTGCTGGCATCTTCTTGCTCCAGGCTCTCGTCTTCCAAAATGATTGGAATGAGCCCTTCTTCGACGAGATGCAAAAGATGTCTTTGAACAAGGACAACCTTCACGCCGCCATCTTCGAGCATGTAAGAAATCCGCTCGGATGGATGCTCTGGATCAATCCCCAGGTAGGCGCCTCCCGCTTTGATGATCCCCATAATGCCTGTGATCATCTCGAGAGAACGATCTGCGATCAATCCGACAACGGAATCCTCCCCGATTTCCTTACGGCGAAGAGCACTTGCGATCTGATTCGCTTTCTGGTTCAGCTCCTGATACGTCAACATCTGTCCGTCAAAAATGACAGCGGCATGCTCAGGCGTTCTCAGAACCTGCTCCTCGAATAGCTCTTGAATGGTGCTCTCGCGTGGATAATCGACTATCGTGTTGTTAAATGCGACCGTCACAAGCTGTTTTTCTTCTTCGGTCAACAAGCTGAGCTCGTGCAAGGCAGCGGTTTGATCTGCAATAACTCCTCGCAGCACCTGTAGAAAATGACCTGCCATTCTTTCTATCGTGTCTCTTTGGAACAATTTCGTTGAGTATACGAGACCAAAATGAATTCCTGTCTCATCTTCATGTGCTTCCAGCGTGAGATCGAATTTGGCGTTGCCTTGCTGCCCATCTCCGGAGTAGGCTTCAAATTTCAGTCCATCCACCTCAAAGGCTTTTTTGTCCAGGTTTTGCAAAATAAACATGGTGTCAAACAGTGGATTTCTGCTGAGATCCCGCTGGATTTCCAGTTTTTCGACCAGTGCTTCAAACGGATAATCCTGATGGGCGTATGCTTGCAGTGTATTCTGTTTAACATCTTCCAAAAATGCCTGGAACGATTTTTTGCCGTCAGGGTAGTTTCGCAAAGCCAATGTATTGACAAACATCCCCAAGACTTTTTCTACATCCGCATGCGATCTACCAGCAATCGGCGTTCCCACTACGATGTCTTCTTGACCGCTGTATTTGGAAAGGAGCACATTGTAAGCCGCCAGCAAGACCATAAACAGCGTAGTTTGGTTCTCATGGGCGAGCTTGTATAAATCGTCCATCAACGTTTTGTCAGCCTGGAACGTAATGCAATCTCCCTCAAAGCTTTGAACAAGCGGGCGAGAATAATCGGCGGGCAGATTCAGTACCGGAATGTCTCCCGCGAAGGACTGCAACCAGTAGTTCTCGTGCTTTGTATAGATGTCGGTTTGGAACAGATCCTTCTGCCAGACAGCAAAGTCTTTGTATTGAACAGCCATATCTGTTAATAATTGGTTTCTATACAACTTCGAGAATTCCTCCATGATGATCCCGACAGAGACACCATCCGAAATGATGTGATGCATATCCATCAGGAAGAGATGTCTCTTCTCTCCCAATCTGAAGAGTCCAACCCTCAACAACGGAGCCTTTTCCAAATCAAATGGTTGCACAAATGTTTCGATGGTTTGCTCGACTTGATCTTCCGTCAAATCCTCATAGCGCACATCCAGTTCGACTGCCTCATGTACACGCTGAACAGGCTCACCATTCACTGTGTGGAAGGATGTCCGCAACGATTCGTGTCGCTTGACCAGCCCGTGTATCGCGGTTTCAAAGCGTGCGTAGTCCAGATCGCCTTCAATAAACATTACGCTTGGCATGTTATAAACTGTGCCGGTACCTTCAAACTGGCGCAGGACATACATCCTCTTTTGTGCTGAAGAAACGGGATAATATTCTTGCTGCGGTACAGGATGAATCGGTATATGCGTGTCTTTTCCACTTGTCTCGATATACTGTGCCAATGCCTGAATGGTAGGTGTCGCAAAGAGCACGCTGAGTGGAAGCTCTACTTGATATTCTTTATGGATCTGTGCGGAGAGCGACATGGCTTTCAAGGAATGCCCGCCTAACTGGAAGAAGTTGTCGAGAACACCGATGTCGGTTATCCCGAGCACATGTTCCCAAATCTCTACCAGCCTGCTTTCCACAGGACTTGCTGGCGCCACATATTCTGCCCCCGTTACAGGCCTGCCTTCTGGTTTCGGCAAGGCTTTCCTGTCGATCTTTCCATTCGGCGTAAGCGGGAGATGATCGAGCTGGACCAAGTACGCAGGAATCATGTAAGACGGCAAGCTTTTCGACAGATACGTCCACAGATTCGAGACTTCAAGCTTTTCTTCCGCCGTGTAATAAGCAGCAAGCGACGATTGGCCCTGTTGGTCCTCATGGACAATCACGACAGCCGAAGTCAGCTTTTTAAAGGAGAGCATAACCGACTCAATCTCGCCGATTTCAATCCGATATCCTCTTACTTTTACCTGTTCATCCAAGCGACCGATAAATTCAATCGTTCCGTCAGGGAGCCACTTTCCTAGATCGCCCGTCTTGTACATGCGCTCGCCTTCCAAATACGGATGAGAAACAAATTTCTCTGCTGTGAGTTCCGGCTTGTTCCAATATCCACGTGCCAAACCGTGGCCACCGATGCAAATTTCCCCGACGACGCCGATTGGCTGTAGCTGATGGAATTTGTCCACGATATAGATGCTGGTGTTGGCAATGGGACGCCCGATTGTTATCACAGAATCCAGTTGCGAAATTCGTTGCCAGGTGGCGACGACACTGCTTTCTGTCGGACCGTATTCATTGACGATGACCAATTGCGGATTCTGCTGATTGCTCTTCTCAACGAGCTGAGCGGTTACTTTTTCGCCCCCTAGTGTGACGTTTTGCAGGGAACTGATATCTGTAGCAGAACCGCATTCCAATATCGCTTGGAATAAACTTGGCACGCATGTCATTTGAGTGCATCTCGCAGCTGCAATGAGCTTTCTGAGAGATACAGGATCTTTCGCTTCTTCGTCCTTCGCCAGGATGACAGCTGAACCGGAAAGGATCGGCGTAAAGAAGGAAAGAACAAAGGCATCAAATGCAAAGGATAGGGACACCAGTTTTCGATCATGAACGCTAAACTGATACTCCTCTTTTTTCCACAGCACGTTGTTGACAATGCCTCTATGCTCGACCATGACTCCTTTTGGTTTACCTGTTGTCCCCGATGTGTAGATGACATAAGCCAAATCGGAAGCGGTTTGAATCGGTTCAAGATTCGAACGGTTGGGAGAATAGTTGTTCTCCTCCTCCAGATACAGGCATTCCACGCTCACGCTAGAAGCCAGTTTAGCTCCAAGATGCTTTTGGGTAAGCAACAGGCGGGCTTCGCAATCCTCCAGCATGTAGGCCACACGGTCTTCCGGGTATTCGGGATCGATAGGCACGTAGGCTCCACCTGCTTTTAAAATGGCCATGATTCCCACAACCATTTCCAAAGAACGATTCGCCATGATTCCTACGAATTGGTTAGCCTTTACTCCCCGTTCACGCAAGGTAACGGCAAGCTGGTTTGCTCGCTCATTCAATTCGTGATAGGACATCTGCTTATCACCGATTACAATCGCTGTAACCTGTGGTGTTTTTTCCACTTGCTCCTCAAACAGCTCATGGAGTGTCTTGTTCTGCGGATATTCCGTATGCGTTTGGTTGAATTCTACTAATAAGCGATGCTTTTCTTCAGCGGAAAGCATACTGATTTCGGACAATGTAACGGCTTCTTGCTCAATAACGGCATGAAGGATTCGGATGAAATGTGCCGCTATTTTTTCAATGGTCTCTCTTGTAAACAATTTGGTGCAGTAATCAAGGCTAAAGATGATTTCTTCATCTTCTTCGTACGCCTCTAATGACAGATCAAACTTGGCCTGATTTACTTCTGCCATATAGGGTGTAAACGTCAGTTGCTCCATTTCGAATGGCTTCTGATCCATATTTTGCAAGATAAATACGGTGTCAAACAAAGGATTGCGGCTCAGATCCCGTTGAATGTCCAACTTATCGATCAGCTCATCCAGTGGATAATCCTGATTCTCAAAAGCTTTCAGCGTATTGTTTTTCACTTCTGCCAAAAAGCTAAGGAAGGTCTTCGTCCCCACAGGCTCGTTTCGCAACGCCAGTGTATTGACAAACATACCGATGATCGAATCCGTTTCAGCATGGGACCTGCCAGCAGTAGGCGCGCCAACAATAATGTCCTCTTGTCCAGAGTATTTGGCCAGAAGTACATTGTAGGCCGCCAGCAAAACCATGTAGAGCGTAGCTCCTGTACCATGGGCAAGTCGATTCAGTTCTTTTTTCAAAAGGGCACCGGAGCCGAAAATAAATCGCTCACCCTCGAAGCTTTTCACAGAAGGTCTCGGATAATCCGTTGCAAGATTCAATACAGGAATTTCTCCCGTAAAGGTATCGATCCAATAGGCTTCCTGTGCAGCAAACTCTTCCGTCTCGTACCATTGATTCTGCCAATGGGCAAAGTCTTTGTACTGAATGCTCAGTTCAGGCAGCTCTTCCCCGTGATAAAGCTGAGCAAGCTCTTGAACCAGAATGCCAATCGATACACCATCCACCACAATATGGTGAAAATCCAGCATAAAAAGATGGCGTTCCAGAGGCAGTTTGACCAGTCCAGCGCGTATCAGTGGAGCTTTTTCCAAGTCGAACGGTTGAATAAATTGCTCGACGATTTGTTTCAGCTCTCCCTCTGTTGACTCCATCGACGAGATTTCCAGTTCAACATCTTCATGTACGCGCTGAACAGTCTCTCCTTTCACGGTGTGGAACGAGGTACGCAGAGATTCATGGCGTCTCACCAGACTCTTGAGCGCTTGCTGCAAACGCTCTGTATCCAGCTTGCCATCGATGTACAGGATGCCCGGCATGTTGTAGCTGATACCTGCACCTTCCATTTGTCGGAGAATAAACATTCTCTTTTGTGCAGAAGACACGGAGTAATACTCCTGCTTTTGGACAGGTTCAATCTTCGTATACTTGCCTTTTCCAGCAGTAGCGATGTATGCCGACAAGCCAGCGATGGTAGGCGATTCAAACAGTGTTTTCAACGGCACATCTACATGAAGGGTGCGATGGATCAAAGAGATGACGTTCATCGCCTTCAAGGAGTGTCCGCCCAACTCGAAGAAATGATCGTGTACCCCGATTGGGTTCACGCCAAGTACACTTTGCCAAATGTCTGCGAGCGTAGCTTCCACTTCATTGCGCGGAGCTACATACACGATTTCAGATGTGGATGCTCCCTCTGGCTGAGGCAATGCTTTGCGATCCACCTTGCCATTTGCTGTGAGCGGTAGCTTCTCCAAATAAACAAAATAAGAAGGAACCATATAAGCTGGCAAATGGGACGCCATATAAGCTCTCAGGTCGGCTGTCTTGATTTCCCTATCGGAAACGATATAAGCGTACAAGTTGTTTTGCCCTTTTTCATCTGGACGGGCAAGGACAATAGCCGTTTTGATCCATTCATGCTGCATAAGCCTTGCTTCGATCTCACCCAATTCGATCCGGTGTCCTCTGATTTTGACCTGATGGTCGATGCGTCCGAGATATTCCACGTTGCCGCAGGCTAGATACCTTACCATGTCTCCCGTACGGTACATCCTGCTACCCGGTTCAAACGGATTGTCAATGAAGCTGGCTGCTGTCAGTTCTTCACGATTCCAGTAGCCGCGGGCCAAACCATCGCCAGCAATGCACAGTTCTCCTGCAACCCCTATTGGCTGGAGCTGGTTGCTCGCATTTACGACATACAAACGGACGTTATCAATCGGTTTGCCAATGGGAATCACGCCATACTCCGGCAAACGAGGGCAAATCCAGTATGTCGCATCAATCGTGGATTCTGTAGGACCATAGAGGTTAATCAACTGTGCCGTTTGCGTCTGGTAAAAGCGCGAAACTAGCGCAGGTGCCAATGCTTCTCCACCACAAAAAACGCGTTGCAAGCTCGTGCAATTGCTCCATCCTGGTTCGGTCATGATCAGGTCCAGCAAGGAAGGAACCATCTGTAATGTCGTGATCTTCTCTTCTCTGATCATGCGAGTCATGTACGCGATGTCGCGATGTCCGTCTGGCATTGCCAGTACCAGGCGTCCCCCTGTGATCAGTGGCAAATAAAATTCCCATACGGAAGCATCGAAGGAAAATGGCGTTTTTTGCAAGACAGCATCTTCTGTAGTCAGCGGGAAGGCATTCCTCATCCAAAGCATGTGATTGCAAATCGCTTGATGCGTGATCATAACCCCTTTGGGATTTCCGGTCGATCCAGAAGTATAAATGACATAAGCCAAGTCATCCCCACCAGCGACATTGTCAAGATTGGTGTCGTCCCCTGCATAAATCGCTTCATCGTCAACATCAATGATTTCTCCTGTATACTCTACTGTCTCTTTCAAATGACGCTGTGTCAGAAGAATAGGAGCCTTGCTGTCGCTGAGCATGTATTGGATTCTTTCTGGCGGGTAGGTAGGATCAATTGGCGTATACGCACCACCTGCTTTTAACACGGCCAACATGCTCACGACCATCCCGATAGAACGGTCTACCATAATGCCGATCAACGTATCTGGTTGCGTTCCTTTGCTCCGCAGCAAACGAGCTACTTGATTGGCCCGGGCGTTCAACTGGCGATAGGTCAATGTGTATCCGTCATAGGCTACCGCTACTTGATCTGGCGTAAGCACTACCTGCTCTTCAAACATTTGATGCAATACCTGATCAGCGGAACGTTCGACAAAAGTGTCATTGACGTTCAGGATCAGAGCACGTTTTTCTGCTTCTGTCATCATGTCGATTTCTGCTAGCTTGGCATTCGGCTGTGCAGGAATGGTACGCAGGATTTCCAGATAATGATGGGCCATTCTTTGGATCGTTTCTTTTTTGAACAGCTTTGTTCCAAATGCAAATTGGAATTGAATGTCAGATTGCGATTCACTCGCATTCAAAGCAAGATCGAACTTTGAAATTTTGTTAAACAACTCATAAGGAGCTGCTGTAAGCTGCTCGATTTCCAGCGACTGCTGATTCGCATTTTCCAAAGAAAACATAGTATCAAACAAAGGATTTCGGCTGATGTCACGTTGAATCGCCAGCTTTTCCACCAGCTCTTCAAATGGATAATCCTGATTGTCATAAGCCGCCAGCGCATTTTGTTTCACTTCTTGCAAGAATTCGGTAAAGGTTTTGTCACTCGCAGGATGATTTCTCATCGCCAACGTATTCACAAAGATTCCCATGATGTTTTCCACGTCGGCATGAGAACGACCAGCGACAGGCGTCCCCACAATGATGTCCTCTTGGCCCGAATACTTGGACAGGAGGACATGGTAAGCTGCGAGCAAGACCATATACAGGGTTGTTCCCGTATCTGCTGCTATCTTGCGCAAACTCTCCGTCAATTCTTTTCCTGCGTCAAAAAGGACAAGATCCCCATCAAAGCTCTGAATGGTTGGTCGCGGATAATCCGTCGGCAGATTGAGCAAAGGAATTTCATCAGCAAACGTATTTAACCAGTGGAGCTCCTGCTTCTTGTACACATCCGTCTGGAAAAGCTCATTTTGCCAAGCCGCGAAATCCTTGTATTGGAGAGAAAGAGGCTCCAAGGCTTCCCCTTGGTATAACTTGGCAAATTCGCTCAGTAAAATTTGGGACGAAACACCGTCCGAGATGATATGGTGCATATCGAGTAGGAACAAATGACGATCTTTGCCCAGCTTAACCAAGCCTGTTCGAATCAACGGAGCGATTCCGAGATCAAAAGGACGGACGAAATCGCGCATGATCTGCTCCGCCTTGTCTTCCGTAGACTTCAGCATCAGGATGGGTACTTCTACCTCATCATGCACTTTCTGTACAGGCTCACCATCGATACGGTGGAAGGAGGTGCGCAAGGCTTCGTGGCGCTCCGCCAGTCGTTGGACCGTGCTAGCAAAACGATTGTAATCCAGCTTTCCTTCCAGCAGCATTGCGCCCGAAATGTTATAGCTGATGCCACTTCCTTCAAATTGCTGAAGGATGTACATTCTCTTTTGAGCAGAAGATACGGGATAAAATTCTTTTTCCTCAACCGGTTGAATGGCTGTGTACGCGCTTTTCCCCGATTTCGCGATAAAAGCAGCGAGCTGGGATACGGTCGGATTCTCAAACAGTGCCTTTACTGGCAAATCCACTTCCAACGCTTTCGATACTTGAAAGATGACTGTCATAGCCTTCAGTGAATGTCCGCCCAAATCAAAGAAATGATCGTGAACACCTACACGACTAACCCCCAGGGCCTGCTGCCAAATCTCAGCCAATTTGGTTTCCATTTCATTCTGCGGAGCGACGTACGCCGTTCCCGTTACAACTGCACCGTCAGGCTTCGGCAATTTCTTCCGCTCAACTTTTCCATTGGCTGTCAGCGGAATTTCTTCCAGACGAACAAAGAAGGACGGGATCATGTAGGAAGGAAGCGTACTTCCCAAATGCTCTCGTAGTTCTGATACGGTCAACTCCTGCTCGGAAACAATGTAGGCATAGAGCACATTTTGACCACTGTCATCCTTTTCCGCGATAACAACGGCTTCCTTGATCCATTCATGCTGCGTTAAACGCGTCTCAATCTCACCCATCTCAATCCGATGTCCACGAATCTTCACTTGATGGTCGATTCTTCCCAAGTATTCCATATTGCCGTCGGGCAGCCATTTCGCCAGATCGCCTGTTCGATACATTTTGGTCCCCGGACGGAACGGATTATCGATGAACTTTTCCTGGGTCAGGTCTGGTCTGTTGAAATATCCTTTGGCTACGCCATCCCCAGCTATATACATTTCACCGATGGAGCCAACGGGTATCGGCTGCATAGCGGAATCGAGCAAATAAAGCTGGACGTTGTCAGCAGGAACTCCGATTGGTACCGATTCTTGGATCGGCTTCTCTGGGTCATACAAATAAATCATGCAGCCTACAACCGTTTCGGTAGGTCCATACTCATTGAAAATCTTGACATTCTGTCCAAAGTTCTCATAGATTCTCTTCGCCAATTGGGTTGGCAAGTTCTCACCACCGACAATAAACCGTCGGATGCTGCTGTTTGTTCCATCTATTTCTTCTATCAGCTTCAAATGTGTTGGCGTCAGCTTGATGATTCCCACTTGATTATCTTGGATGATGTCTAAAATGACCTGTACCTTATCTGCCCCTCTGTATACATAGATCGTATTGCCTGACAAAAGTGGCGTGAAAATCGAGGTGACAGTCAAATCAAACGAAATGGAAGAGTATAACGGAAAGTCGACAGCTTCCCCTTGAACATACTCCTTGTTCGCCCACCAAATGTAATTGACGAGACCTCGGTGGGTAATCATCGCGCCTTTTGGATTCCCCGTTGACCCGGAAGTATAGATCATGTACGCCAAATCGTCCGGTGTGCATGAATTGTCAAGATCCGTACTGTCACCTTCAAACAAAGAAGGATTGTCTAGGTAGAGGATGTCGCCTTCAAACTCGACTTTTTCTTGAAGATGAGACTGCGTCAATAGAATCGTCGTCTGACTGTCATCTAGTAAATACTGAATTCTCTCTATCGGATACTCGGGATCAATCGGCAAATAGGCGCCGCCTGATTTTAGAACTGCCATAATCGCCACAATCAGCTCGAGTGAATGCTCCGCCATAATGGAGACGATACTGCCCTGAGAAATTCCTTTCCCACGCAGAGCTCTGGCCAACTGGTTGGAACGCTCCTGAAGCTCCTGGTAAGTAAGGCGATCTTCCCCGCAAACAACCGCTACTTTCGAAGGTGTCTGTCTTGCCTGCTCCGCGATCAGCTCGAAAATCATTTTGTCGCGTGGATAATCAGCGGTTGTGTCGTTATAAGCGACCAGCAATTGCTGTTTTTCCTCATCCGTAATGATGCCGATATCTTCAAGCAGTACATTCGAATTGTGAATGACCTGATCAATGATCGTTTTCAAGTGACCTTCTACTCGGTTCATAAATGACTCTTCATAAACCGATGCATTGTAGCTCAACTTTACATACATCTCATTCGAAGGCGCGACTGCTACCACAACGTTAAAATCATAGGAAGTCTGTTCTTCCCCATTTTCCACGTTGAATTGAAAGCCTAAGGAATCCTCCCGATCACTCGAAGCATGATCCGGGTAGTTTTCATACGTCACCAAATGATCAATTAACTCTTGTTTCAGTACCGTCTTGCTCTGAATTTCGTACAGCGGAGCGAAATCATAAGAAGCAGAAGCCAAGGCTTGCTTCTGAACTGTTTTTAGCAGCCCACTGAAGGTTTGTTTTCTACTCGTTTGCACGCGGGTTGGGATCGTGTTAATGAACAATCCGACCATGCTCTCAATCCCTTGAATCCCTGGCGGACGACCTGACACAACAGAACCGAAAACCACATCGTCCGAGTTTTTATACTTGCTCGCCAAAATCCCCCAAAGAGATTGAAATACACTGCTCAACGTAGCCTGATTCTGACTGGCAATCTGCATCAACTGCTGAGTCTTCTCAGGTGCGATGGTGAAAAGATTCTCCACATGGACATAACTGCCATCTTCCGCTACATTCTTCTTTTTAGGGAAGTCAGCCTGATGGTCATAGCCTTCCAGGTAGTTCTGCCAGTAAGTAAGTGCTTCTTCTTTATTTTGCTTATCCAGCCATTTGATATATTCGCTGTATGGTTTGGTTGCTTCTCGCGGAATAGTCTCACCCTTACGAATGGCGGCATAGTACGCGAGCAGCTTATGAAGCAAGACCCCCAAAGACCAACCGTCGACGATGATATGGTGGAATGCCCAAACGAACTGGTACTGGTTCTCCCCCGTTTGGAAAATGGCTGCTTTCATCAAGACGTCTTTCGTCAGCTCAAACGTATGATGCTGGTTGGTATACGCTTTTATGTATTCGTTCTGATCATCTATTGGCAAATGAGCAATGTTTTCGAAATGAATGGTAACTTTTCTCTCTTTAAAAACAACCTGTCGAGGTCTCTGCAGGTTTTGATAAACGAACACCGTGCGCAAAACTTCATAGTTCTCTACGAGCTTGTTCATGCTCTCTTCAAAAATGGGCAGGTGAAAATCACCTTGGAGTTTTGCGGACATTTGGAGGCAGTAGGCGCTGCTGTTTGTGTCACTGACAGCATGAAACAACATACCCTCTTGCAATGGGGTTAACGGGTAAATTTTTGCGATATTTTCCTGCTTATTCATTCTGCACCTCAACTCTGTGATTTATCGTTTTAGAGAGGGTTCCTCCAATAAAAGCGAAATGTCCAAGCTTTTATTGGAGGAATAACATTTCTCATGTCGCCTGATTAGATTAATTCCAGGATGTTCTCCAGTTCTTCCATGGAAAGGTCATCATCACCCAGATCGCTCGGGGTCAATTCCCCATTTTCTTTTGATAGGCAATGCTTAATAATGCTGAGCAAGTGATTCCGATAGCTATCTGCCAATCTCGCGATGGTTTCTTCCTGATACTGGAGACTGTTGTAGCCAAAACTGATCTGGAGCTTTCCATCCTCGATCATGCCGGAAATATCCAACAAGAATACTCTCTCCGATTCTGGACTGAAAAGCTGACCCGTACCAAGTGGCGAGAAAGTAAATCCACCCGATTTTACATCCGAATCAAATTGCCCGAGGTAGTTAAAGCTGATTTCCGGTTGCAGGCTAAATTGCAGGGATGGACGCAGTTTATCCGCCGTCATCGTGCGCAAAATCTCGTAGCCAATTCCTTTTTTCGGAATACGGCGCAAGCTTTCTTTGATTTGCTTGATTTGGTAGGACAAGTCCTTTGATTTTTCCATATCAAGCACAACAGGGAACTGGGATGTGAACCACCCAATCGTTCTCGTCACGTTCATTTCATTCTGAATATCTTCGCGACCGTGACCTTCGAGGTTGATAACAGCATAGTTGGTATTCGCCCATTCTTTCACGGTTAATCCCAAAGCAGTCAGCAACAGGTCATTCATTTCGGTGTGATAGGCATGATGAACGTGGCGTAACAGGTTTTCTGTCTCTTGGGCTGTCAACTCGACCTTCGCTGTACGTGTGTGCTTTTGTTTACGATCTGCTGTAACAAAATCAGTAGGCAACTTTTCTGCCGTGACCGTGCTCTCGAGGTTGTGCCAGTACGCAACTTCTCGTAAAAGCTCCTCACTCTCCGCATAGTTTTGCAATTGAGCCGACCAATCCTTGAATGAATCTGTCTTTTTCGGCAAGACGATCTCCTGATTGTGGAGAGCCTGCGAATAGGCAGATGAAAAATCTTCAAACAAGATGCGCCAAGAGACGCCATCCACGACCAGATGATGAATCGCGATCAGTAAATGGTCCCCTTCCCTTGTGGAGAAGAGCGCCAAGTGAACGAGCGGCCCCTGTTCCAGATCGATACTGCTTTGGATGTGA
Organism: Brevibacillus brevis; assembly: GCF_022026395.1. Taxonomy (NCBI): domain Bacteria; kingdom Bacillati; phylum Bacillota; class Bacilli; order Caryophanales; family Paenibacillaceae; genus Brevibacillus; species Brevibacillus brevis. Next base: position 2,929,915 of record NZ_CP041767.1, on the reverse strand, counting down.
TCAGACAACTCCAAAATATGAGCTGCGCTATTTGCATGGTCTTTCAAGTCATACGAATGGAAGCGGAATCGCTCACCTGTCAGTGCTCGATTGATTTGCGTGATCGTCTCATTCTCCTGTTTGTATACCATGCGCAACGCATCGTGGTGCTCGACGATTTTATAGAACGCCTGCTGAACAAGTGCCGGATCAAAGCCATCCTCCCGGAACAGCATGACAGCCTGATTCCAGTGGTGACGATCAGTGAAATTGCGCTCGAAGAACCACTTCTGGATGGGTGTCAAGCCAATCTCGCCTTCTACTACTCCCTGATCGCTCTCTCTGTTGTTTGGTATGACATGGGCGGCAACTTGTTCGATGGTCGGATATTGGAACAGTTCCTTCATCGCCAGCGTCCAGCCTGCTGCGTGCAAACGCGTGGATACCTGAATGGCTTTGATAGAATCTCCGCCCAATTCAAAGAAGTTGTCTTTGATTCCCACTTGCCCGATTCCCAATACCTCTGCCCAAGTCGTTGCAAGTAAATGTTCCAGTTCGTTTTGCGGTGCTTCATATTCTCTGCCCGATTTTTCTTCGTGGCTTGGCTTTGGCAATGCTTTGCGGTCAATTTTGTCGTTCGGTGTCAACGGCATCTTATCCAACTGAACAAAGAAGGAGGGAACCATGTAATTTGGCAATTCTTTTCCCATAAATTCTCGAAGTTGAGCCGGGCTTGCTTCCCCATCAGCTACATAGTATGCGCACAGGTAAGGTTGCCCCTGGTCATCCAAATGTGTGATAGCTGCTGCCTCAATAATCGACTCATATCGCAACAGAACACTCTCGACTTCGCCCAGCTCTACCCGATGACCACGCACCTTCACCTGATGATCGATTCTGCCGAGATACTCGATATTTCCATCCGGAAGCCATTTGGCCAGATCCCCGGTACGATACATCTTCTCTCCTGGCACAAACGGATTGTCGACGAATTTTTCAGCCGTCAATTCTGGTCGATTCCAATATCCTCTGGCTAACGCCACCCCGCTGATGCACAATTCACCTATTTGACCAACTGTCTTCAATTGCATTTGTTCATCCACGATGAACAGCTTCGTATTCTGAATCGGTTTGCCAATCGTAATGGTCTGACCAACTGGTTCATGAGGCAAAGCTTTCCAGAGTGTCGCGCAAACCGTACTCTCTGTAGGGCCGTAGCCATTGACATAGGTCACTTTCTCTTTCCATTGCTCTACCAAAGCGATAGATGCTGCCGATCCAGCAGTAATCAAGATGCGCAATGACGGCATACGATCAGGCTCAAGATAAATGGCATACGTCGGCGGCAACGTGAGAATAGTAATTCCGTTTTTGTGGACGTATTCCTCAAATTTGCGGAAGTCATTGATCGTATCACGCGAAATGATATACAAGGTCGCTCCTGTCAATAGCGCCATAAACATATCCCACACCGATGCATCAAAAGAGATACTCGCAAAATGCCCTGGACGATCTTGTGGCGTTACGCCGAGTTGATTTTTGAAAACCGCCTGTAGGTTTGCTGCCCCTTTGTGCTCCAGCATGACGCCCTTTGGATTGCCAGTGGTACCAGACGTGTAAATGATATAGGCCAGATCTGACGATTTGTTGATGCAAAGCAAGTTGTCTGTATGCGACGAATAGCTCCCCGCGTCGTCCAAATCGATAATTTCTGCCTGACTGGACACTTTGTGGGTCAAGTGAGAATGGGTAAGCACGAGCTTCGACTGACTGTCCTCGATCATGTAGCGAATTCTTTCTTCGGGATAATCAGGATCGACCGGTAAAAATGCGCCGCCAGCTTTTAAAATAGCGAGTGTGGCAATGACCATTTCCAAGGAACGCTCTACCATCATGACGACAATTTGCGAAGGACCTACCCCTTTTTCCCGCAAAACCGCGGCTAGCTGGTTCGCTCTTTCATTGAGCTCTTGGTACGTCATCTGCTTCTCTTCAAATACAATAGCCGTTTGATCAGGCGTATTCGCTGCCAGGTCCTCAAAGAGCTGTTGTATCGTCTGGTCTTCCACGTACTCTCTGTCTGTATGATTGAACTCCACCAGCAACAACTGCTTTTCTTCTGGCGTCAACATCTCAATCGCTTGAAGTTGCCTATCAGGGTCTGCCGCAACATTGCGTAGAATTTGCATGAAATGACGCGACATTCTGTCTACGGTGTCTCTTCTAAACAGCTTGGTGCTGTACTCCAGTCGCAGCAACAGGTCTGTTTCTCGTTCAGTTAGATGAAAAGACAGGTCGAACTTTGAAATGGCAAGCGCGCTTGTCGATTCATAGGGATGATAGGTTAGTTGACCAAGTGTTTTTTGGTACAAATCGTCGGTTTGCAGAATGAACATGGTATCAAAAAGTGGATTGCGTCCCGGATCACGTTGAATGCCAAGCTTCTCAACCAGACTTTCCAACGGATAATCCTGATGATCATAGGCATCCAATGCATTCTGCTTGACTTCCATCAAAAACTCCCTGAAGGTCTTCTCTGCTATCGGTTTGTTTCTGATTGCTAGCGTATTGACGAACATGCCGACAATCGGTTCGAGCTCAGCGCGAGTCTTGCCGGAAATTGGCGTTCCGACAACGATATCATCCTGCCCCGTATACTTCGAAAGCAGCAAATTGTAGGCGGCTAGCAAGACCATGAACAAGGTCGTTTTCGTCTCTGCAGCCAACGCGTGTAAAGCTTCCAACAGAGGTCTATCGGTAGCAAGTACGATTTGATCACCCTCAAAGCTTTTCACAGCTGGACGCGGAAAATCTGTCGGGATCTCCAAGACAGTGTTATGCCCCTCAAACGCATGACGCCAATACTCTTCCTGCTTCTTGAAGTCATCTGATTCGATAAAGCGTTTTTGCCAGACAGAAAAATCTTTGTATTGGATATGCAGCTCCGGTAATTGTCTGCCTTGGTACAACTCCGCCAGTTCGTTGAAAATAATTGTGATGGACGAGGCATCCGAAGCAATATGATGCATGTCATACAAGAGAAGATGACGTTCATTCGAGATTTGCACGAGACCCATGCGCAGCAGTGGCGGAACAGCCAGATCAAACGGACGGACAAACGCATGGAAAATCTCATCGATCTGATGTTCTTCTGCACTCCTATACTCCATTTCCACTTCCACACGGTCATGAATTTTTTGGACCAGCTGATCTCCTACCATTTCAAAGGAGGTTCTCCATATTTCGTGACGATCTACCAATGCTTGCAGCGCATGCATCAATTGATCGCGGTCCAGTTGACCCTCTAGCATGATCATCCCAGGCGTATTGTAGCTGATGCCCGCGCCTTCCAACTGATGGAGCACGTACATCCGCTGCTGGGCAGAGGATACCGGGTAGTACTCTTGTGGTTCTGCTGGCTGAATCGATGCATCCGACGCATTCTCACTGTTTGCGATCAGCCTGGACAAGGCTCGAACGGTAGGCTGTTCAAAGAAATGCTTCAACGGAAGATCGGTTTGAAGCTCCCGATGCACATGCGCTACTACCGTCATGGCTTTCAAAGAATGTCCGCCCAGCTCAAAAAAGTTATCCATTACTCCGATGCCGGAGATGCCAAGGACGTCTTCCCATATCTTTGCCAGTGTTGCCTCTACTTCATTGGCAGGCGCGACATACTCCACACCTGTTGTAGGCTTTCCTTCCGGCTTCGGCAGCGCTTTGCGATCGATCTTGCCATTTGGCGTGAGCGGGAAAGCGTCCATTTGAACCAGATAAGTTGGAACCATATACGCTGGCAGTTCTTGAGATAGATGTGTTCGCAGCGCCACTTCCAGGATGTTTTCTTTACCGGTAAAATAGGCTGTCAGGTAGGCGTCCCCACTATCGTCCTGATAAGCAACGACAATCGCTTCATTTATCGTTTCATAGCTGAGAAGAACCGATTCTATCTCCCCGATCTCAATCCGGTATCCTCTCACTTTTACTTGTTCATCCAGGCGTCCTGCGAATTCAATCGTACCGTCCGGGAGCCATCTGCCAAGGTCGCCTGTCTTGTACATGCGTTCACCTGGCTCAAATGGATTGGAAACAAACTTCTCCTCGGTAAGCTCTGGTTTGTTCCAATATCCGCGCGCCAAACCAAGTCCGCCTATGCATATCTCTCCTACTACACCGATTGGTAGCAGCTGGTGAGCATGGTCCACGATGTATATGCTTGTGTTTGCAATTGGCCGTCCGATGGTGATCGGAGCATCCGGGAGCGTATCGCACAGATAGGTGGCGATAACGCTGCTTTCTGTTGGACCATACGCATTGACAGTGATCATCTGCGGATTCATCTCTTTGCACATCTCAACCAGCTTCGGCGATAGCTTCTCTCCCCCGAGCACAGCCATTTTCATTGGGCTGATCTCTTCGGTGGTGCTGCATTCCAAAATCGCTTGGAACAAACTCGGCACGCATAACGTGTAGGTGCAACTCCATGTTGAGATGAGGTTTTTGAGTGCTATCGGATCTTTGGCTTCTTCATCCTTCGTTAAGACAACAGTTGAACCGGATAGAATCAACGCAAAGAAGGTAAGAACAAAACCATCAAAGGCAAAAGATAGGGCCAACAAACCTCTGTCATGGACGGATAAAGCAAACTCCTCTTTGTTCCACGTCACACTGTTGACAATACCTCGGTGCTCCACCATGACCCCTTTTGGCTTGCCTGTCGTACCCGATGTGTAGATGATGTAAGCCAGATTGGTAGCCGCATGAATCGGGTCAAGGTTTGTGGTGATGCGGGAGTAGTTACTCTTATCCTCCAGATACAGGCATTCCACCCCAGCAGCAATCTTTGTTCCAAGATGCTCATGAGTAAGCACCAGACGAGCTTCGCAATCTTCCAGCATATAAGCAATGCGATCATTCGGATATTCGGGATCAATCGGCACGTATGCTCCACCAGCCTTGAGAATGGCAAGGATTCCAATCACCATCTCCATGGAACGATTTGCCATAATCCCAACTCGTTGGTCAGCCTTTACTCCCTTTTTCCGTAATGTGCGAGCTAGCTGATTGGCTTTCTTATTGAGCTCATGATATGTCAACTTTTGGTCCCCGCAAACCAGTGCGATTTGATCAGGGGTTTTCAGCACTTGTTCTTCAAATAGCTGGGGAAGTGTGCTTTCCAACTGAACAGGCTTGGATGTGTCATTGAATTGAACCAACAATTCCTGCTTTTCCTGCTCGGTGAGCATCTCTATCTCATAGAGAGCCAAATCCGTGTTCCGGGTGACTTCTTGCAAGATTTGGGTGTAATGACGCGACATGCGCTCGATGGTCTCCTGCTTGAACAGCTTGGTGCAAAATTCGAAGCAGAATAAGAGACCTGCATCGTTTTGAGTTGCTTCGAGCGACAAATCGAATTTCGCCATCTTGCCCTCTGGCACGTACGGCGTCACTGTCATGCCCTCGATCTCAATCGGATCGGCATCCATGTTTTGTAAAATGAACAACGTGTCAAACAATGGATTGCGGCTTCGATTTCGATTGACCGCCAGCTTTTCGACGAGCTCCTCAAACGGGTACTCCCCATGCTCAAAAGCAGAAAGTGTATTGTCCTTCACTTCTTGTAAAAATTGCTTGAAACTTTTGGTTGCCACCGGCTGATTTCTCATTGCCAGCGTGTTGACGAACATACCCGTGATGCTTTCCGTGTCAGGGTGCGTTCTTCCAGCTGTCACGGTTCCGACCACCATGTCTTCTTGCCCGGAGTATTTCGCGAGCAAAACATGATAGGCTGCCATGAGCACCATGTAGAGCGTAGTACCCGTATCGGCCGCCACTCGTTGCAAGCCATCCAGCAGCTGTTTTTCAGAACGGAATAGATAACGTTCGCCCTCAAAGCTTTGAACAGACGGTCGAGAGTAGTCCAAAGGCAGGTTCAAGACAGGAATTTCACCACGGAATCGCTCGGTCCAATACGCTTCCTGCTTTTTGTATTCGTCTGTCTGTGCCAAGCCTTTTTCCCAAACTGCGAAGTCTTTATATTGAATGCGCTGCTCTGGTAAGGAATTGTCTTGATAGAGCTGCGCAAAATCATTCAGGATGATTTGCGATGACACGCCATCCGAGATGATATGGTGCATATCGATAATCATGACATGGCGCCGCTCTCCCAGTTTGACCAGTCCAACCCGGCTTAATGGCGCCTTTTCCAAATCAAACGGACGCATAAAATCCGTGATGACTTGATTCAAACGATCTTCTGTTGCTTCCATGTAGATAATTGGCAGCTTGCATTCCGGATGGATGCGTTGAACCGGCTCGCCGTTGATAGTATGAAAGGAGGTTCGCAGCGATTCATGACGACTCACCAATTTGGCAATGGCATGCTCCATCTGCTGCATATTCAATTCCCCATCGAGTACCGTCACAACGGGCAAATTGTACACCGTACTATCTGGATCGAGCTGGTTTAAAATCAGCATGCGTTTTTGCGCAGAAGATACGGGATAATGCTCTTGTATGACGACCCGCGGAATAGCGTGATACGATCCTTCCTCTACCCCTTCCACATACTTGGCGATTTCTTGAATAGTTGGTCTATCAAACAAGACGCGAAGCGGAACATCTGCTTGGCAGTCTTTTTGCATCCGGGAAATGAGATGAATCGCTTTTAGAGAATGACCCCCGAGCGTGAAAAAATTATCCAGAATGCCAATCGGGGACACGCCGAGTACGCTTTCCCAAATCGCTGCCATTTTCTGTTCCAGTTCGGTTGTCGGAGCGAGATAATCCGCTCCCGTAAAAGCGTTCCCCTCAGGGATGGGCAAGGCTCTTCTGTCTGTTTTTCCGTTAGGTGTGACCGGAATTCGCTCGAGTTTTATAAAGAACGAAGGGATCATATACTCCGGTAGCTTTCGTGATAAGTACGTACGCAGCTCCTCGTTGCTGACTTCTTCTGTCAAAACGACATAGGCGCACAAGTACTTTCCGCCAGTCTCATCCGCTCGATCAATGACCACTGCTTCCTTAATCACGTCGTGGTTGAGCAACTGCGATTCGATTTCCCCCAGCTCGATGCGGTGACCCCTGATTTTTACCTGATGGTCGATTCGCCCTAAAAACTCGATATTGCCATCTGGCATCCAACGAGCGAGGTCACCCGTTCGATACATTCTTTCTCCTGATTGATACGGGTTCTCGAGAAACTTCTCCGCAGTCAGCTCCGGATTGTGCAAATATCCTCTTCCTACGTTCGCACCAGAGATATACAACTCCCCAACAATGCCCTCTGGTTTCATCTGGAGCTTTTCATCCAAAATATAAATGCCAGTGTTGCTGATCGGTTTTCCGATTGGTGGCAGCTCCGGTATATCCATGCTTGGGTCCATGGTGTAGGTGGTCACCACATGTGTCTCCGACGGCCCGTAATGATTGTGCAAAAATACGTGATGGTTACGCAGATATTTCTGTAGCTCAAGCGTGACGACGAGCTGTTCTCCGGCCGTGATAATGTGCTTGACGCAACGCGGGAAGCTTTGTGCATAATCTTTTTCGTTAAAGATAAATTTCAAGAAGGATACAGGGAGGGACAAAATGCTGATCTGATTTTCCTGGATAAAGGTAAACAGTTTTTCAACATGACGTCTCAACTCATTCGTGATGAGATAGAGCTGTCCCCCGGAAAGCAGCGTGGAGAAAATCTCCTGGTAGCAAACATCAAAGCTGCAAGTGGTATACTGCAATACTTTTTCATGAAAATCGATGTTGGTCTTGGCAAACGTAAAGTGCATCAGATTTGCCATGTTTTTATGCTCAAGCATGACGCCTTTTGGTTTCCCCGTTGTTCCTGAAGTGTAGATGATATAAAACAAGTCATCTGGATGATTGATCGTTTCGACAGGTGCACTGCTCTCTTCCCAGATGGCTGGAGCGTTAATATCGATTTTTTCAGTAGAAGCGGAGACTTTCCCAAGCAAATACTGCTGGGTCACTACCAATTGAATCCCGCTATGCTCGAGCATGTAGGCAATTCGTTCTTCTGGCAGCTCTGGATCAATCGGTACAAACGCACCACCGGCTTTCAGAACCCCTAGAATTCCGACAATCATCTCGATGGAGCGATCCATCATCGTTCCAACCAGACTGTCTGCTGCAATCCCTTTTCTTCTCAAAAATCTGGCGACCTGATTGGATTTTTCGTCTAGCTCCCGATACGTCAGATGCTGTTCCCCGAATACGACAGCAACCTGCTCGGGTGTCCTTTCCACCTGTTCCATAAAGAGTTCATGCATCGTCTTCGTAGGATAGGCAGCCGAAGTATCAAGATTTCTAGCCATTAGCTGTTGTTTTTCCGTTTCTGTCAGCAAGGTAACCTGTTGAAGGGTGACCTTCGGATTGTTTGCCACGCAAGCTGCGATCTGCTTGAGGTGCCCAGCCATTTTTTGGATAAATCCTTCATCGAAAACAGCAGCATTATAGTCAAACCGTATCGCAATCTCTTCTTTCGGCATTACCATGACGGTCATGTCATAATTCGTAGGTTCAAACATCTCGACATCAGAAATGGCAAAGCCTACCTGCTGCGTCGCTGCTTTTTTCTGCAAGGCCTCGACTAATGGATAGTTTTCGATAACCATCAGGTGATCGATCAAATCTTGCTTTAATACGGAATCGTTTTGAATGTCGTACAAAGGTACATGCTCATATGGCTGAGATTGCCGTGTTCTTTGGTGCACATCCTGTATTAAATCGGCAAAGGATTGATCGTTTTTCGCTTGAATACGGAATGGAATGGTATTGATAAACAACCCTACCATTTTTTCGATTCCGACGATTTCTGTTGGTCGCCCGGATACAACAGAGCCGAATAGCACATCATTCGTAGCGTTATAGGATTGGAGCAGGATTCCCCATAAGGTTTGGATCACAGTTGGCAATGTCACTTGATTTTGACTTGCGATCGCAGAAAGCTGCTGCGTCAGCATGCGGTCCAGCACAAAACGATATTGCGCTGGTAGAAAGGCATTGCTAGAAGACTTCCCAAATTTCGGCAAGGAAGTTTGCTGTTCAAACTGTTCCAGATAGTCTCTCCAATATGCGAGAGCAGCCTCTTTATCTTGCTTTTCCAGCCAACGAATAAATTGGCTGTATGGCTGCACCGGATCAAGGGAAATCGGAGCCCCGTTCTTCAAGGATAAATAGACGGAAAGCAAGTCATCAAAAATAATGCTAAAGCACCAACCGTCCATGAGTATGTGATGAAAACTCCAGATGATTTGGTATTCGCTCTCCGTCATTTGGAAAATAGCCACTCTCATCAACGAGTCTTTCGCTAGATGAAAGGTTTTCTCTTGGTCATTCCTTTTGTATTGTGTATAGCGTTGCTGCTTTTCTTGCTCGTCGTATGCAGTTAAATCACAAAAAAGGATGGGAATGGGCCGTTCTTTCAAGACAACCTGCAAAGGCTGCTTTAATTTTTCATAGAGAAACAGCGTACGGAATACGTCATATCTCTCTACCAGCACATGCAGACTATTGGTAAACAAACCAACATCAAGATCGCCCTGAATCGAAATGGACATCTGTACAAGATGAGAGTTATGTTCTTCGTCTAGCAAGGCGTGAAATAACATTCCCTCTTGCATGGGCGTCAATAGATACATATCTTGTACTTGTTCTTTGCTAAAAACACTCATTCCGGCACCTCGATATCAACATTATTTGTCTTATTTGTTTAAAAATGTAAGTTGGGAGCATGATTTTCCCCATGAAATTTTAGCAAGCGTTTCTCTAGTTAAGCGTATTGGCAAGTGCTTCGAAGATGTCGTCCATTTCTTCTATTTGAAGTCCTTTTAGACTAAAGTCACTGGGAGTCCGTTCGACTTCTTTTTTCTGCAAGCAATGGGTAATAATTGCCCGGAGATGTTTTTGATAGCTCTCACTCAATTGAAGGATGGACTCTTCTCTAAACTGCTCCTCACTGTAAGTAAACGTGATGAGAAGCTCCCCACCTTCCATTCTTCCTGTAATATTCAAGGAGGTATAAATCTCCGAATCGGGACTCAGATTGTTCTTCCCATCGGCACCGAGTGAGTTGCCTGAACTATAAGGAGAACGGGTAAACATTTCACTGTTAAGTCCTGAGTCAAACTGACCCAAATAGTTAAACGTCACTTCAGGTTGCAAGGAAAAGGACAAGGAACTTCGTTTTTCAGGTTTTGTCATATATTTTAAAATTTCATAGCCAATGCCTTTATTAGGGATCTTCCTCAGGTTTTCTTTCGTGCATTTGATATGGTCAGGCAAGTGATTCATTTGACTCAAATCTAGTAAAACAGGATATTGGGACGTGAACCATCCGATTGTTCTTGTCACGTTAGCGTGTTCGATCACATCCTCGCGCCCGTGCCCTTCCAGATTAATCACGATTTGGTCAAGCCTGCTCCACTCTGCAACAGCCAACCCCAACGCTGCCAGTAACAAATCATTGATTTCTGTTTGATAAGCAGAATTTGCCTGCTTCAACAACTGTTCGGTTTCCTCTGCTAACAATCCGACCTGTATGTTTCGGATACTTTTCTGTTTGCAGCCGACCGTTTCATAGTCTTTTGGAAGGGAAGTATGCCTAGCTCCGGATTCAAGATTCTCCCAATACGGGATTTCTCTGATCAATGCATCACTATTCGCATACTCGTTCAGCCACACTGCCCAATTTTTAAAAGAATCTGTTTTTTCTGGGAGAACGATATCTTTTCCTGCTAGTGCCTGACTGTATGCAGTTGCTAGATCCTCAAACAGAATGCGCCAAGAGATTCCATCCATGACTAAATGATGGATAGCCAAAAACAAATGATCGCCTTGAAGCGTATGAAACAAAGCTGCCTTTACCAACTGTCCCTCTTGTAAATTCATACTGCCATGCAACCGTCTCGTCTCTTCTTCGATTGCTTGCTGGACATCCGAATGAGTGGTCAGATCATATTGAAGGAATTGGTATAATTCACTCACCAATCCACGATTCTGTTGAACGATCCTACCATTCTCGTTTCGATAGATCATACGGAGCGCGTCATGATGAGAAAGGATTTTATCCAAGGCCTTTCGGATGGCTTCAGGATCAAATCCCTGTTCGCGATACAGCACATAAGATTGATTCCAATGGAACATATTCGTAAAGTTCTTTTCAAAGAACCATTGTTGAATTGGTGTTAAGTTAACAGTGCCTTCGACGATTCCCTGTTCGCTTCTCCTCGTCGTACTTTTGACATAGAGAGCAACCTGCGAAATTGTCGGGTAATTCAGCAAATCTTTCGTGTCTAGTTTTCGTTGATAGGCATGTAAACGAGCAGCGACCTGGATCGCTTGTATGGAATCCCCACCGAGTGAGTAAAAATTGTCGCGAATCCCAATTTTCTCGATTCCTAATACCTCTTGCCATACGTTTGCAAGAATCGCTTCTGTCTCATTTCTGGGAGGTTCGTATGCTGGATTTGTCTCAGAAGTAATATCGGGTTCTGGCAATGCTTTTCGATCAATTTTGTCATTCGGCGTAAGCGGCATTTTATCCAGCTTCACGAAATAAGAAGGAAGCATGTACGCAGGAAGCTTTTGAGCCGCATATTCTCTGATCTGCGCAGGAGTTACTTCCAGTTGCGAAATAAAATAAGCGCACAAATAGGGTTGAGCGTGTTGGTCTTCTCTAGCGATTACCACTGCCTCTTTTATTTGTTCATGTTTCAGTAAGACAGACTCGATTTCTCCTAACTCAATCCGATGACCCCTGATTTTCACCTGATGGTCGATTCTGCCGAGAAATTCGATTTCTCCAGTCGGCAACCATTTGGCCAGGTCTCCTGTCCTGTACATCTTCTCTCCTGGTACAAACGGGTTATCCACAAATTTTTCGGCGGTCAAGTCTGGACGATTCCAATATCCTCTTGCTAAGCCTACTCCACCTATGCATAATTCACCTTCACTGCCAATTGGCTGAAGTTGCAGCTCTTCATTGACAATATAAGCGGATGTATTTTGAATCGGTTTACCGATTGGGATCGTCTGGTTGAGAAGCACATTGGAAGGCGCCTCCCATATTGTCGCGCAAATGCTTGTTTCTGTAGGTCCGTATGCATTCACGTACCTGACTTTGTTTTTCCATTTATTCACTAAAGGGAAGTTAGCAGCTGAACCTGCCGTAATCATGATGCGAAGAGTAGTAATATGCTCTGGGGTGAGGTGCGTCAAATAAGTGGGTGGCAACGTGATGATGGTCAATTCATTTTCATTTACATAGTTTTCAAAACTGATGAAATCATGAATCGTCTGCTTGGAAAGGATATAGAGGCTGGCACCGGTTAATAAAGCCATGAACATTTCCCATACCGATGCGTCAAAAGACATGCTGGCAAACTGCCCAATCCTGTCTGCAGGTGTTACACCAAACGTATTTTGAAAGAATGATTGCAAATTCGCGATCCCTTTATGCTCCAGCATGGTTCCTTTCGGTTTGCCGGTTGTGCCTGAAGTATAGATGACATACGCCAAGTCAGTAGGTTTGCTTGGCAAGTCAAGGTTGGAATCTGAGCGAGAATCCAACTGTTCTTCCTCGATTACCACTACAGGACCACGGTATCCGACGTCGTATACAAGTTGGCTGACACTTTTCTGGGTGATGACGATTTTGGTTTGACTGTCTTGTAGGATATATTGAATCCGATCACGGGGATATTCGATATCGATGGGAACATACGCTCCGCCAGCCTTGAGGATGGCCAGAATAGCCGTAACATTTTCAATGGATTTTTCCATCATTACACCGACAATGCTGTCTGTTGTAATCCCTTTTTCGATCAGTGCTCTTGCTAATTGATTGGCCTTCCTGTTGAGCTCCTGGTAAGTTAAGCGCTCATTTTCATAAACGATGGCAACTCGGTGCGGCACAGCCTCTGCCTGCTCCTCGAACAACTGATGGATCGACTTATCCTGGGGATAATCCGCCTTTGTATTATTAAACAAGGCTACCTGTTCTTTTTCCCACTCCAAGTCGATAAGATTGGCCTGATTTGCTAACATATGTCCCCTCCGATAATTGGCAAACTTTTGTCTATCATGAAGTACGACAATACAATGAAATGGCCAAACAAGTAAACGAAGCTACAAGGAAATGGTCTGCTAAAACTGAAGATGGAGCCTCAGTGACGAATGGATCATGTTAGCCCCCCTCTCATCAACACCATTTAATATAATGGCCAATTGTAACAAAATATGTGGGTTTTTGTATCTTTTTTGTAAGTATTACCCATCTTCATATTACTATGGTCATGAACCAATTTTCACCTACAAATTTTCCACGATTTTACACTTTTTCACAATGGGAATAATTCCCTGTTTGCTCCATGCAGTTTTCAGGACAAAAGTCACCTTCCATTTTTGGTCAAAACATGTGCTCTGCTACTCTTACCTGGAAACAAATGTGCTGGCCTGCACACCTCCTTACAATCCAGCAGAATAACGTATTCTTATGCACCTGTTTGAGAAACTGTTATTCATTATAACAGAGAGTGTTTTGGAAATCAGTTAAAAAATAGGTAATTTTTGTTATTTGTGTTACTTTTTACCCAACCATTCTCCCATCCCTAAAAAAGGCTCACACTTTCTGGGTTCATTCGAAAGTGTGAGCCTTTTGATTTACGATTTCATGGAGGAATCGAAACGGTGGACACTATTCTTTCAGGGAAATATTCTTGTCCTTCAGTCGCTTGTTCGTCGTACTTCTGACGAGCGTATATATGACAGCAAAAGCAGGGATTCCAAGCAGCATTCCCATTAGCCCGAACAATGCTCCCCCAACCAATAAGGCTATTATCACCCATAAGCCATCCAATCCGATTGAATTACCTACCACTCTTGGATAGATAAAATTCCCTTCAATTTGCTGCAAGACAAGAATAAAGGCAATGAACCAAATAGCCTTGACTGGATCGATCATTAGAATGATAAAGGCACTCGGAATCGTCCCGATATAAGCACCAAAAATCGGAATGATGCTCGTAACACCAATGATCACACTCACAAGTAATGCATAAGGCATGTGAAATGCCCACATTCCCACAAAACAAAGCCCGCCAAGAATGAGAGCCTCTGTTAGCTGGCCTGAAATAAAGCCACTAAATGCGCGATTGGTGATTTGTCCAATTTCTACAGCCCGATCCGCCTTTGCTTTTGAGGAATAGGCATAGACGAGTTTTTTCGCAATGAGCGTCAACTTTTCCTTATGGAGGAGCAAATAGACGGACAACATTAGTCCCATGATGACATCGATAAAACTAACGGTAAACATTTTCGTGTACGTCAGTAATACTGGGATGGAAGTCAGGAAAAAATGGCCTAACTTATTTACAATTTCATTCCACTTCTCCATGAGTGGATTCCATAAATCGCCGGACAAGTTAAACCTCTCTGCAAAACCGTCGACGAAAGCCTTTAATGATTGCATGTCATTCGGAATACTTGCCGCAAGCATGGAAATACTCGTCAGAAGCTGAGGGACAATAAACCACATGAGAAATGTAAAAAATACCAGGACAGTCGCAAGGGTTAACAGGATTGAAAAAGGACGTCTTACTTTCAACCAGATTCGATTGTTGCCGCGGTTAAGGGGGGAGAAAAGTCTTTCTTCATAAAATCTCATTAAAATGTTCAAGATGAAAGCAATGGCAATCCCATAAATCACAGGATCTAATAAGTCAAATATTTCATAGACAAATGACTTTACCTCAGGAAAATTCCATACCACAGCAAACAGCAATACGGTGTAAGTCGCGATCATTATGTATTTCTTTATATCTCGCCAGTGTACTTTCTCCATCATTTTCCGGATGACTCCTAATCTTTGTGAGTTCTAAGTTGATCTGTTTGTTCATAAACTTTTCCATTACTATGTCCACCCAAAAGTATACTATGTTTTTTAGCTGTACGTAATTATTTTTCCACTTTCACTAAAACTCCCCACGAACTTATCACAATCATGCGTATCAAAACATACTGAAAAAATATAACAGGCTACCACTTAGGGCAGCCTGCCTATCTTCTATAGGGGGATTAACTCCCCTTTTTTTACTTGGGTGAGTTACGTAGCACGTATCAATTCCCGATCCCGTTTGCCGTGTAGCCAGTGATAAAGCGGGATACTGAAAAGGATAAAGGCAACCATCCCGCTGAAGATCATGCGATATCCTGTGTGTGGTACGATAAATCCGAGCAGATAGGGCCCGATTCCTAATCCCAGATCATACATAATGTAGTAAGTAGAGGTAGCTAATCCAAAGCGATGCGGAGCTGTCACCTTCACAGCTACCGTTTGGGCAATGGAGTTAAAGTTACCGAAGCCTACTCCAATCAATGCAGCGGATAACAGCAGCATCCAGGAAGTCGAAGCTTGACTGAATATAAGCATCCCGGCAGCAAATATCACCAGGCTGGGGTAAGTCACGATGTTCGCCCCTCTTGCGTCCATTAGCTTCCCTGAGAATGGTCGCGAGAGAATAATGACAATGGCATACACCAAAAAGAAATAACTCGAAGCTGAGGTGAGATTAATTTCTTCCGCATAAAACGAGAGAAATGACAAGACACCCGAATAGCTGAAGCCGATTAATAAAGCGACGAATGAAATCGGTAAGGCTTTGGGCTCGATGAATTTCGAAAGCAGAGAACCTTTTGCTTCCTCTTTTACACTTGTGGAAGGAAGCGGAACATTGATTTTTGCCATCGCATAAAACAGCAAACAAATCAGGGAAAACACGACATTCAGCGTGAAGATCCAGGTGAAACCATTTTCAAGCCGCAATAAGATCATGCCGAGAAAAGGACCAATCGCAGTGGCTAAAATCGCACTTAAGCTGTAATAGCCAATCCCCTCACCCTTGCGAGATGCGGGCAAGATTTGGGCAATAATGGTACCTGTAGCTGTACTGGCAATACCAACGGCGATTCCTTGCAGCAATCGATTTACCAGTAAAAAGCTGGTATGGACGGCAAAAAAGTAAAGCAACGAGGTGACAGCAAAAAATCCCAACCCAATCCAAAGCGTTTTTTTCGTGCCAATATGACTTATGGCTCTACCCGTGAGTAGCCGCCCGATCAAAGCACCAATGATAAAGATACTGGAAACTAATCCGGCTAAACTGGTTGAAGCGTGAAATTCTGTTTTGGCATACGAAGCGATTGTAACCATTAGTAAAAAATACATAAGTGTCAAAAGAAAATTGATGAAAGAAACAATGACGAACTCTTTTGTCCAAAGCCTTTCCTTATTCACTGCTTACCCTCTTCTCTTTAGGTTCATGATAAGTTTTTCTAATACTGTGGCTGCTGCGTCTCTTTCTTCTTGTGTGATGCCCTCCATTACTTCTTCCAAGAATGGATCAGTCGCTTCCATGATCGTTTTATATAGCGCTTCACCTTTCTCAGACAAGCACATAATTTTTTGCCGTTTGTCTTCACCTGATAAAATTGAAATCATTTCACGCGCAGCTAATTTTTGCGCAATAGGTGTAATCGCCGGCTTCTCTACTTGCCAATAATCGGCAACGTCGCTAAAAGTAGCCGAACCGTTATTTTTGAGATAACGAATTAACGCCCATTGCGTGACGGATATACCGAATGGAAGTAATTCCTCTTGCAATTGGTTATTGTATACACGATGTGTGAATGCGACTTTTGAAAAGAATGGGTACATGTTACGCTCCTTATCATTAGTTAATTAATTTAATTAATTATAATTATATATCTTTCCTTGCTGTTTGAGAAGGTCTAAATCAAGATGGGTTACCTTGTGGCTTTTTCCTCACACATTCGTCTAACCTATATCATCATACAAAGGAGAAAATCATGCTGGAAAAAAGGTTCTTCGCTATTCACTTCCTATTATTGCTTTTCTTCGTACTTTCTTTTCCAATCCCTACGCTTGCGAAGGAATCGTCCATTCAAAATCTGTATTATGTATTTGGCTGGGATGAGAAAGGCAATGTCCGCATTACTGATTTGGTAAAAAACGAAATCCTCTCTTCCATTCAGTACCAAGCTGAATATGGCACCATTTATAATGCGATGACTCCTTCCCTTCCGAATGGTTCCAATCAATTAACGTTGGATCAAAGCCCACCATTTCAACCAGGCACGGCCATCGAAATTCGCTCAGAATCGTTTGGCGGTAGAATGAATGCTCCGCTTGTCCATCAGGCGAAAGTTACTGCCGTCCGAGGAAATGATTTGTATTTCTCTCCACCTACGACGAAAGTGATCGACAGGAACATTTTTATCAAACGGGGCAGCCACTGGGTTCGTAAATGGGATGACGTAAAGGTGGAACACCAGGAAACCGCTACTGGTAACACAGTCATTGTCACAGGTCATACTCCGATTGCAGTGGTTACAATACAATATGCATTGCAAAAAAACAGCCCAGCCATCGATATCACCGTAAAAACCACCTATAAGCGAGAGGCAAAGGTTTTTCGTGAAGCCTTCGCCCTGCAATTCAAGCCAAATGTGACAGAGGTATATCGCAAGAATCGGAAAGTGGACGCACAGAAATTCCAACCTTCTTACTGGCTGGATCACCAAGGCGCGAAATTTGGTCAAGGAAAGCAAGCAGCTTTTTTGTACCATGCCCCCAACGTGTCTTCACTTGAATTGAATACAACGCAAAAACAGCTCATCGTGAATCTGGATCACATGAACGATCACAGATACGTACAGCAAGGCTCTACGAATCAAGTCGGAAAAGTCCGCCACGCTTCCGAATATCGCGCAAACGAAGAACGGACGAATTCTTTCTCGCTGGTAGTTGGGTATCAACCAAAGCTCATGCCGCGTTTTATGAGCCAGCCTTCTGGTTTTTTGGCGACTCATGTATGGACAGAGCATGCTGACGAGCAGACGCTGCAAACGAATCGAGCTGTTTATTTCGGCTCCGAGAGGATTACATCGTCGGCACAAGCAACAGGCGGTTTTGTTAAACACCGGATTCCGGTTACAAAAAGCGTATTTTACTCGAATCCGTATTTTCAAGCGAAATTGCCTGTCAATGTCGCCATTGCGCAAAGCCCTGAATTTTTGCAGTTTCTGAATGATCTGAATCGGAACGGTGATGAAATTGGGCTACATACCCTCTATCCATACGAAATCAGACACTATCAAAAGACGACGGAAGATGCATTGCAGGTAATGAAAGATCACTTCCGGAGCCGTACCTGGATTGACCATGGGTATTTGAAGACCAGCTTTGCGTTTAACGCGCTCGACAACCAGACTGCGAATTACTTGGCGCATCAGTGGAAAAAATACGGCACATCGTATTTTTGGCACTACAGCTCAGAAGATATCGCGAATCCGAATAATGGTCTCGATCTGTACCAATCCCAAAGAGGCGACTCCCTGCGCACTCCGCTCTATTGGTCGCACCCGACAGTGACAGGCCCGTTTTATTCATGGTCGGCTGCCACCATTCCAGAAGATTCACTTTATCTGTATCGGAAGCAAAATCTCCAGCAGCTCATTCAAAACCGTGGAGTTTTTATCAACCATACCTACTTGGCAAGATTTCCATCCAACAAGCAGGGCGGGAAATTTGTCATTCGAGATGCCCAAGGAAACTGGATCATCCATCCCGATTTTGACCGCTTGCTAAAGCGAATGGAAGTTCTGCGAGACCAAGGAAAATTGCATTTGACAACCGTACGTGAAATCATGGATTATTGGCTCGCCCTCTCTCAAGTCAGATTGGAATATGCACCAAACGGCTCTATCGTTCTGCACAACGATGGTACGCAAAAGATTTCTGGTCTTTCCATGGCGACAAAAGCTTCGGAAGTTTATGTGAACGGGATGAAGCCGTCGCAAAAGAAAGCGGATGGCGATCTTATCTTTTGGTTCGATCTGGAGCCAAATGCAGTTGCCGTTATTGCTGCGAACAAAGTAGATAGTACTTCACATCCGAAATAAATCCCACAAATACAAAGAAGCTTCCCTAGTGGGTCTAGGGAAGCTTCTTATTCCTTTATCTATTGAGACAATTTTACCAAGCTGTAGTTTTTCTTACCTTTGCGGATAATGATGAAGCGACCGCCGATAGCAAGGCTTGGCGTTACTTCCAGTTCCAGATCGGTAACACGTTCACCATTCATGGAGATAGCGCCTTTTGTAATATCCTCACGTGCTTGACGTTTGGATGGCTGGATGCCGACCTCAACGAGCCAGTCGACAATGTTCTTCGTTTCGAGGGTAGATTCGAATGTCGGCATTTCTTTGAAGCCTTGCTCGATCTCATCTGCCGACAGCGATTTGATATCTCCAGTAAACAAAGCTGCTGTAATGCGCTTCGCCTGCTCCAGCAATTCCTCGCCGTGCACAAATCTCGTCATTTCCTCTGCCAGCGCTTTTTGCGCCTCGCGTTTATGTGGCTCGGTCTGTACTTTTTCAGCCAGCTCTTCAATTTGTTCCTTGGAGAGGAACGTAAAGTATTTCAAGTATTTCACAACATCGCGGTCATCGGTATTCGCCCAGAATTGGTAGAATTCGAATGGTGTTGTTTTATTTGGATCAAGCCAGATGGCTCCTCCTGCTGTCTTCCCGAATTTCGTGCCATCTGCCTTCAGCATCAGAGGAATAGTGAGACCGAATGCTTTTGCTTCTGGTCCTTCTTTTTTGCGGATCAGATCGAGACCGCTCGTGATGTTACCCCATTGGTCGGAACCGCCGATTTGCAGTTGAACATCTTCATGTTTGTACAGATGCAGGTAATCCAGGGATTGCAGAATTTGATAGGAAAACTCCGTAAACGAAATGCCGCTTTCCAGTCTGCTCGATACGACATCCTTGGCAAGCATCGTATTGATGCTGAAGTTTTTCCCGTAATCCCTCAGAAATTCAATGACATTGATTTTGTGCGTCCAGTCGTAGTTGTTCACCAAGCGAATTTGGTTGTCGCCATCTGTAATGAACAGCTTTTTCATCTGCGCGGTGAGTTTGTCGACGTTCTCCTGAATCTGTTCCAGTGTTTGCAAAGAGCGCTCGGATTGACGGCCGCTCGGATCGCCAATCGTACCTGTTGCACCACCGATCAAAATGACCGGACGATGACCAGCGAGCTGAAAGCGTTTCAGTACCATGAAAGGAATCAAGTGACCGATATGCATGCTGTCACCTGTTGGATCGACACCACAATATAACGAGACTGCTTTTTCATTCGTTAATTCTCGCAGCCCATCTGCATCTGTTTGCTGATTAATGGCTTCGCGCCATTCGAGTTCGTCGATAATATTCACTGCCATACACTCCTTCAATCTCCTATGGTAAAAAAACAAAAAATCGCCCCTTGTCTATTGTAGACATAGGGACGATTGAATAACCGTGTTACCACCCATCTTGCACCAATGGACCCAAGCGCTTGCGCAGGCCATTCATGCCACTCGTAGCGAGTTATCGTTCGCGATTCCGCTCGGCATTACCCGAGATACTCCAGAGTGTAATTCGCTCGCTTATTGTGTACCGGGTTCCATCAACCCCCGGCTTTCTAGGACAGGGAATAAGCTGCTACTGGGCTCTTTCAACGTATGTTTCATATGAAATTAAAGTCAGTATATTGAATTCAAATAGCAATGTCAACCATGTAGCAAGGATTCCGCCACGATCCCTTATTTTATTTTCGTAAGACCGTTGGAGGTTAGTTCATAAACAGTTGTTGCGACCTCATGCAAATACCGTCGATCATGCGAAATACTGATAATCACACCGTCAAAAGCCGTTAACGCCCGGCACAGAACAGGAGTCGTCAAAGGACTGAAGTTTCGGGTCGGTTCATCCAATATCAAGATTTCGCACTGATCCAAAATCATTTTTAACAGGAGCAATTTCGCTTTCTGTCCCCCAGACAAGTTTTGAATGGGTTGGTGCATCTCATCTTTTGTAAATTTCATACTGCCTAAATGCGTATACGCTTTTGTGATCGCTTCTTTATTCCCGGTTCTTTCCAGGTACGCAATCGGTGTTTTGGTCGAATCCAGTTGTTCTTCATAATTTTGGGGCATATACCCGATCTTTAATGACGAGTGCTGGACTAGCTCATCCATGATCTTTTTCAACAACGTCGTTTTTCCGATCCCATTTTCCCCAATAATCGCGACTTTTTCTGGCCCGTTAATCGATAAATGAATCTGTTTCGATAGCTGATTGTTCGCTATTTGCAGGACTTCCAATGAAAAGTCGAGGATTTGTTTACTGCCAGGCACATGTACCTCAGAATCAAATCGGAATTCGCTTGCTTCTTCCACACTCGGAGCCTCTACAAACGTTTCCGATGCTTTCTCCATGCGCTCTCTTTGATTTTTCAAAGACTTAATCTTCTTTTGCAGACGTGGATTTGAGCGGGACACGTTCCGATGTTGATGCTCTGCCTTATTCCAAACGTCGTGCCATTTCTCCATTTGCTTTTGATGATCAGAAACTTGCTTTCTGGCTATCTGTTCTTGTTTGTTCAGGTGGCTCTCGCGATTCGCAATGTAATTTTCATATGGCTCTCTTGAAAAAGTATATTTAGGTACTTGTTTACGCTTCGTCAGCTCCATATGAAGGATACCGTTTGCTGTATTAGCAATAAATGATTCGTCATGCGATACATATAGGACAGGAAGCGATGTTTGTTGAATAAACTCTTCCAGCCATTCCATCGTTTGAATATCCAAATCATTCGTGGGTTCGTCTAGCAATAAAACGTCAGGATTCTGTGCCAGCAGACTTAAAAAGCGGTATTTGAAACGCTCACCACCTGACAGAACACCCATCTTTTTATCTGAATCCAATACATGAATGCCGAGGTCATCCATCGCCCTCACCAGTTCTTTGCTCCATTGATTTTCGACAAAAAACTCGGCGATGGTCCATTGTTTTTCTTCGCCCGATAGCTCCTGTGCAAGAAATCCCATGGAACAATCGTTTCGCAGCACGTTACCTGCAAATGTGCAATACTCGGCAATCATTTGTTCCGCGTATATCAACTTTAATAAGCTGCTTTTTCCATTTCCCTCTTCCCCGATGATGGCTATCTTGTCACCGGGTTGCAGGGTCAGATGCAAATTTTGAATGAGAGTCCTGTCGTCTTTTTTGGTGGTAATCGTGATATTGTGCAGTTCAACCATGTGGATTCCCCATTTCGTTTTTACGTTTCTCGTCATTTACTCCTTGTTCATCTGTATCACCCCCTTTTTTTGACAACAAAAAAGATGCTCCTGTCCAATAAACAGAAGCATCTTGCTCTCCTAATAGAAATCGCTATATGAAAAATAGATCATACAGGAATTCAAGCTATACATTTGCGGGTGAATTTGGCTTCTTGTTTATTTATTATGGGATTGGCTTTTCCAATAAATAAACAATTGCGCAAATGATTCACCCTCCGTTCCATGAAGTTGACTTCAATATAGCATGGCCTTCTAAATATTGTCAATGTAGCTATTCGACCAAGGCTAGCAATTGTCCGAGCTTGTCCTTGATGGGGGAAGATTCCTTTTTTACCGCCTGTGCGAGCTTCTTATTCCCACCGAAAAGACGATAAATAACGGTTTCCCGCTTGTAATCTTCCAGCGCTGCAAGCTCCTCTATAAGCGCATCCACCAGCTCTGCACGATCGATGGTGACATTTTTCAAAGGCTTCGCCGAATCACTACTGCCAAGCACCAGAGAGACGAGTACGGGGATATTCTCTACGGTTACACCATGCGCCTCCATAAAAGCTAAAGCAAAATCGTCCTGAGCAGACTGATGCTCCGTGTCGACCATCTCCATATAGCGACGAAAGAGTGGAAAATAATCGCTGCTAGACAAGCCGAGAGCCAATACCGCATAGGTACCAGGCATGACGGATTTCTCGCTTGGCTCTACATCCCCGTACCACGCGAACTCCTCCATCGCAAGCTCGGCATATTCTGCGATTTTCGGATATAACGAAGGATAACGGGACGCATTGGCAAAAAACTGATGGAGACCTGACTTCGCCAGCTTTTTTACTGGGAAGTAATTCTTTTCGCTGCTCTTCAGCTTGAGCTTGTACCCTTTGGGAAAGCCTTCACGCAAAAGGCCGTTGATAAAATCAATGGCTTCACCGTAGGCAGCTTCTTCCTCCGATACGATACGGATGTCGATCGCTTGTAAAACGTCATTGGCCATTGCTTGAATCAGGCTGCTTTTATACTCGTTTTCAAAGCGACCACTGCCCCGTTTTACATAGTCCACAGCTCGCTTGGAGCCAAGCTGAACAGCGAGGTCCAGGTACTTCTTGCGGGTATCCGGCTCCTTGTTACCTATTGCGAGAGCGACGTACAGGAAAAAGTCCAGCTCCTCTGTTTTTGGTTCCTGACGCTCCTGCTCGGGTTTCAAAACCCAATCCAATCCATAATGCCCGGTACGATCAAAAAATTTGACTAAAAAACGCTCATCCGCCCAGCCTTTTAAAGCCAAAGTAGAGTGGTATGTCCACGAATCACTGCGTTCTTTGTTGGAGCGCAGCTTTTCGCTAAGACGCTGGATGAGTGGTTCGACAAGCTCCTGCTTTTGTTCCATCAAATCGGGATTGACGAGGCAATGAGCGAAGAAGAAATCGTCTCTTTCTTTCGGACGTACAGGAAGCTCCGCTTTAATTTTTGTTTCGATAAATTGATCCAGTACTTGTTTTAGACTCTCGCGTTTTCGCTCGTTTATGAAATGGCGAGCATGGCATTGCACCGATTGTTTCCACTCAAATTCGAAAACAAGCTCGAAGCGGTAATTAAAAAAGTGAGAATCATAATCGGTGGAATGGAACAGGGATTCCATTCGATCACACAGTGCGGGGAAAAACTCATTCATGAGCATTTCCTCTGTAAGCTCCTCGATATAAGAGCCAGCATCGTATTTGTACGAGTCGTCACTCCAACTGAAAGGTTCGTGGACATCCACGTGGATTTTGCCATTGGCCCAATTGAGTTTTCCTTTTCTCCACGCCACTCTCAGGTAGTCTTTGACCCCCGCCTGCAGTAGACTCCAGTCTTTGATCTCTTTGATCCGCTGGTTCTCTTTTTGGTAAATTTCTTGGATAGAAGTCCATACTTCGTTTAGAAATGCTTCTGCTGCCTCATGCATTGACTGACTCTCCTCCTCGCAAAAAACAGCGCTGTCGCCTTTAACCGATGACCTTGACGACATTGCCCTCGCTATCGGTAATATTGGTTTTCACAATGTTGATGGCAATTCCTTTCAGGGAAGGAATCTCAAAGCTGCTTTCCTTTGGAAGCAACTGCTTGGTAAGCGCAATCGTTGTCGCATCATCGAGAACAAAGCGAATAACGTCCTCTCCTGGAATACATTCAGGATTGGCTCCTGCCTCAAAGACAACGCGGACATCAGGTCCCAGCAGGCTCAGGCTTTCTCCTTTTCGCATACGTCCGCGGAGAATTTTTCCGATGACTTCCGCTTGCTTAGCTCCCAAGCTCAGGGTCGAAGGTGCTTTTTTCAAGAAGCCTTTTTTCCCTGGCTCCCAGCCAAGCTGGCTGACAAACAAATAGGCAGTGTTGGAGCCTTCTTGTTCCATTCCTTTTTGAACAGCATCAGAAACTGTAGAGTTGCAAAGGAGAGAATCACGCTCGAGATCGGTTATGTAGGAAGGCATATACGGCAAGCCAGATTGAAGCACACCACGTGTATTCCAAGCCATCATTGCATCGAGTTCATCACCAGTGATTCCTACCATTTGCAAAAATTGCACCCGCCCATTCGGCGTATCGATTTCGGCAAGCTGTGGGTCTGTGACAAAAGCGAGCGCAGTCAGTTGGGTATCGGCACCCAAGCATATCGGACCGTTTGCATCCAAATGATCACCTGCTTGAAAAACATTGCCCGTGTTGAATACGTAACGCCCCATATTTTGAAGCAAATTCAGCGCCCAGGCAGGCGGTTCCTCCTCGTCGTCTTTACGAGCCAATCGAAACGTCAATTCAAAGCCAAAACCGCTTTCCTCTTCATTCTCGGACTCTTTTTCATACAGTTCAGTAAACCCATAAGTCACAAAATGCCAATGCGGGTAAGGCTCGTCCGCTTTGTAGGCGCTAATTCCATCTAATGGATCGGGACCACCCAGTGCATACGAGATAAGCGTGCCGTAATGTTTAGGCTCCTGCTCTCCATAAATCTTTCGCATCTCCTGATCAATGGCATCCCAGCCAGCTGACATCATTTCTTCATTCAATTCTTCGTTCATCTCTTCGTTCATTTCTCACGCCTCCTATGTAATGACTGTCTTAACAATAGCCAAAATGAAATTTGGATACTCTATTAGACGGTCAATACTACTTAGCAAATTACATCGTTCTCATTCCCTTCAATATCAAAGTCTTTAATATGTTTGTGCTAGCCCATTTGGAACGACTGGCTTCGATAACCAGTGCTGGTCGGTTTGCACATGATTTTTGCGCACAAACTTGGCGGCAGATTGTTTAAAATCTTCGTACGGAAACCTCTCCGTTACCCGTACCACGTACCCCTCTTGTTCTCCGCCGAAGGCAGATTGTTTGGTGTAGCAACTTTTTACGGTCTCTTCCTTCCAAATCCCTCTGTATAAGACAGGTGCTGTTTCTAAGCCCAGTAGTTCGGCCCATTCTACCGTTTCATCCCACGACAAGCATTCATTGTTTTCATTCCAGATCGAGAACACGTAGAAATAGCTCGTTAGGTATTCGTAGTAGATGGAGTGCAGCGCATATACGTTTTCCCCGCAAATTCTCCAGCCTTCCGGGATATGAAACGAAATCGTCCCGTGAAGCATCTTTACCCAATGTCTAGATGCGTGATCTTTGCTATCGAGTGACCTTGCATGGATATGATTTCGGTACAGCGTGGTATTTTCTCCATCCAGCTTTTCTGTTACGACTACTTGTTTCCCCTCGAAGTGACACACTGATCGCAAGATTTTATCGTCGTCGGTTCTACTTCTTGACCAGGGTAGATGAAAGGTTCTCGGATATTTTTTCAACAACGTTATTCACCTCCTTATTTGGCATAGGCATCTCCTTCCTTGAAGAAGTACAGCTTCCACAGGTACTCTTCGCCCAACAAATGATAAATCTCGGAAATATCTTGCTGAGTTCCATAGTTAATCTTCATGTGCATTTGAATCAGGTTGACGGCTTCGAAAATAAAATCATCTTCGAATCCTAATTCTTTTAAGAAATGACAAGCAATTTGCGCAGAAACATGCTCATGTCCGAAGTAGGAGTAATGGCCTTTCATCGGCTTGTAGGTTTTGCAAAATGGTTTTCCTGTATCGTGAAATAAGGCGACCACTTGCATGAGAAATTTGTCTTCTTCCGTGTAAAAGGCGTTTACATAATCGAAAACATGATAGGTATGCTTGCACAAAGGGTACTGATGATAAGGGTTTTCCTGATTAAATTGATACATCTCTTTGAAGATGGGAATGGCATTCAACCTTTCAAACAGCTCTTCATAGGAGGGTTCTTTTTGAAGCAATTGAACGAATTCTTCTTTTTCAATGGAATAAGGAACTGGCTCGTGCAAGAGATGAATGTGATCCCAGCCCTCATTCTTAATGGGAAAATGGAAGTTCTTCCGCATCTTCGCCAGGATGTATTCGTCTACGGTTCTCTTTCGGGATCGATTGCGCTCTAGGCAAACGGTATAGGGAACATCGACGTAATAGCATTCCTTCTGGACATCGGGAAATTTGGCAAGGACCTTCATTCTTTTCTCTCTGTCAATATTGGTTGCATCTAAAATGACATTCTTTCCATTCGCCAGCTCCGTTGCGATTTTCGAATAGACCTCAAAAAATACTTGTGCTGATCTTTTTTGTTTTCGCTCGTCACCAAATAAGTTCTGACGAATTTCATCCGTAGACACGATTGTTGCCCGTTCCTTTTTGGCAATTTCTTGTGCCCACTTGCTTTTGCCACTGCCCGCAATGCCTGACAGGACGATTAATTTCTTTTTCACTTATATCTCACCTCCTTTCAATAAAAACAAACTTTTCGACATGCTTTTCCAATATTATACACACTTCGCGTATAGATGGCACCCTTCTTTGTTCCTAGATTTTCCGTTCTTTACAGCCATGGGCCAAAGAAGTTCTGGATAGCTTGCTCGGAATAGCTATCTTCGCCGCGCCAATTTACTACGGCAAAAAAGTCGTTCTTCCCGCCACGCCCTGGTCTGTCCTTGCTTGGCGCCAAGATCCCGGCGGATGCAAGAATTTCCATGAAGACATCCCGTTCGTTTTTGCTAGATGGGAAGACACCATGGAGGCGCTTCTCCAATTGACGGGCGGCATCGGTTGGTTCACTGCTGGCAATGATGGCTAGCACCTGACGGAGAATTGCTACATCTTCTTCCTGTACTGAAAGATTTTCTTCCTTGCTTAACAGCTCCAAATCAAGCATGAGGTACGGTAGATAGTTTAGGCGGATACCTCCCCACTTGATTCTTTCAAAATTCAAAACGTTCAAATCTTCTTCGGTATATAACTCTCGTCCAGCGATATAATAACGGTCGCACTTATGGCAGTCTCCGTACATGGCGAAATAGGTGCCGTTTTCTGGATTTGTATACTTGCCGACGTTACTTTCGAAGTCATGGGCTTTTAAAGACTCTGTCAAAGCCCAGCTAGACAAGGCGCTGCGCAGGTACACCTTTCGCGTCGAGAGACTGTGCAAAAATGCAGCGGCGGCTTGTTCTTTCGTCACTTTTTTATGCAGAGTAATGATTTTGTCTATACACTCTTCGTGACTAATTGTCTGCAGATCAAACATGAGACCTTTGCTTTTGGCGTATTCAAAATCTGCTCCCGAAAAATCGTATGGGCGACTCTTCCACCCGTTGCTGCTCCAAAATGTTTTCATCAAGATTTGCTTTGCTTTTTTATCCATAAAGCAATTGCTCCTTTTTTCTTCGGCTTTCCATATTTTAGCGCGAATCAGACGTATGAAAAAAGAGTCCAACATGTGAAAGATCGTTGCACTCTGATTGCATGCTATCATGTACCACAAAACGTTTGGTAAGGACATGCCGATTCCGCTGGTAAAGTCGTGTATTCTACCTGTTCAGGCGTGTACGCATATGGATTAGAAAGAACTTCCAGGAGTCGTTCCATCACCGTGTAATCGCCCTCTTTCCACGCTGCTTCCAATGCTTCTTCTACACGATGGTTCCGTGGGATGATTGCCGGGTTGCTCTTTTTCATTACCTGTTGTACCGCAGCGGTGTCCTCTGGCTGTCTTGTTAGTCGTGCTTTCCACTGCTCGTGCCATTCCGTGAATTCGCTCGTGCCAAACATTGCAGTTTCTTCTGGTTGATTAAGCGTGAAAGCACGGAATGTATTCGTATAGTCAGCATGGTGGTCCTTCATCATGTTGAGCAGACCTTCGATCAACGCTTCGTCTTGCTCCTCTTCGTTGAACAATCCGAGTTTTGCCCGCATTCCTGTGAGCCAATGGCTGTGATACAGTTTGCTAAATTCGGCAAGTGCATCTTCGGCCACTTTTACAGCCTGCGCTTCATTTTCATGCAACAACGGCAATAAGCTTTCCGCAAAACGAGAAAGATTCCACACAGCAATGTACGGCTGATTTCCGTAAGCATACCGACCCTGAACGTCAATGGAGCTAAATACAGTTGCAGGGTCATATGTGTCCATAAAAGCGCAAGGACCGTAATCAATCGTTTCGCCGCTGATTGCCATGTTGTCGGTGTTCATGACTCCGTGAATAAATCCTGCGAGTTGCCACTTGGAAATCAGCGCAGCCTGACGCTGGATGACTTCCTTCAGTAAGAGGAGGTAGCGGTTTTCTTCTGCTGCGATCTTTGGAAAATGTCTTTGCAACGTGTAATCAGCCAACGCACGGAGATCTTCTATGGAGCACCATCTTGCCGCGAATTGGAACGTCCCTACTCGGATATGACTGGCAGCGACACGCGTCAAAATAGCACCAGGCAGCTCGGTTTCGCGATAGACAGACTCGCCCGTTGTCACTACTGCAAGGCTCCGCGTAGTAGGAATTCCGAATCCATGCATGGCCTCGCTAATGATGTATTCGCGCAGCATCGGGCCAAGGGCTGCTCTACCGTCACCGCCGCGTGAATAAGGTGTTCTGCCTGAACCTTTCAGTTGGATATCAAAGCGCTCGCCGGAGGGTGTAATTTGTTCACCAAGAAGAAGAGCCCTGCCATCGCCTAGCATGGTAAAATGACCGAATTGGTGTCCCGCATATGCTTGGGCAAGAGGCATTGCGCCTTCTGGGGTTTTGTTTCCCGCAAGCATGGCTATGACTTCTTCGCTTTGCAGAGCTTCGACATTCAGCCCAAGCGTTTTTGCCAAACGTTCATTGAGAATGGCTAGCTTCGGTGATCGTACAGGAGGTGGATTGAGCCTGGAAAAAAACGATTTTGGCAGCGTTGTATAGCTGTTATCAAAATTCCATCCCGGTTCGATTGTTGCTTTTTTGTCTGTCATTGGATCTCCTTTTATCGATTGGCGTTATTTACATGGACGTAACGTACACATGATACATTTTGCCAATTTATTATACCCTTTTCTTGCGAGTTTCGAGCACATTCGTACATTTTTAGCGCACTCCCAGCCGAATATAATTCGTGAATGGGAGGAAAAATACCATTTACATATAACCAAAAGGTGTTATATTATCTTAAAGTATAACCAAAGGGTGTTAGATTTTCACTACGAAACGGAGAGATTTTATCGTGGAACAAAACAATCAACAAGCCGTAGAAGATATTAGACAAACCATCGTTTTCGACGCCCCTATTCAAAAGGTATGGGAGAAAGTATCCACTGCGGAAGCCATTTCTGCTTGGTTTATGCCCAATGATTTTCAACCAGTGGTAGGTCATGAGTTCCATATCCAATCCCCTTTTGGGCCGTCTCCATGCAAAGTGTTGGAAGTAGAAGCACCACATCGCCTTTCTTTTGCTTGGGATACAGACGGGTGGGTCGTCTCGTTTCTTTTAAAAGAACTGGGAGAAAAAACGGAGTTTACCCTCATTCATGGTGGATGGAAAGCGGCAGATGAGATTATCGGAAAAGCAAACGCGAAGAGCTCAATGATTCGCGAGAAGATGAATCAAGGTTGGGTTGGTATTGTACACGAACGTCTGAAAAAGGTTGTGGAAGGGTAAATGTCTGCTTCAGCAGAAAAGGTTGATGTATTTCAAGCGATCGCTGACCCTACTCGTCGGGAAGTACTTCGCTTGCTCGCTGAAAAAGAATTGCCGATCTCAGCGATTACCTCTCATTTCCCCATAAGCCGAACGGCTGTAGTCAAGCATCTTCATATACTTGCTGACGCAGATTTGGTTACAGGACATAAGGTAGGTCGCGAGAAAATCTATCGGTTGCATCCCGGTCCTCTGACGGAAGTAAAGCAGTGGCTTTCCTTTTACGAGCAGTTTTGGAACAATAAGCTCTCTATGTTGAAGCATCTGGTGGAGACCGATGGTGATACGACGTTAACTGTCGTGCAATCCGAACCGGATCAAAAAAGGAAATAGATTGTCATGCCCTTCCCTCTTGATCGTTTGCCCCAAGATCAAGAGGGTTTTCTTTGATCAGGCAGTACAGATAGAAAAAGACTGCCGATTGCTCGACAGTCTGGGTAGTTCGCTTACTTATTCAATAGCTCGGTCAGTTCAGTGGATTCGGTCAAGTGCAACGGTGCCGTTCCATAAGTTTTGCCATCTTCTGAATCAAACATATGGTCTTTGTTTTCTCCACTCAATACGAAGAACAGTGTCTTCGCCTTTACTTCCGCTTTGTTATCTGTATTAACAGTCGCTGGCAAAGTGTTTGTCGTTACTTCAGCGTAGTTGAATTCTACTGCCAAAGCCTCTTTCTTGTCCTTCTCCACCGCTTGGGTGCTCTCGTCAAAACGCATTTGGTCCGCAGGTGTTTCAAAGCGTTTGTTCATGAGCGCAAGAATTTCCTTGAACTTGTCATCTTCCGGCTTCAGGGATGTTTTTTCCCCTTGCTTGTACACGACGATTTCTTGTGGAGTAGCGATCACCTGTTGCTCTTCTTTTTTCGTTTCTTCAGGTTTTTGCGTAGTTGTTTCACCCGCTTGCTGTTGGGTACCTGTTGCCGCTTGATTTTGATTTTTTGGTTGCTCTGTAGGCTGCGTGTTGCCGCAAGCAGTCAGGACTGCTAGCAGAAGTGCAGCCGGGATCCATGTAGACTTTTTCATGTTAAGGACCACCTTTTACTTTTTCTCTCCACTGCTTTACTCGCGTAATAGAAAAAAGGGCGATCACGAACATACGCGAACACGCCCGACCGATTGAACTAACGTGGAGTGCTTTTAACCCAAGCATTATAATACAACCAAAGTAATATTGCAAATAATCACCAATTGTTGTCTTCGTGCAAGCACGTCTTATTGAATGGGAAAGATGAATGAAGGCAGTACAATTCGGACGACAGACGGATTCCTAAGGAGATACTTCATGAATCATCAAAAAATCATTCATTTCAGTGATAAGGACTTGGATGGCGTATCCTGTGCAATTCTTAGTCAAATTGCTTTTTCCAATCAAGAAGTCGATTACCGCGGGGTGACTCCTTACACTGTCAATCAAGAAGTTCAAAAGTTTATCGAAGAAGAGCTTACCCCCGATGCGTACGTGATGATTACCGATGTAAGTGTCACTGACGAGGTCGGATCGCTTATTCAGAAAAAGGTCGATCAAGGACATGCGTTTGTCTTGATCGATCATCACCCAACTGCCTTGCCGTTGGCTTCCAAGTACGAATGGGCAAAAGTTATTACGGAAGAATCAGGGAAAAAGACTTCGGCAACGAGCCTTTATTATGATTACCTGGTAAACCAGGGGTATCTGACCCCTACTGGCGTTCTCTCTGACTATGTGGAGCTGGTTCGGGCCTTTGATACGTGGGATTGGGATGCAACCGGTACTGTACAGGCTAATCAACTGAACATTTTATTCTATATGATCGAGCGAGACACGTTTATTCAAAATGTGCTAGGACGCTTGCGTGTTGATGGTGCCAATACAGACCAATTTGTATTTGATGAAGTAGAATCTATTCTCATCTATACAGAAGAAAAGCGAATCGATGAATTTGAACAAAAAAAGCTGAAGCAAATGAAGCTGATCCCCGTAGAAATCGATTTAGATGAGCCAAAAACATATCAAGTAGGCGTGGTTTTCCTTGAGCAATATCACTCCACGACAGGCAATTTCTTATGTAAAAATGCGGAAATGATTGATTTCGTCGCGATGCTCGATCCTGGAAAAGGCAGAATCAGCTTTCGAACCATACGCGAAGACCTGGATCTGTCGGTGATCGCCCAACATTACGGTGGGGGCGGTCATCCAAAGGCTTCCGGATGTTCCTTTACAGGCGTTACGTTAAAGGCTTTTGTGTACCCTGCTTTGCGGACGAATTAGAGCAAAACAATAAAAAGTCCCATTTCTCTATCCGTGAAATGGGGCTTTTTATTCTTCCAGAGTACAACTAATTGTTAACACAACCATTTATTTTACTTGTGCCTCTCCGATCTCATATCGCAGTTGTATGGACCCGCTTTTTCCATAAAGCTTTGTTTCTAGCAACTTCATGTCGTGACGTGTGTTGATGTTGTCAAAGTAATGTTTGCCGCTGCCCATTAAGACCGGATGAATGATTATCCGGAGTTCATCAAGCAAATCAGCATTGATCAAACTTTGAACAAGACTCGCACTTGCAGGAACAATGATATCACCTTTGATTTGTGTTTTTAGCTGTTGTATTTTTGTCATGACATCAGAATGAAGGAGTGTAATCGTCTCGGTGTAGTTCCCCCAATGAACTTCTGTAAACTCACGATTATTGGTTACTACAAACTTCTGAGTCTTATTCATTGCATCAGCCCAATCCCCCACTTGAAACGGCCAATAGCTTGCAAAGCCTTCATAGGTGACTCGCCCCATCAAGATGGCGTCAACCCTCTGGAAGAACGCAAGACCATCATCTGTGGCGTCGATAATTCCAGGCAACGCCCAGCTAACCATATTGTCTTCTTCTCCTGTCGGCCCCGTATAAATACCATTCAATGTGCTGCTTACGTTTGCCATTATCTTCCCCATCGAATCTCCGCCATTCTTTCAAAAGTATTATCAAAAGATTACCACATTTCACTACTTAGTATTTCTTCTCGACTGCTCAAATTCCCCCTCCAGCAGAGGTAGTCGTTCCTACATTTAGAGAAGACATTACAAAGAAAGGTGAGGAAAACGAAACGGTTTTCCCCACCTTCTTTCTTTTAGAGACTTTTCGTCCAATTACAGTTCAACGATCTTTGTAGCAATGTTATTGCAAAACTCCCTGTCATGCTCGACAAAAAGGATCGTTGGCGAGTGCTCGAGAAGCAGCTCTTCAATTTGCATGCGCGAAATGACATCAATAAAGTTAAGTGGCTCATCCCAAATATGGAGATGGGCTTTCTCGCAAAGACTTTTCGCAATCAATACTTTCTTCTTCTGGCCGCCGCTAAAAGCGGAAATGTCCTTCTCAAATTGTACGCGGGAAAAGTCCAGCTTTCGCAAAATCGATTTAAACAGGCTTTCATCAATCCCGTTTTCTCGGGCAAAATCCGTCAGATTGCCCTTTAGATGCGAAGTGTCTTGGGATACATACGAGATTTTCAACTGACTCCCCTTTCGGAAGGCACCAGTATGATCGATGTTCTCCCCGCAAATGAGCTTGAGAATGCTGGATTTGCCAGAGCCGTTTTTGCCTGACAGCGCGATACGCTCCCCCTGCTCAATCGTAAAACTAATATCTGAGCAAACCAACTTCTCCCCATAACGAATCGAAACCTTATCCAGTTCAGCAAGTTGGTTCTTATGGTAAGCAAGCTGTGCAATCTTTAAGCTGTCATGGCTTTCAATGTTTTTCAGGAGCTTCGACTTTTCTTCCAGCGCAGATTGCTGTCTTTGCTCAATTGATTTAGAGCGTTTCATCATTTTCGCAGCTTTGTGACCCACATAGCCTTTGTCGAGCTTAGAGCCTGAATTTAAGGTACCATTTTTCGTCTTTTCCACAGCGTCCGACCAGTTGCTCGTTCGTTTCGCTGCGTCCGACAAGCGTTTAATGTCTTTTTTGAGCTTCTCGTTCTCAGCGAGTTCATAGTTATCCTGTCTCTGTTTATTTTCCCACCAATCGGAGAAATTCCCTTTTTGCACCTCGATGTTCGTCTTGTTGATGGACAAGATGTGATCGACACAATTGTCCAGAAATGCTCGGTCGTGAGAAACAAGAATATAACCGCTTTTGGAATGGAGATAATCACTGACGAGCTCCCTTGCATGCATGTCGAGGTGATTGGTTGGTTCATCAATTAACAAAAAACTGTTTTCCTTTAGAAATAAGGCGGCTAACATCACTTTCGTTTGCTCCCCGTTAGACAAAGATTCAAATGGACGATATAGAACATCCTCTGAAACCTTTAAGAGGGAGAATTCGCGCATTAATTCCCATAGCTGATAGTCCGGGACAATGTCTTGAACGATATCAAGCGTCAGATATTCTTTGTTCTCGACTTGGAAAGGAAAGTATTCAAAGCTGACATGGGCACTAATCTTCCCGCTGTATTCATATTTACCAAGCAACAGGTTGAGAAAAGTTGTCTTCCCCCTGCCGTTTCTTCCCGTAAAACCCAATTTCCAATCCGTATCAATTTGGAAGCTCACGTTTTCAAAAATGTTATCAAAACTGCCTTCATAGGCAAACGTCAAGTTATTTACATTGATTAATGACATACAATCATCCCCCTGCATGCAAAAAATAGAAAAGCTACAAGAAAGTTACTCTCTTGTAGCTCAAATAAATACAGCAAATCCAACTCAAAAAATGAAGTTAGATAAGGATATATTGTTTGAGTGAAGAGATATAAGTAACTTTCTTGCACATAAAGAATAAAACATGCGAAAGATATCGCAGTTTGTTTTATTTTTTAAGCAAGAAAATTATCCATTATACTCTTCAGCTCCAGTCATTAAGTTAACAGCATCATAACATATTCATTTATACGTTTCAACAAGTAATATTTCCGTTTTTTTACTGCGATTCTATTGAAAACTCGTGTACCCTCGCAACAATCGTTTTGCTGGAATAAGAATTTTTTTCCATAAAAGAAGGTATTTTCAAATGTGTTTAGAATTCTCATGCTTATTGAAATTCTTTTTTCTTATTCGCATTCATATGGAGGAGTAAATCATGAAAAAAGTGGTAAGAAGTCTGGGTATTCTCGTCTTGGCATCATCATTCCTGTTCGTCCCGACTCAAGCAGCGGATGCGGTAGGAAAGGGAAAAGACTCTAACGTCCGTCCACAAAAATATATCTTTGATGGAAACTGGAAGTACGGTGATACGTTAGTAGTGGCATACGATACGTTCTTTCCGAATGGATGGATTTCGATTGAAAAAGAGCCACATCGTGGAACACAGCTTGGATATGAAGTAGCGAAATATATTAATGGCGCGAATTATGGGCAAGTGGAAAGAAGCTTGAGCTTTAACATCCCTTCTGGTTGGGTAGAAATCGGTCGAGGTTATAACAGCAAGAGACAGGCTTATATCGATATCAGAAATGAGAATAAAAAACGGTACCAACCTCACGAGCTGGAGAATAAATGGGTCGGTACCGGGGTGCCTGTACCATATGGCTGGGTCGTGGTAAATGTAAGTCTCTATGAAAAACAAATCGTCAATATCACCAGTATCCCTACTGAATCCAGCATTGAAGCGGTCAAACACCCTTCGCCAGCCTTTGCTTATGAAATCCCAAGAGGCTGGGAAATCACTGTAGACGGAGAGCATTCTCGAATTCTCACAAGAAAGTACTAAATCATAACGGATACAATCTATTACGAAATGAGATCATGAAACGACCTGTAGGTAACACGATGGAAAACCATTCGTGCAACCCACAGGTCGTTTTCGTTTTTCGAAATGTAGCTCTCAGCGGCTTCCCATTATATGTGCAGTTGAATCTCATTGCCATAAGGAACCTCCATAACCGCACCTCATGGCTTTGAAGTTTTTTCAGCCGACATTCATTTCAGTAATTTCAGTATTGACTAAAATTACTGAAAATACTTAATATAATACTCATAACATCTTTTAGGAAGTGATGCACATGAAAAAAACTACTTCGATCAGTGCTGTGCTCTTGTTTGTCACCATACTCGTTGGGGTTCTTGGCTCGTACAGCATCATTATTGCGCTGCCATTTATTGGAGAAGAATTTCATCTGAATCCAGTGGAGCAAGGTGCGATCATCAGTGTTTATTTTTTAGGCTTCGCGATTTTTACCATTCCGGGAGGGATCATTGCTGATAAACGAGGATCGAAGCAAATTATTGTAATCAACTTGGTACTGTGGGCAATATTGACTGCGCTTACAGGGGCGGTCACAAGTTTTGCAGCCTTACTCGTCATCCGATTTTTGTTGGGGTTTATCGATGCCCCCCTAATGCCTGCTATGTTAAAAGCGATTGCCGAACGAACACCTGCAAACATCCGTACGACCACAGTCTCCATCGTTTCATCAGCTGAACCAATTGGGACTGGACTTGCCCCTTTTCTAGTAGCACCATTGATTGCGATACTGGGATGGCAGGAAGCTACTTTTGTTACAGCATTAATCGGCCTGCTCTTGGCCCCCATTCTCTGGATATCCCTTCCCCGTCCTTTCGTGAAGGAATCACCATCATGCTCAGCATCATCAGAGTCGAACCCCATCCCTTTCATGTCTCTTTTCCGTAACGGGCATTTGTGGAAACTAACAAGTATGCTCTGCGGAATTCAAATCGTGATGGTTGGATGCTTGACATGGGTACCTACTTACTTAACAACGGAAAAACATCTTGCTATTACCCAATCAGGCTTATACGCATCGCTTCCTCTTCTCATTTCCATGCTTGGCTATTTGGCAGGAGGTTGGTTGTTTGACCGTTATTTTCATCAAAAGTTTCGATCGATGGTCATTCCGTCCCTTCTGTTCTCAACGATTCTCCTTACACTTATGATCCTATCTGACAATGTCAACCAGTTTCTGTTGTTTGAGTCGATCTCTTTGTTTTTTCTCTCCCTTACCACTCAACCCATTATTGGCCTTACCATGCGTATCATTCCCTCAGATGCTTTGGGTACTGCTAGTGGAATTCTGTTAACCGGAGGAAAGCTGGCAAGTATTTTTACACCAATCGCGATGGGCGCATTTATTCAGGCGTTCTCCTTTCAAGCCGGTTTTTCCCTGTTGCTGGTAGGTGCAGGAATTGCACTTGTTTCATCCTTTCTTATCCATCTCAAAAGGAGTGAGGAGCTTGACTGATTTCATTCAAAAACTGTTACAAGAAATGCCTGATTTTTCACATTTTCTAACCATTGAGGAATTGGACACCTCTTCCCGTGAACTAGCAGCCGCCTATCCAGATCTTGTTACCCTCAGTACCATCGGTCACTCAACAGAAGGACACCCCATCCTTATGCTGCGAATTGGAAATGGCCAGCATCGCGCGCTGTTCGTCGGTTGTCCGCATCCAAATGAGCCGATTGGAGCTCTATCGCTAGAGTATCTCAGCAAAAAGCTATGTGAGGATTCAGCCCTATTAGAGCAAATGGATTATACCTTTTATATCATCAAAGAAATCGATGTAGATGGTTGCCGACTGAATGAAGGTTGGTACGGCGGCCCGTTTTCTCCAGATCGTTACATCCGCAACTACTATCGTCCCAGTATGCACGAACAAGTTGAATGGACATTCCCGTATGCGTATAAAACGTTCAGCTTCAGCGAGCCCATTCCTGAAACCGTAGCATTTATGCGGGCGATTGATGAAGCCAAGCCGCATTTCCTCAACAGCTTGCACAGCTCCGATCAAACTGGAACGTTTTATTATGTATCGACTCCTCTTCCCGACGCATTGTGCCAACAGATCATAAAACTGACCCATGATCATCAATTACCGCTGATGATCGGCGAACCGGAGGCACCATTCATGCCCCCTATCCAAGCCGGTTTTTATCTGCTACCTGAGCTGTCTGCTATGTACGATTACTACCAAAGTATCCTGCCTACTGGAGAAGACCCTTCGAAAGCAATCCTCATGGGGGGCTCATCGCGCGATTATGCTGGGACACGTTACGATACCTTTTGCCTTGTTTCGGAAATATCGTTGTTTACGGATCCAAGGATGGGAGATAAATCGGAAACCACTCATAGCTACAAGGATGCTACGCTGGACATAGCCAAACTGGAAGGGGAACAGATTGCTTTTTTATCCAAACAGTACCAAAACGCACAGGCATTCATAACGGTACCAACCAAATTTCAGCGGTCTGTAGAGGATTTTCTGATCGGTATGGAGGAAGTTCGATCCCATCATTTACAATCAGCTGAAAGTGATGCAGCTTTAGCACGCTTCGCAACAGTAGCTGAAATGTTTGACCTGAAACTACGCACTTTTTGGAGTTCTCTATGCTGCTGTAGCATGCTTATCCGCATGCTGGATGCCCAGCCCGACAACATCGCCCTTTCGGAGATTCGAGCAGATTCAGAACAATGGCTGAATCAAGGCTTACAAGAGCTACTCTCCTTTTTTAACTGGTCGATGCGTCCGCTGCGCGAATTGTGCGGTGTCCAGCTAGGTTCTGCCTTGATGATCATGGAATATCTTCGTCAAACCCATGAAACTACTTCCACGCCACTAAAATAAGGAATGACGTGGGCACCTGTCAAAAGAGCAGGTGCATTTTCTTTTGGTATTTTCTGAAGAAAGCGATGACTATTGGTAGTATAATAGACAAAAGCATGGAAATCGGGCAAAACGAGGAAAAAGGAGTCATGAAGTTGGACAAATTAACGGCGGAAACAATGCAATTGATTGAAGAAATGGCTCTCCATCACGAAAATCAAGGATTATCCAGAATTGCTGGCCGGATTATTGGACTGTTGATGGTCTCTCAGGAACCCCTTTCATCCGAGCAGATTGCCACTACATTACAAGTCAGTCTCGGAAGCGTGTCTACCAATATGCGCATGCTTTTGAAAATTGGATTCGCGGAAAAAAAGAGTGTGACAGGCGACCGTGTGAGCTATTACATCATGGCACCAGACACAATTGAGGAAGAGCTTATACAGGGTTTAGAGCGAATCCTATCATTAAAGAATATCATAGAAAAAGGAATGCAAATTGAAAATTTGCAGGATAGTGAGCTAGTTATGCAGCGATTCCATGAGATGCTGGAAGCAATTGAGCTATACAGGGAATCTCTCAACCAAATGCTCGTTGAGTGGAAGTCTCGTCGTATGTAACAGCAAATAGCTCGTATCAATGGAAAAGCAGAAAGGCAGCTTTGGCGCTGAAAAAGCCGCGGCTGCCTTTTTCCATAAAAGGATGGCATCGATCATTTGACTGGTGATATCTCATCCTCCGTTACCCATTTGTAGTTCTTTATTTCTCCTCCCCCTGTCGTGGGAGTGTAATCGATCATATAGACAGTCGTTGTATTTGCCGTATCAAGCTTGGCTGATGCATCGAGCATCCCTTTCACATGATCCGCCTTCAAGACGACTTCCGTTCCCGGATTATACGGTTGCTGGATATGGTTCTTGATTTCTTCTTGAATGATCCATTTATAACCTTTCACAGGGGGCTCACCCGTTGTAGGCGTATAGGTAACGGAATAGGCCGTCGTGTCGTAAGCCCCCACGATTTTTGCTTTCGCCCCTTGCATCCCTGGTTGGTGACTTGCTTTCAAGATGACTTCACTCCCTACTGTATACGTAGGTTTCGGTACAACTTCTACTTGCTCCAGCACATCCGGTGCAGCAGGACCGCCACATGCGCTTAACCCCATTGCGGTAATCAGCATGAGCGATAACAGTTTCCATTTTTTCATTCTAAACACCCCGAATTCTTTGTTGTCTGTCAAAGGTATTATGGGTACACAATACCTTCCTTATCCACTTGTATCCTGCTTGATGCTTTATTTGAATGCATCCTTGAACGGGCTTAGCAAATCCTGCGCATCTGTGTACAGCAACATCTTCCTCCTGCTAGCCAATCTGCCAGTCAACTCTTGTCCATACAGACGCACCACCCAAATAAAATGTTTCATGTAAAAAGAAACCAGTTCGAAGGACCTGCTCGTGCCCTGAACTGGTTTTCGCTCTATTCCGCTGCAAGTATGTACTTTCTGAATAAAGCAAAAGGCCGCAAAGAATGGTCATACAGCTCACTGCTGAACACAACAAGCCGTAAGACCCAATCCTCTCGTATGTCCGAAATTTTGGCTGAATCGACTCTTGAACCCATGCTGCTGAAACAATCTGCTTTTCTTGCCAATTTCTGATCTTTCTGTCAAATTCCTTGAATAGCTCTGTATCTAACCGCGTTTTTTGCAGGGTCTGCAACTTCTTTGCCCGGTATTTCCCCGCGTAGGTAACGTTCGCCCCATTCACACATGAGATCCATAATTGGTTTGAGCGATTCTCCCAATTCACTCAATTCATACTCGACCTTTGGCGGTACTTGGCTGTACACGGTCCTAATGACGATTCCATCCTCTTCTAACTCACGAAGCTGCTGTGTCAGGATTTTTTGGCTAATGTCCGGCATTTGTTTTTTCAATTCGCTCGTTCTTTTTGGCCCGTAGTATAGCTGACATAAAATCAAGGTTTTCCATTTTCCACCTAAAACATCTAGCGTTGCTTCAGAAGGAATTTGGTATGTATGTTTGAGCTTTGGTCTCATCGATTTACTATCCTCCCTCATGGCTTACGATTTTTTCAGGAACCTTTTTGTTCCTATGTTACTTTTTGGTATTAAAAGCACAAAAAAGTGCGTACTTTTCACATTCCATTATATGGTGCATGATTCGGATATACCAGCGCCTTAGAAGATGGCCGTATAAATGACTACAAAGATAGAGGGTGTATGAAATGAAAGTACTGACAGTTGTTACCCATCCACGAACCAATTCCTTGACCTTTGCCGTTTCAGAACGCTTCGTTCAGGGCCTAAAAGATGCAGGGCATGAGGTTGAAGTTTTGGATTTGCATCGCAGTGGGTTTCACCCTGTATTATGGGAGGAAGATGAGCCGGATTGGAATAATGGCGATAAGAAATATTCCGAAGAGGTCGAGATTGAAATGGAGCGTATGAGAAAACACGACGCGTTAGCCTTCATTTTTCCGATCTGGTGGTTCAGCATGCCAGCCATGTTGAAAGGATATATCGATCGCGTCTGGAACAACGGGTTTGCCTACGGCTCAAGTAAACTGCATCATAAGCATGCATTGTGGATTGGTCTGGCAGCTGCAACGGAAGATCATTTTCAAAAAAGAAGTTATGACCAAATGATAGCGCATCACCTCAATGTCGGAATCTCTGGTTACGTCGGAATCGACAATTCGAGAGTTGAGTTCCTTTATGACACCTTGGCGCAAAATCCTGCGCATATCGAGCAGTTGTTGGACCGTGCATATCAATTGGGATTCCATTATGGGAAGAAAGAGAGCCTGCAAGTATAAAAAATGTTTTTCTATCGTAGCCAGCGGTGGGAGTTGCAACTTAACGCCCACCCCTTCTGATTTACCGGATGTTTAAACAATAAAAAAGAAAACCCTCTTTTCTTGTAAGAAAAAGAAGGCTTTCAACTATGTGTATTTAATGCTACGCAAGTACCTCAACTGTAAATCCACCAGGAGCTTTCACGTAAAACGTCCAGCCATGCGATCTTACTGGCGGTGCTACTTTGTAACCATCTTCTTTTAAGCGTTGATTGATTTCATTTACTTTCTCTTCGCTCTCCTGAATGAAGCCGATATGAAATGTCTTTGGATATTGGACTTCGGCACCCTTCATCAAGGTAAACACCAGGCCGTTATCGTCAAATAGGACCCCAAAACTATCGCCACGGGCATCATCCGACGTATCTAACTTTTTCAAGCCAAAATACTTCTCCAAGAAATCAGAAGCAGCTGGAACATCCGTAACCGTAAGATTGACGTGATTCAATTTCATAATGACCACACATCCTTTGCACGAGATTAATTCAAGCGTAGCACATTCATGCAAATGCTAATCTTGACAGGGTCTGAGGCTGATCATTGTCATGAATATCCGTCACATATCTTTAAGGTTTCACGATAGTTCTATTGGTTCACAGCTACTTTTGATTTGTTTACGATATGAATGGCATGACCTAACACCGCTTCAGCAGCCTCCAGCCATACTTCGCTTAAAGTGGGATGCGGATGCATAGTTAACGCCACATCTTCTACACGTGCAGCAAGCTCAAGTGCCAGCACACCCTCCCCAATCAGGTTTGAGGCATCCGCACCTACAACGTGCATTCCCAATAATAAATGGCTATCTTGATCCACTATCACTTCTGCAAAACCCTCTCCCTCATCCATGGCGAGTGCTCTTCCATTCGCCCGATAAGGAAAAGCCGCTACCTTGACCTTGTATCCTTGAAGTTCTGCCTCTTCGCGTGTCATCCCCACACCCGCTATTTGCGGTTCGGTAAAAATCACATAAGGTACAAAAGGGGAATCTACGCTGCTAGGCAGCCCTGCGATCACCTCGGCTGCCACAATCCCTTGCTTCGTTGCACGATGGGCTAACGCAGGGCCAGGTGTTACATCGCCGATGGCATAAATATGCGCCCTGTTCGTACTGCCAATCGATGTCACGGGTATGTAGCCGCGCTCGTCCACTTCTACACCCGCCTGCGCAAGTCCGAGTTCGCCTGTGTTCGGCACTCGCCCTATGGTGACGAGTGTTTTATGTGCGATGACACTTTCGAAACCGTTCTTTTCCGAGGTGCATGCGAGCGTGACTCTTCCGTTCGCTACCTCAGCCTTCTCTACCTTTGTTGCGGTCTTGACCGTCATCCCGAGCTGTTTCGCTTGCTTGAGCACTTCCGAAGAGAGATGCGCCGCTGTCTGTGGCAAAATGCGCTCGGTTGCCTCGATGACAGTCACCTGCGATCCAAGCTTGGCGAACGCCATCCCGAGCTCCATTCCAATATAGCCCCCGCCGATAATGGCCAGTGTTTCCGGTACGTCATCCAATGCCAGCATATCAGTAGAATCCAGAATATATTCTCCATCTGTTTTTAAAAACGATGGAATGAATGGACGTGATCCTGTCGCAATAATCGCTTGTTTGAATTTGTACGTTTCAAAATCGCCACCCGTCTCTACGCCAATCCGATCACTCGACAGAAATGTTGCTGTCCCCTTTACGACCGTAACCCCGTTGGCCTGGCAGAGATAATCGACCCCTTTGTTCAGCTGAGCAACGACAGAAGACTTCCACGTCTGCCAGCTCGGCATGTGGAACGTTGTTTTCCCTGTCGGCAGTTGAATTCCAAGCTTAGTTAGACTACTTAGCTTGTGGTATTCGCCTGCTGTATGAATCAAGGCTTTCGACGGAATGCATCCGCGATTCAAGCAGACCCCACCCAGTACTTCTTTCTCAATCAGAACAACTGATTTCCCCAGCTGTCCGAGACGAATAGCGGCTGCATAACCTCCTGGCCCACCGCCGATGACAACCACATCTGTTTCTACTGCTACTTCGCCGACTACCATCTATACCATCTCCGCAAACAATAGATTCGGATCTTCCAGCAACTCCTTGATCCGGTTGGTAAAACGTACCGCCGTCACGCCATCGATCAGGCGATGATCAAACGAAAGTGACAGGTTCATCATCCAGCGAATAACGCCTTCATCCTCACGCACGACCCAACGCTTCTCCATTTTGTGCAAACTGATAATCGCCACTTCG
Source organism: Brevibacillus brevis (assembly GCF_022026395.1). NCBI lineage: Bacteria > Bacillati > Bacillota > Bacilli > Caryophanales > Paenibacillaceae > Brevibacillus > Brevibacillus brevis. The sequence goes on along the minus strand of NZ_CP041767.1, from coordinate 2,886,022 downwards.
GGGTGATTAATGATGGGAGTTGCTTGCAGTCCCCCGATAGGACCTACATTGCTGACCGTGAAGGTGCCGCCTGTTATGTGCTCCATAGTCAATTTGCCTTTGCGAGCCAAGCGTGCCAGCTGATCGATTTCCTCTGCGAGTTGAAAAATCGATTTGTGGTCTGCATCCTTGATAACTGGTACAATCAAGCCCTCCGGCGTATCCGTTGCAATGCCGATATGGTAAAAACGCTTGAGCAGGATTTCATTCGTATGTTCGTCAATCGATGCGTTCAGCGTCGGGAATTCCTTCAGTGCAATGACCAACGCCTTGATAAAGAACGGCAGGAAGGTCAACTTGATATTCCGTTTTTCCGCATATGGCTTTAGCTTTTCGCGCAAAGCACGCAGCTGATCCATCTCCAGCTCATCGACTGAAGTAACATGCGGGATGATTGTCACTGATTTCACCATATGCTCGGCAATCTTTTTCCGGATGCCTTTTAAAGGTAGCCGTTCGATATCTCCCTGCGACGAGGTGGTCGCGCGAGTAGTGGTTCCTGTTTTCGGCTGAACAACCGGTTCAGTCTCAACCTCCACCGTACTTGCCTCCAACAGACGCTCATTGCCAGTAGCCGAAGTCGGAAACTTGGCTGGTACTGATTTTTGCAGTCGATTGGCGAATTGGCGCAAATCTTCTTCCGTCACACGCCCTGCTGCTCCTGTTCCCGTGACCAACTCGATATCCAGCTTCATTTCCCGTGCCAACTGCCGAACGTATGGTGTGGCCAATGAGCGGCGGTGATCAGCACGAGCTGGGGCAAAATTGACTGTCTTATCCGGATTTACGACCTTTTCTGGAAGCTTTGTCTCTTCCTTCTTTGCTTCCGTACCTGCATCGATTACGAGAAGGGTAGTTCCGACCTCTACTGTTTCCCCTTCTGATATGAAAATGTCACGAATAATGCCTGTCACTGGCGCAGACAACTCGGCATTCACCTTGTCTGTCTGAACCTCCAGCAGCGGTTGATCCTGTTGAACGGATTCGCCCGTGCGAACCAGTACTTTTACAATTTCTCCTTCATGCATACCTTCTCCCACATCAGGAAGCTTGAACTCAACCATATGACTCGCTCCTTCTCTTTAAAACGTAGCCGTTTCCAAAATTCCGTCCTTCACGCGTTCAGCCGTTGGCAAATAGTCATCTTCGATACTGAATTGCGGGACGGGGACGTCAAATCCGGTAATCCGTTTCACGGGAGCCTTCATGTAGATCAATGCTTCATCATTGATTATGGAGATGATCTCTGCACCCAACCCGGCTGTCTTATGCGCTTCATGTACGACAACTGCGCGTCCAGTCTTTTTGACCGAGGCGATGATCGTATCCCGATCCAATGGATAGAGCGTCCGCAGATCAATGACTTCACAACTCAAGCCGTTTTCGCGCTCGATCTGCTTCGCAGCATCCTCAGCGACGCGAAGCATCGCTCCCCAAGCAAAAATGGATACATCCGAGCCTTCCTGGACGACCTTCGCTTTTCCAATGGGGACACGGTACATTTCCTCTGGAACCTCTTGTTTAAATGCACGATACAGCTTGGTCGGCTCCAAAAATATGACCGGGTCAGGATCTTCCATTGCTGCAATCAGCAAGCCTTTTGCATCATAAGGTGTGCTTGGTGCTACAACCTTTAAGCCAGGGACATGAGCAAAAAACGTTTCGACACTCTCCGAATGCAGCTCAGGACCGCGAATCCCTGCTCCATACGGTGTGCGTATGACCATCGGGACATGGTACTGTCCGCGAGTCCGATAGCGCATGCGTGCCGCATGAGAAACAATTTGCTCAAAACCCGGATATATGAAGGCAAGGAATTGAATCTCGACCACAGGAATTTTCCCGTTCATGGCAAGACCGATTGCTGCCCCGATGATTCCCGCCTCAGCAAGCGGCGTGTCCACTACACGATCCGGACCGTACTTGTGAATCAAATCTTCCGTCGCCCGGAACACGCCACCATTCACGCCAATATCCTCGCCGAGCAGCATAATGCGTGAATCATCTGCCAATTTTTGATCCATAGCCTCCGTGATTGCTTGAATCATCGTCAGTTTGCGTTTCATGCGGGGATTCCCTCCTGCTTCGATGGCTTGACGAGCTCGCTCTCCTGTTCCGTTGCCATCCACGATGGTTCAGCGTAGACGTGCTTGAACATGTCTTCCGGTTTGGACTTCGGATAGCTCTCTGCTTCGACAAGAGCTGCGTCGATCTGTTCATTCATCCGTGCAACCAACTCTGCTTCCTTCGTTTCATTCCACAACCCTTGATTCTCCAGATATACACGCAGACGTTGGAGTGGATCGCGTTCTTGACGCCATTCCTCGGACAAACTCTCTTGATCCCGGTATTTCTTTGGATCATCTGCGGTTGTGTGTGCGCCATAGCGGAATGTCACCGCTTCGATCAACGTCGGTCCCTTGCCATCTAGTGCACGTTGCATGGCTTCTTTCATCGTCAGCCAAACAGCGAAGATATCATTGCCGTCTATCCGAACTCCAGGGATGTCATAAGCAGCCGAACGCTGTGCAATCGTTTTCGATGAAGACTGCTGTGAAAACGGAACGCTGATGGCGAAGCCGTTGTTTTGACAGAAGAAAATGGTCGGTGTTTGAAATACGCCTGCAAAATTCAATGCCTCATGAAAATCGCCCTCTGAGCTTGCTCCATCACCAAAGTAGGCGATGCTGACATGCTTTTCGTTTTGCAGCTTGCTCGCCCAAGCCGTCCCTACCGCATGAACCATTTGAGTCGCAATCGGTACGCAGGGCGGCATGATATTCAAATGCTTCGGACTGATACTCCCTTCCATGTGGCCCATCCAATAGAGGAACACCCGTGCCATGGACTGACCATGGACGATTGCTGCCGCATGGTCTCGGTAGGTTGGGAAAAGCCAATCTCCAGGTGTTAATGCCATCGCGCTGCCTACTTGCGAAGCTTCCTGCCCTTCAAAAGGAGCATACGTACCCATTCTTCCTTGTCGTTGCAGGTTAATCGACTTGCGGTCAAACTGGCGAGCCAGCACCATATTTTCATACATCTTGATCATCGTCGCCTCGTCTAATTGCCCCTTGAGATCGCCTACCAGCTCACCCGCTGGACTCAATACCTGATATAATGAAGACATAGAACATCCCTCTCTTTTTCAATGAAAAACACCGCGGTGTCTTTCGTTAGTGTGATCCTGATCGTTTTGCTTTTGCTTTCGTCTTTATAGAAGAGCAAGTAGCATGCCAAACATTTGAAAGCGATTTCACAACAAAACCATTCAAAAATGATCACTTTTGCATATGCATAATTGCGCATCGATGATTAATTCTGATTATTCCGTTTACAAGCTTACATAGGAGGACTTCCATGTATCAAACCAAGTATTTCCAGGCCAGTGACAATCATGAACTCGCAAAATTGCTGACAACCATCTTCAGTACGTCCCACGATGGATTGGCGATCTGTGACCGCAACGGCTACGTCCTGCTCTACAATGAGGCGTACTTGAACATCACGGGAGTTCCCGCCGACATCCTGAATAATTTCAGCTTTATGGAGCAAAAAGAAATGCATCTTGTTCCTGACTCTTCTGCTGTGCGGACGATTTTGACGAAACGAACCCATAGTGTCGTGATCGATTATCCAAACGGTCGGCAAGCGATTAACACGGCTACTCCGCTGCTCGATTCGAACCAGGAATTATTGTTAGTAGTGGGAAATGTGCGCGACGTCACGGAACTGAATCAGCTTCAGAAGGAGCTGGAAGAAACACGTCAAATCAGTTCGGCGTATCAAAGGGCTCTGGAGCATATCCAAACCGATGGTAACTTTGACGAGCAGATCATTTATCGCAGTGGGCTCATGCATCGAATCGCTTCACTCGCCAAGCGCTTTGCGACCAACGACTCTCCCATCCTTTTGCTAGGTGAGTCTGGTGTTGGTAAAGATGTCATGGCGAATTACATTCACGCGCAAAGCGGACGAACTGGAGAGTTTATCAAGATTAACTGTGGGGCCATTCCCGAGCATTTGCTTGAGTCAGAATTGTTTGGCTATGAGAAAGGCGCATTTACGGGGGCAAGCCAGTCAAAGGAAGGATTGTTTGAGCTGGCGGATCGAGGAACCATATTTCTCGATGAGATTGGAGACCTTCCCTTTCCTTTACAGGTGAAGCTCTTGAATGTGTTGCAGGATGGACGGATTCGCAGACTTGGGGGGAAAACATCTCGTCAAGTGAACATGCGTATCATCGCTGCCACTAATAGTGATTTGGAAGCGATGGTGGAACAAAAGCGTTTTCGGCAGGATTTGTTCTACCGGCTAAACGTACTTTCTCTTACCATCCCACCCTTGCGTGAGCGCCGCGAGGATATTCCGGCTCTCATTTTCTACTATTTGAAAAAGCTCGAATGGAAGTACCAGCAAGAGATGCGCATCGAAACAGATGCGTTGGAGGCGCTGATGGATTATGATTGGCCAGGGAATACACGCGAGTTGAAAAATGTGGTGGAACGTTCTTTCCACATGTGTGAAAATGGGCGGATTACCTTTGATCAGTTGCCAACATCCATTCGTAATACGCAACAGACAGCCCTGCCTCTCCAACTCGCTAAAATGGATGAGCTATTGCCGCTAAAAGAAGCGGTCGAACGGTTTGAACGAGCGTATATCCAGCGCCTCTTGAAAGAGACAGACACCATGCAGCAGTGTGCGGATAAGCTGCAAGTGAACATATCTACGCTCGTTCGAAAAAAGCGTACCCTCGGCATTAAATAAGGCAAAAGGAAAAGCCCGATACACTTTGGTTCGGGCTTTCTCGTTCTTTCAGCGTATGGTCTCGCAAACATCCGGGGGCTATTTCACAAGCCCTTCTCTTAAAGTGTTGATCCCATGCTCCAGATACCCCTTCAAACAGCTTAAGACGTACACCCAGCCTTCTTTATTGTCGACGATTTTTTGTAGAAGCGCTGGATCATCTTCTTGAAAACCCTCTTCATTCACTTCAATGATCGTCGTGGCTTCATCCAACGCGTTTAATGTAATCGTTACAGTATTTTCTTCTCCCGCCCACTGGAAAACGATTCGTTTGTGCTCTTTGATTTCGCGAACGGCAATCCCTACTTCTGCGTTGTAAATATCGTAGAATAATGTAATGTGCTTCCCTTCTTCCCACCTTGCCGAGCTGGAAGAGAACCAGAAGTTGCCGATTTTCGCCGGGTCCACGAAAGCTTCGAACACTTCATGGGCAGGCCTGTTAATCTGAAATTTTGTAAGATTATTCATGCGTTCGTCAACTCGCTTTCTGATTGCTGCTTCCACCGTAACACAATCACATTTGCGGGACAAATGATCGAATGACTCCCTTTCATTCTTTTACTGCCCCGGACGTCAATCCTGAAATAATCCGCCTCTGGAAAATCAACACCATCACTACGAGCGGGATCGTCACAATGATGGAGGCAGCAGATATTTCTCCCCACGGGATTGTAAACATTCCCTGAAACATGACGATTCCCACAGGCACTGTCTTCATCGCTTCCTGTGTATTCAACGTCAAGGCGAACAAAAATTCATTCCACGCTGCGATAAAAACGAGGATGGCGGTCGTAAAAACCCCAGGCATAGCAAGCGGGAAAAACACTTTCGTCATCGTTTGCCAAATGCTCGCACCGTCTACTTTGGCTGCTTCGCCCAAATCACTCGGTATTTTGCGGAAAAAGATGGTCAGATTCCAGATGGCGAGCGGCAGCGCGAAGGTTGTATACGGAATGATCAGGCCAATGTAGCTGTTCGTTAAGCCCATCGATTGCATGAACATAAAAATAGGAGAAATGGTAGCGATCTGCGGAAACATGGACACAGCCAGTACGACACCCAAAATAACCGTTTTCCCCCGAAAGGAAAGCCAGGCAATTGCATATGCAGCAAAGGAAGCGATCGTTATAGAGTAGAGTGTGGTTAACGTCGCCACGACAGTTGAATTCCACAAGTAACGGGCAAACGGTCTTTCCGTGAAGACGCGGACAAAGTTGTCCAACGAAGGATTTTGGATGATAAAATGAAAGGCTCGCTCTCCAAACAGCTCCGCTGGTGGCTTCAATGCTGCGAGGAGAATCCATAAAAACGGGAACATCACAAGAAAAACGAATAGCAGTAGCCCCACGTAAAACAAGGGACCTGTATGTTTACCCATCCAATCACCTCCTTATTTGCTACTGCCATCACTCAGCAGATCAGCTCCCAATATTTTGACATAGCCGATGGAGATCAATGCCACACATAAAAAGACAATGACCGCAAGCGCAGAACCTTCTCCAAAACTCATTTGAGCAAACATCGTTTTGTACGCGTAAATGGAAATGGTCTCGGTTGAGTTCCCGGGTGCCCCACCTGTCAGCGTGTAAATCAGGTCAAATACGCGGAACGCATCTAGTGTGCGGAACAATAGCGCCACCAGAATGGTTGATTTCAGCATCGGAAGCGTAATACGAAAAAATTGCTGGGTGCGGGTGGCACCGTCGACAGAAGCTGCTTCATACAAGCTTTGGGGAATCGTTTGCAGGCCTGCGAATATGAGCAAAGCCATGAACGGCGTCGTCTTCCACACATCGGCCAAAATGACGGAAAACATGGCTCCAGCCTTTGTCGTCAGGAGCATCCCCATATCCGCGATCAGCCCTGCCTGCTCAAAAAGATAGGCGACGATGCCATTTTGCCCATCGTACAAAAACTTCCACATCATCGCGGAGATAACAGTCGGAATCGCCCACGGTATTAACACAGTTGCTCGTACAAGACTCCTTCCACGAAAAGGTCGATTGATCAACAGCGCGATCAATATGCCGAGCACTAGTTCAATAGCAACGGAAATAACGGTAAAAAATGCTGTATTGTACATAGCCCCCCACATCCGGGCGTCCGTTAAAAACTTCTTGTAGTAGGCAAAGCCAACAAAGTTGGGTTCGATTATCGAAGCTTCAATGCCTTGGATCACGCCAAGAGCACCCTCTGGCTTCGAAAGCAGCTTTTGTTCACTCATTTGCAAAAGGACCGCTCTGATTTCCGCCAAGGTGTTTTTGATAGACTCTGTTTGTAGGTTCGAGAGGCTCACATATTTGAGTTCTGTGGGGACTGGTTTAAAGTCCAGCAATAGCTGGTCGATCATTTGGTATCGGCTCGCGACCTCGCCTGTTTGGTTGAGGGAAGTGTTCATTTGCTCGATTTGCACTTGGAGCGCGTTCAATTTTTCTTTTGATGACCCTTCTGCAGAGTCCGCCTCCCTCTTTACATACCGGAGCAGATTGGGTAACGTGCTGACGTAGCGTTCCATATCTAGTCCGTATGAAGAGTGAATCTCTGATTTCGTCGGGTCGTTCAACCGAATATCGTGCAGACTGATCCAAAAGGATCGCATGACAGGCCAAATCGCGATAACAAGTATGATGAGCAGTGCAGGAAAAATCAGCACATACCCCATCTGTTTTTCTGAGAGAGACATTTTGGTTGATCGATTCATCCGTTCACCACCTTCCTTCCCGCTAGAAGCATGCTTGGGCTTGCCTGATCGTTGTGCAACTTCCAAGGAAGTCGGTTAGACTCCCTTGGAAGCTCCATATGGTGCCGCTTAATTTCTCATCAAGTCGTTCATCTGCGTTTCCATGTTTTGCACCGCTTGCTCGGCTGTTTGCTGCCCTGCAAGCGCTTTGGACACTTCAATCTGGATCACTTCCGAAATTTTGGGATAGATCGGAGTCGTTGGACGAGATACAGCAGCGCTTACGCCATCGACGAAATCTTTGTTGGCGAACAACGGACTGGCTTTTTGAACATCGGCGTCTTCATAGGCTGGCAGGTAAGTTGGTGCGAGCCCACCTTCTATCGCTGATATTTTCTGACCCTCTGGACCTGTCATGAATTTGAGGAATTCCCATGCTTCTTTCGGGTGCTTCGAGAACTTGTTGATTCCGCCCATCCAACCGCCAAGTGCTGCTGCGGAGCCTACATCGCCAGCTGGCAGTGGAGCGATCGCTACTTGATCAACGATTTTGGACTGGGCCTGATCCTGCGCCAACGCGAACTGATACGGCCAGTTACGGATAAAAGGTGCCTGCCCCTCGAGGAATGCGGTGTGTGATTCCGGCTCCATGAATGTGGTGACATTGGATGGGACGAAATCAGATTTGACGACCTCGATCATTTTTTTCAACCCTTTGATCGTAGCCGGATTGTTGACCGCTACTTTGCCTTGTTCATCCAAAATTTTTCCGCCGTACGATGCACTGAACTCGACAAAGTTGCAAACCAGTCCTTCATATTGCTTGGCTTGCATCAAGTAGCCGAACTTCGTGCCGCCCTTGCCCTTCGTTGCCTTTGCTTGGGCAATCAGGTCATCCCACGTCTTTGGTGCTTCGGATACAAGATCTTTGCGGTAAAACAAGAGTCCCGCGTCGATAAACTTGGGCATGGTCCATTGCTGGCCGCCAAAGTTCCCAGCATCCATGGCCCCCTTGATATATTTTCCGGTCTCGATTCCATCTTGCTCCATCAGGCGGTCGAGCGGCAGAAGATAACCCGCTTGTGCGAATTCAGCCGGCCAGATCACGTCCAGGTCAAATACATCGATCTCGGAGGATTGGGCACTGAACATGGTAACGTATTGATCATGACTCTGCCCGGAATCGGCAGGCATCTCACGGATTTCTACTTCGATATTCGGATGGGCTTTTTGGAAAGCCTCCACGAGCTTTTTGGTGGAATCCGTCGCGTCTTTTCCGCGTGCGTAGACAAGCTTGATTTTTTCTGCTGTGGGCTGTGATGGCTCTGTTTTAGGTGCGGTTGGTGTTGAAGGCTGTGATGGGGTTGTATCTGTAGAAGCTTGCTGAGGTGTGGAAGAACATGCTGCCAATGAGAAGGCCATTAATAAGGTAAGTCCAGCGGATGTAAGTCTTTTTGCAACTTTCATCTAAGTAACCCCCTATGCTCATGTTAGAAGCGGACTGCTTCACCTTTTTGTGCAGATGCGTAGATGGCTTCGATCAATCTGTTGATGTACAAGGCTTGTTCCGGTGTGCAGAGCACCTCTGCTTTCCCTTCGATGGCGTCTATGAAATTACGGAATAAGAGTACGCGTTCTTTTTGAGGTTTTGGTGTTAATTCTGTCGAAGCAGTTACGCCGTTCCACTCGTGGTAAAGCGTGAACTGGTTCTCCAATAAACGCAGGGAGGCCCCACCCTCTTGTCCATATAGTTGAAGGAAAACGTTTTCCTCTGCGATGTGAGAAGCCCAGCTTGCATCGAGCGTAAGTGACAATCCATTCTCAAAAGTGATCATCGCAACTGCCATATCTTCCACGTCAAACTTCCCGTTATCATCGATCCTTCCCCACTCTGACAAGCCGCGTTTGTGAGGTCCGAATTGCGCATACGTTTGCCCGAGGACAGATACAGGCTTTGGATGATCCAAGAGCCATAAGGTCAAATCGAGCATATGTACGCCGATATCAATCAACGGACCGCCGCCAGCCCTTTCTTTTTGCGTAAACCAGCTCCCCCATCCGGGAATCCCATTTCTCCTGATCCAACCGGTTTTGGCGTGATAAATGTTCCCCAGTTTTCCTTCCTTCAGCCATGTTTTGACTTGCAGGGAATCGCTTCGGAATCGGTTGTTTTGAGCTACCATGAGGATTTTGTCTGCTTTCTTCGCGGCTTCGATCATTTCTTCTGCTTCCTGGGCATTCATCGCCATCGGCTTTTCGCACAACAAGTGTTTGCCTGCTGCAAGCGCACGTTTGGTCGCTTCTGCATGCAAGTAGTTCGGGACACAAACAATGATTGCGTCCGTATCAGACTCTTGCAGCATCGTCTGGTATTCGGTGAAAACTTGCGGAATCTCATGCCGTTTCGCACGAAAGGAAGCCATTTCTGCTGAAATATCTGCAATCGCAACTACCTCTGCTCGCGGCTCTTCCTTGATCGCCTCCAAGTGTGCTTCTGTAATCCCCCCTGCACCGATGATTCCGATTTTCCATTTGCGTCTACTCGTCATTTCCTTCCCTCCTACACCCACCATAGATTCTGGACTGGTTCTCGCAAGATGACCTGCTGCAGATTTTGAACAGCGCGCAAAAAGCCTTCTTCAATCGACATGATGGCATCCTCATGCTCGATACTCACGACATAATCGTATCCATTCATGCGCAGTGCACTCATCATATCCGCCCACGTCTGCTGCGAATGCCCATAGCCTACGGTTCGGAAATACCACGCACGTTCATGTAGGTTGGCGTAGGAATTCATATCCGTCAGCCCGTACATGTTCACTTTTTCCTGGTCGATATACGTGTCTTTGGCATGGAAATGATAGATAGCTTTTTCTTTGCCCAAGATTTTGATCGCAGCTACAGGATCAATCCCTTGCCACCACATGTGACTTGGATCGAAGTTTGCCCCGATTCCCTCGCCTACCTGTTCCCGCAGCTTTAGCAGTGTCCCTGGTGTGTGGACGAGAAATCCGCCATGCAGTTCCAGCGCAACCTTGACATGATGGTCAGTCGCATAAGCAGTCCATTCGCGCCAATACGGGATGAGCCTCTCATTCCATTGCCAATGCAGCACATCGTGATACTCATTGGGCCAAGGAGCAACGGGCCAGCTCGGGTATTTCGCTCCTTCGTGGTCGCCTGCCGTGCCTGAAAAGCAGTTGACCACAGGCACCTCCAGCATCTCGGCTAATTGTACCGTTTTCACAAACGTATCGTGGGATTGCTGCGCAAAGCTTTTCTCTGGTGTCAACGGGTTTCCGTGACAACTAAGCGCGCTGATTATCAATCCCCGATCCTCTACTGCTTTTTTGTACGCTCGTCTTTTTTCCGGACTTTCCAACAGCTCATCCAGATTGCAGTGTGCATTGCCCGGATAGCAGCCTGTGCCGATTTCCACGGCCTCTAAACCTGCTGCCTTCACATGATCCAGCATTTCTTCGAACGACTTCTCGCTAAAAAGAACAGTAAATACGCCAAGCTTCATATCTCTTCACCCCTTTTGAATGCGTAAACTCGTTTGCTTCTTCTATATGGTAAAGACTTGTTGCCTCACTCCAGTAAAACGCTTACAGTTTGGCGAATGACGAGATGATGGGGGACGGTGCTCATTCTCTCTACAGGTTCATTGCGGATTTGTCTGAGTAATTGCTCTGCTGCGGCTTTTCCGTACATGAACGGGTCATTGTGCACGGTGGTGAGCATCGGACGGGAAAGTGAGGCGAGCTCCAAATTGTCGAAGCCCATGACGGAGATGTCTTCTGGTACACGAATGCCATGGTCGTACAAGTAATTGAGGACGCCAACCGCCATCAGGTCTGTGGCGACAAAAACGGCTGTTGGACGAATTTTTTCCTCACAAATACGGCGCATGGCTTCGTAACCGCTCTTGGCTGTGAATTCTCCTTCCACGACAAATCCTTCATGGATGGGCAAATCATGTGCCCGCATGGCTTTTCGGTAACCACCCATGCGATCCAGACCACACGGCGGGTCCCACAGTGGACCAGATATACACGCGATTTTTGTATGGCCTTGCGAAATGAGATAGGCGGTAGCATCATAAGAAGCTTGCACATTGTTCACGTTGACAGTCGGAATCTGATAGCCGGGCAAATCGTGGCCGGTAACAACAAGGGGAACCTGAATCTCTTGCAGCGTCTGGATGTTGCCCTCCAGGAAATGGATGCTCGCAATAATGACACCATCGATTTGTTTTTCTTTGAACAGGCGCAAGTACTTCAGCTCTTTGTCCACCACTTCATCGGATATCGCCAAAAACATACTATAGTCGTACTCGCTAATGACGCTGTCAATTCCGTAAATGAGATTGGAGTAAAAATTGTTGGAGATATCGGGAATCATCACCCCGATGATGCGGGTTTCCTTGCTAACCAAGCTCCTGGCAATCGCATTCGGCTGAAAGCCCGTCTCTTGCACGATTTTCAAGACTCTTTCCCGCAGCTCTGGTCGGACTGGCTTGGAATTGTTCAGCACGCGCGAAACAGTCGCGATGGAAACGTTGGCGAGTTGAGCGATATCTTTAATGGTTACAGTAATGGTTCTTCACTCACTTTCTATGTAGCGGGTAAACGTTTTCCTAATGTGAAAATAACACCCAATTTTCGTTTTGTCAATATTTAGTTAATTATAAATTGTGTTGACATTGCAAGGAACTTACTAAATAATTCACTATATAATTTATTTACTAAATTAATTATGTATGAAGGAGGTTTTGTCATGAATGTTTTCCTTACAGGAATAACAGGTTATGTCGGGTCCGTAGTCGCCGAGCATTTTCAGTCTCTTGGGTATCAGGTTGCTGGACTTGTACGATCGGAAGAGAAAGCGGAGCTGTTGCTTTCACAGGGGTTCACCCCTATTGCTGGCGATCTTGCGGACACCACACTGCTAACGGAGATTGTTAAAAAATTCGATGGGGTCATTCATATGGCGATCTCGCACACTCCTGATATGGAAAAACTGGATGTAGCTGCGGTTCAGGCAATGCTGGATGGTTTGGAAGGGACAGGGAAGCCATTCATTTATACGAGCGGAACGCTGATCTATAACGATACGTACGACACTGTCGTGGATGAGAACTCCCCTCTCAACCCTTTGCCTTTTCTCCAATGGAAAGCGAACCAGGAGCAGGAAGTTTTAGTAGCTGCCGAGCGCAACATTCGAACAATCGTCATACGTCCTACACTTGTGTATGGTCGTGGTGGTGGACTCGTCCAAGCAACGATTCAAAGAACGAAGCTCTCTCAGTCAGCCAACTACATCGATGATGGACAAACGGCATGGTCTACTATCGATATTGATGATTTGGCGAGACTTTACGAATGCGCTTTTTTACGCGCACAACCAGGCTCATTATTTAACGGAACTTCTAAGGAAATGATTACGACGAAAGAGCTCATGACTTCGATTGCCAAAATAGCTGGGATAGACAAAGCGGAATCATGGAGCTATGAGGATGCGGCCAAGGAGTTAGGACCAGCCGCTTGGGGGGCGAGCATCAATCAGAGGATATCTGGATTGCGCGCGGAACAACAGTTGCAATGGAGCCCCTCTGCGAACTCTCTCCTTAAAGAGCTGGAGCAAGGTTCTTATCAAAACAATAAAAAACCATAGTTCCTCTTCGAACTATGGGTGTGATTCATCGCTATCCTGATAGGTATGCAGGAATCGGATTGATTTCGTTAAAATTCGTATGAGTGCCTGTGCATCATCCGTACCTAGATGTTCATGCAGCTGCTGAAAACGATTAAACAGCTCTTGCTCTCTCGCTGCCACAAAATCAAATCCCTTTTTCGTAGGGGCTACGAGAATGGAGCGTCGATCCTTAGGTCCTACGGTACGGGTTATGTAGCCTTGCTGTTCGAGTGATTGAATCACATGGGTCACAGCTGCAGACGTTATTTTCAACTGCTTGCCTAGCTCAGAAACTCTGATGCCGTTCGTGCCAGGTGGACTGACGTAGGTCAAGTGAACTAGCAAATTCAGTTCGCTCTGACGGAGGTCTTTCGAAGGACTGAAAACATGTCCGATCCGCTTTAGCTGACCAAATACGAGAGCAAGCTCTTTCGTTGTCTGATCAATAGTAACATCCGAGTTTGAGTTTGTATGGTCTGTACTCATCCGTTTAGACTCCCATTCTTTGATGGTATCAATCGATTATTTACGAAATGAAAAGACATTGTCAAGAATGAGAGTCCACTTACCACTCGAAAAACACCGTATGCCAAGGTTTGACCCACCGGCATACGGTGTTTTTCCCACCGGCTCTATTCTGGGCAGCAGAACTGCATCTTGCTAAACGATCTGCGCAATTCGATCACCTTTGACTTAACCACCTCGGGCTTTTCCCTGCCGGACAACACACTAACAATGAGTTCTGCAATCATGTCCATCTCTTGTTCCTTCATACCAAAGCGAGTGACTTCTGTCGTCCCGATACGCAGACCGCTTGGAAAGTCCCAATCCTCTGGTCCATCGCCTGGAATTAAATTTTTGTTCGTGATGATGTTCGCTTCTGCCAATCGCTTACCTACCTCGTACCCACCGCCAAACTCTTTTACGTCCAGAATGACTTGGTGTGTACGTGTATAGCCTTTATGGGCGCAAAGAACTCGAATACCCCGTTCATCGAATGCTTTTCCCAGCGCTTGCGCATTCGTCACAATTTGCGCCATGTATTCTTTGCCAAACGCCAAAAACTCTGCCGCCGCCGCAGCCAGTGCCGCTACCCGGTTGACTTGATGTGTCGCGGCAAGGGCTGGGAAAATGGCATCTGTAATCGGTATCGAAAGTTCCGGGTCATTCCAGACGATAATGCCGCTTTGCGGACCGCTAAATGTTTTGCCAGCCGAGCCAGTCATCACACATGCCCCTTCTCGTAGCGGGTCTTGAAATTGACCACCACCGATCAACCCCAACTGGTGTGCACCATCAAAATAAATGCGCCCGCCCCATTCCTTCACGATCTCAGCCATTTCCTTCAAAGGAAATGGGAATAAGGTCATGGACGCGCCGAGGGTAACGAGCTTTGGTCTAACTTGCCGTGCGACTTTCGCGAATTCGTCCAAATCAACGGTAAGCTCAGCGGGGTCCATTGGCACATCCACAATTTGCAAACCGCGAATGCCAGCAGGCCCGTCCACCCGATTGCTGGAATGCCCCCCAAACGGTTGCGCAATCGTCATAATCGTATCGCCCGGTTGTGTTAACGCCGCATAGACTGTCATGTTCCCGATCATGCTCGCTACCAATCGATGGTCAGCAAAATTGGCGTGGAATACTTTTTTCAATAGCTCCACACATAGCGCTTCGATTTCGTCGATATATTTTGTGCCAGCGAACCATCTCTGCGTGCTGCCAATATGTCCTTCCGCAGCGCGAGTACCAACCTCAGAAGCGAGCAGTTGACGTACGATGGGCGTGGTAGGAGCTTCTGGTGCGAGCAAATTCAGGCATTCCTCGCCGCGCCAAATCGCATTGCGGTTGACAGCATTCACGATCTCTTGCTGAATCAGACGGTGGGACGGACTCTCTTCGATAATGGATCGTGCCCATTGAAGAACACGCGAATCATGTACTTCTCCCTTCATTTCAACCGTACTCATGCCATTACCCCCTATTCATCATTAGAATGGTCCGTAAGCAATCTGCCAAGGTTGATCCAGTTTTCTTCCATTAAAGAAGAGGCAAGCTGACTGTTGTTGTCTCGAATCGCTTCGATGATTCTGCGATGCTGTTCTACTGATTCCACCCCTTCTAAGGAACCAAACCGAGCAAATTCCAAACGCCGAATTTTCGGTACAACTCGCTCAAGAGCCAGGTAGATTTCACGATTCCCAGCAGCTTCGAGGATCACGTCGTGAAAGCCATCATCTGCTTCAAGCGCTTTGATCACATCTTGCTGTTCGAGTGCGACCTGCAGCTTTTCATTCCATTGCTCCAAACTACAGATGACCTCTGTTTCAAATGGCATCGCCAATCGTGTTGCCAACCCGTGCAAGGCCGCAACAACCGGAAAAGCGTGCTTCGCCTCCTTTTCGAGTAAGGGTGTCACCCGTGTGAGAGAGCCGGGAACGGATTCAATAAGCCCTTCGTCCTCCAGCCGTTTGAGCGCTTCTCTCACAGGTGTTCGACTCACGCCAAATAAAGCCGCCAGCTCGTTGTCGTTGACTCGTTGTCCTGGCTTTAGCTCCAGCATGATGATCGCTTTCTTCAAGCCTTGGTATACCTGTTCGCGTAATGTGGGGCGTTCGATCTGTTTGATTAGGTTCATGTCCATAAAACCAATATATTGGTTTTATTTATTTCTGTCAATTTAAAATATTTTGATATATCAAAGCGGTGGTTTGGATGGTATGTGTTTTGGGCTTTTCAGTAATACCATAGGTCATAGGTACAGAAAAAAAGAGGCTACCCCACCTGTATCCTT